>NZ_JAIVFV010000091.1 GCF_020829445.1 Nostoc sp. CHAB 5836
TAGTTTATATTACTATACCTTGGGGTTCTGGTGGCTATGCTTTTTTTTTGCTGGTAACTATAAACAAGATTAATCATTTATTCGCGTAATACATACGCGAACACTTCTTTTTTGTCCAAAGTCCAATCATATTGCTTGCCCCATTTCTGTAGCTAATCGCTTGTAATCTGCTTTTTCAGCAGAAATATATGCCTCAATTTCCTCTCGATTAGCGTGATAATAAGTTAGAGCAGCATAAACCTGTGCAAGATTTATATTTCCCATACGTTCAGCAATTTCTTCTGCATTCAGCCCAAGTTTGTACCAAGCTGTGATGCGTTGAACAGAAACTCTAGTACCAGCAATGCGGGGACGACCCCCTAGAGTTTCAGGTGACTTAACAATCAGTGTTCCAATGTCAGTAGCCGACATAAATATTTTAATGGGTTTATTTGGATGATTTTTCACCTATAAATCATAGCAAATTCTCTAAATTTGGTATGATTTATCAGGAAATTTAACTTTGTTTATAAACCATTTCCATTCTCAACTTTTCAACCTCCAATCTCAACTTGTCATTCTCCATCCTCAACTTAGTATTCTCCTCCCTAATCAACTCAACTTCATTTCTCTTACTCAATGCCTGATTAATCGCCAACTTCCGCATATCTAGCGAGAACCAACGCTGATAAGTTTGGGTATGAACTTGCACGCTATGCCCCAAATTATCCGCCGCCGCTTTAATTGGGATTCCCAGAATATGCGCCCGAATTGCCCAAGCGTGACGTAAATCATAGGGTTTAAAATCTAGTCCTATCTTACGAAACCACCAACTAACTCGCTGTGTTAATGCGGTTATGTCCGCATGATTAGTGCTATCTTTTTTTGCGATCGCACCCCTTAACATCTCTAAATACTTCGGATTTATCAAATCAAAATCCTCAATCCATTGCCGGTGTAATGGTAATGCTTGTCTCTCACCAGTCTTACAATCTTTATCAACTTTCCATGTCAAATCTAGGTTTTCTTGACTCAACCACCAATCAATATCAGGATTAATAAAAAGTTCCCTTGGACGTAAACCAAAAACTGCTAACATTCCATAAGTCCACCGCCAAAGTTGCCAGCTATCTTGAACGTTTTGATTAACTTGATTACCTCTGTTATTTTGATAATCTTCAAACTTGATAATTCCCTGAGATATTTCCGCATCGGTCGGTATATTCCGGGAGTTATTCTCAGGCATTTTGGAATATTTAGATAAACCTATTTCGATGTTGAATGTCACACAAAATGCTGCGATCGCTCTAGCTGCATTATATTTAGCCCATTCCTTATCGATCTTCTCAATTGAATTTATCAGATTTTCCGCAGTTGCCAAATCTTGAGGATTCGTAAATCTCTTTGTGCGGGAAAAGTAATAAAAAAAAGTATGTTCGCTTTTAGTTGTACGTTTGTGAGTTTGAAAATACTCATCTTCAAATTTTTCAAGTAATTCTCCTATAGTTTTAAAATTTTTTCTAATTGCCTCATTTCCTAAATATTTATCATTCCATTCAAACGTTTTACGCGCGATTAATTTTCCTAATTCATAGGCTTCTTCCTCAGCCGTCTTAAGTCCATCCAAATTAGCGGGAATATTCAAACTGAGATTATATTGTTTTCTCCCAGTACCCTTGCTATCTTTGTCTCCCGGTTTAATTGGTAAAGTCGCTCGTAATTGCAGACTTCCATTCGATTCTCTAATTGTCACCTTTGCCTTTGCAGACTTCAAACGCAGATTAACTTTTTCTAATTCTAGTAGTACTTTCGTTCTCATCGTGCGCTCTTTATTTCTGTGATTGCAGAGATAAACATAAACATCGGGCGGTGTTGCATATTTGCAGGATGATTTTGCTGGTTTTGTGGGATGGGCAACATGAGCGTCCCTTGTATTTCCAGGCGGGCATGATGCATAGGTGTCAACTTAACGTTAAAAGGGCGGTTAGAAACCGCGTCTACACAGACGAAACCCGCCTGCGCGGGTTAAAAATATTAATTTTCTCTTAGTCCGCGCAGGCGGACTTTGTTTGTGTAGCCGCGAATTCCATTCGCCCAGGCTTAAGTTGACACCAATGGGCAGGATGCCCACCCTACAAGAATCATCCCTTTATTCAACAACGCCTTGGCTCAGGACAACATTTAGATGATGCGTGAGTCCTGAACCTGATTATGCTGTGCTTTTAGCCTATATTTAGGCTAAAAATAAATGTGTTCTCAGAAAACAATGTTTAGCACAGACACTGTTTACTGCAAACATTAAACAGTTGAAAAGAATTAAACCACAAAAAGGATTACTCCGGCCCTTATCACGGTTATGACGGCTTCGCCATCTTCGCACGCGATATGGACTTGGCACTCAACAGCCCAACCTGGGGATTAATTGGCGCTCCTTGGAATGAAAAAGCTCAGGCTAAGAAGGCTGAAGCTAAGGCTGCCGTTTAGGGAAATGGGAGAGTGAGATAAGTAAGGATAACCTGGGGCTAAAACCCCAGGAGGGAGTTGGGAATCCAAAATTCAAAACTGAAAAATTAAAAATTTCTTTTGATTTTTGCATTTTGAATTTTGAATCATATTCCCATCTCCCTTGTAGAGACGCGATTAATCGCGTCTTTCCCACCTCAATTAGTAAAGAATTCAGTAAGCTTGGAGATCCAGAAATGCCTCAGAATCCAGAAAAAATTCAAGACCACGTAGAGTTATTCCACCAACCTGAGTACCAACAGCTATTTGAAAACAAAAAGCAGTTTGAAAACGGTCACGAACCCGAAGAAGTACAACGGGTTGCAGAGTGGACAAAGGGTTGGGATTATCGTGAAAAGAACTTCGCTCGTGAAGCTTTAACCGTTAACCCTGCTAAAGGTTGTCAACCACTAGGAGCAATCTTTGCTGCTGTTGGTTTTGAAGGTACTCTACCTTTTGTTCAAGGTTCTCAAGGTTGCGTTGCTTACTTCCGCACCCACTTAACCCGTCACTACAAAGAACCATTCTCTGGTGTATCTTCTTCAATGACTGAAGACGCAGCCGTGTTTGGTGGTCTGCAAAACATGATCGACGGGTTGGCGAACTCTTACCAACTCTACAAGCCTAAGATGATCGCTGTCTGCACCACCTGTATGGCAGAAGTAATTGGTGATGACTTACAAGCCTTCATCAACAACTCTAAGCAAGCTGGTTCAGTTCCTCAAGATTTCCCAGTACCTTACGCTCACACCCCTAGCTTTGTCGGTTCCCACATCACTGGTTACGACAACATGATGAAGGGAATTCTTTCTAACCTGACCGCAGGTCATAAGAAAGAAACCAGCAATGGTAAAATCAACTTCATCCCAGGTTTTGACACCTACGTAGGTAACAACCGCGAAATCAAGCGGATTGCTTCTTTGTTCGGCTTTGATTACACAATTCTAGCCGACAACAGCGACTACTTGGATTCACCAAACACAGGTGAATTCGATATGTATCCAGGTGGTACAAAGCTAGAAGATGCAGCAGATTCAATCAACGCGAAAGCGACGATCGCTCTGCAAGCACACTCTACACCCAAAACCCGCGAGTACATCGAAAAAGAGTGGAAGCAACCAACCTTTGTTTCCCGTCCTTGGGGTATTAAGGGTACTGATGAGTTCTTGATGAAACTCAGCGAATTGAGTGGTATCCCCATTCCTGAAGAATTGGAAATCGAACGCGGTCGTGCAGTTGATGCCATGACTGACTCTCATTCATGGATTCACGGCAAGCGCTTCGCTATCTACGGCGAACCAGATTTGGTATACAGCGTAGTTGGCTTTATGCTAGAAATGGGTGCTGAACCTGTGCATATCTTGGTTCACAACAGCAACGAAGTATTTGAAGCCGAAATCAAAGAATTGCTTGCTTCTAGCCCCTTCGGTCAACACGCAACTGTTTGGCCTGGTAAAGATTTATGGCATATGCGATCGCTGTTGTTCACCGAACCAGTAGACTTCCTGGTTGGTAACACTTACGGTAAGTACCTGTGGCGCGACACCAAGATTCCCCTCGTGAGAATCGGCTACCCCATCATGGATCGCCACCACTTACACCGCTATGCCACCATTGGTTATCAGGGTGTGATCAACTTGCTCAACTGGACTGTAAATACTCTGTTTGAAGAAATCGATCGCAACACCAACATTCCTTCTAAGACAGATATTTCCTACGACTTGATTCGTTAGAAATTGCGTAGAAACACAACGTGTTAATTAAAGGCGGGAAATAATTCGTAATTCGTAATTCGTAATTCGTAATTCGTAATTCGTAATTCGTAATTATTTCCCTCTTTTTCTTGATAGCATTTACCCAAGGGATTTATAAATGGAAACCATCAATCACACTCACGAACACACTCACACTCATCCTCATCCTAATTACCATCCACCTAACTATAAAAAACGAGGGTGGTTCCACAATCTTCTTAATCCGTTGCGCCGTGTAGTAGATGGAATTCAGGTTAAAAATAATCGCATCGCTCATCTAATTTGCCAAACAATTCCTTGTTGTTGTCCCTTTGAGCGACAAATTAAATTATTTGGGAAGTCTATTGATATCCCACCACTATGTAAACTCAATCCTTTATATGACGAATTTGTAGGATTGCGTTTCCGTGCCCTATCTTACCTCACCGATGTATGTGGAGAGGATGTCACAAAATACATTTGTTAGTCATTGGTCATTGGTCATTGGTCATTAGTCATTAGTCATTGGTCATTGGTCATTAGTCATTGGTCATTAGTTGTTAGTTATTCAAATGACAAATGACAAAGGACAACTGATCATTAGTTGTTAGTTATTCAAAGGACAAATGACAAAGGACAATTAACAATTAAGAGAAGAGAGATGAAAAGCACCCAAGGCAAAATCAACGAGCTGCTGACTGAGACAGGATGCGAGCATAATCAGCACAAACAATCCGAAAAGAAAAACAAGTCTTGCACTCAACAGGCACAACCTGGCGCGGCTCAAGGGGGCTGCGCCTTTGATGGTGCAATGATTGCTTTAGTGCCGATCGCCGATGCAGCGCATCTAGTCCACGGGCCGATCGCCTGTGCTGGTAATTCCTGGGGCAGTCGTGGTAGTCTGTCGTCTGGCCCGCAACTCTACAAAATGGGCTTTACCACTGACTTGGGTGAAAATGATGTCATCTTCGGTGGCGAAAAGAAGCTTTACAAAGCGATTCTGGAACTTCACGAGCGCTACCAACCAGCAGCAGTATTCGTCTACGCCACGTGTGTTACAGCCTTAATTGGCGATGATATCGATGCTGTCTGTAAAGCTGCGGCTGAAAAAATTGGTACTCCAGTTATTCCCGTCATTGCACCAGGATTCATTGGCAGTAAAAATCTGGGCAACCGTTTTGGCGGTGAAGCTTTATTAGAATATGTTGTCGGAACAGCAGAACCGGAACATACAACGCCTTATGATATTAACTTAATCGGTGAATACAACATCGCCGGGGAAATGTGGGGAGTAACACCACTGTTAGAAAAATTAGGCATCCCTATTTTGTCTAAAATTACGGGCGATGCTCGCTACGATGAAATTCGCTACGCCCACCGCGCCAAGCTCAACGTCATGATCTGCTCACGAGCGCTGTTGAATATGGCGAGGAAGATGGAGGAACGTTACAACATCCCTTACATTGAAGAGTCTTTCTACGGCATCGATGATATGAATCGCTGTCTGCGAAACATCGCTGCTAAGTTAGGCGACGCTGATTTACAAGAGCGGACAGAAAAGCTGATTGCCGAAGAAACGGCTGCTTTAGATTTGGCACTGGCTCCCTATCGCGCTCGACTCAAAGGTAAGCGGGTGGTTTTATATACAGGTGGTGTCAAGAGTTGGTCGATTATATCGGCTGCTAGAGACTTGGGTATTGAAGTTGTTGCTACCAGTACTCGTAAAAGTACTGAAGAAGATAAAGCCAAAATCAAGAAGTTGATCGGCAACGATGGCATCATGTTGGAGAAAGGCAACGCTCAGGAATTGCTACAACTGGTTAAAGACACTCGCGCAGATATGCTGATTGCGGGTGGACGTAACCAATACACCGCTTTGAAAGCTCGAATTCCTTTCCTTGATATCAACCAAGAACGCCACCATCCTTATGCAGGTTATGTAGGAATGATTGAGATGGCGCGAGAACTGTACGAAGCTCTCTATAGCCCGATTTGGGAACAAATACGCAAACCCGCTCCTTGGGACGAGGAGGAAGTTTAATGGCGATCGCAACTGTTTTGACAATACCAAATTCTCATCTTTTTCTCTCTGTGTACTCTGCGTACTCTGTGGTTCAAAAAAATCATTTTTCAACCGCAGAGGCGCAGAGAACACAGAGTAAAGAGCTTGCAAATGAGGAGGTAGTTTAATGGCGATCGTTACTGTTTCTAACAAATCACTGACAGTTAATCCTCTCAAGCAAAGTCAAGCTTTGGGTGCAACCTTAGCCTTTTTGGGATTGAAAGGGACAATGCCCTTATTCCACGGTTCTCAAGGTTGTACTGCCTTCGCCAAAGTTGTCTTGGTGCGGCATTTCCGGGAAGCGATTCCCCTAGCTACCACCGCGATGACGGAAGTCACTACTATTTTGGGTGGTGAAGAGAATGTGGAGCAAGCAATTCTGACTCTGGTGGAAAAAGCTAACCCAGAAATTATTGGTTTATGTACTACTGGGTTAACGGAAACTAGAGGTGATGACATCGAGGGTTTTCTGAAGGAAATCCGCGATCGCCATCCCGAATTAAATAATTTAGCGATCGTTTTTGCACCTACCCCAGATTTTAAAGGTGCCCTGCAAGATGGTTTTGCTGTTGCTGTGGAAAGCATAGTTAAGGAAATTCCTCGCGCAGGTGGACTCAGAACTGAACAAGTCACAATTTTGGCGGGTTCTGCCTTCACACCTGGGGATGTACAGGAAATCAAAGAGATGGTCACGGACTTTGGACTAGTGCCGATCTTTGTACCTGACCTTGGCGCTTCTCTAGATGGACACTTAGAGGATGCTTATAGTGCAGTTACAGTCAGTGGGACTACCTTAAAACAGCTACGAGAAGTAGGTAGTTCTGCCTTTACCCTGGCATTGGGTGAAAGTATGCGGGGGGCTGCCAAAATATTGGAAGAACGCTTTGGCACACCTTATGAGGTGTTTGGCGAACTGACAGGATTAGAACCGATAGATGAATTTATCCAAGCATTGGCGATTCTGAGCGGTAACAGCGTACCGGAAAAATACCGCCGCCAACGTCGTCAGTTGCAAGATGCGATGCTGGACACTCACTTTTACTTCGGTGCAAAACGAGTCTCCTTAGCGCTGGAACCAGATTTGTTGTGGTCAACAGTGCATTTCCTGCAATCGATGGGTTGTCAAATTCATGCGGTGGTGACAACCACGCGATCGCACCTCCTAGAAAAACTCCCAGTTAAAAGCATCACCATCGGCGACTTAGAAGACTTTGAGAGTCTAGCAGTCGGTTCCGATTTGCTGATTGGTAACTCCAACGTTGTGGCGATCGCAAAACGCCTCTCAATTCCTCTTTATCGTCTAGGATTGCCCATTTATGACCGCTTAGGTAATGGTCAATTTACCAAAGTTGGCTATCGAGGCACAATGGAGCTTTTATTTGGCATCGGCAACCTATTTTTAGAACAAGAAGAGTCATTAGTCATTAGTCATTAGTAAGTAACAAATGACAGAAGAGTCATTATTCATTAGTTATTTACTAATGACTAATGACCAAGGACAAATGACAAATGACAAATGACAAATGACAAAGGACAAATTACGATGAAAATAGCCTTCACGACAAGTGACCGAGTTCACATTAACGCCCACTTCGGATGGGCAAAAACGATTGATGTTTACGAAATTTCCGATGAGGGATATCACTTCGTAGAAACCCTCATCTTTGAAGGCGAACTCAAAGAAGACGGAAATGAAGACAAAATCACCCCAAAACTTGAAGCAATAGGCGACTGTACGATTGTTTACGTCACAGCAATTGGTGGTAGCGCCGCCGCTCGGTTAATCAAGAAAGGTGTCACCCCAGTGAAGGCGCGATCGGAAGAAGAAGAAATTAGTGAAGTGCTAAATAAGCTAGTGAAAACCCTCAAAGGGAATCCTCCACCTTGGTTGCGTAAAGCTTTACAACCCAAAACCACAAACTTTGCCGATGAAATTGAAGACGAAGCAACAGTATGACCACAAATAATAGTGTTAACGGAACCGCTACAATTGAAGTCTTGAACTCACCTTTCCTGAAGGTATTAATCAAACAAATCCGTGGTCAAGACAGTTATGGAGTTTATCGTACTTGGTCGGATGAATTGATTCTCAAACCTTTTATTGTCACCAAACAAAAGAAACGGGAAATCTCCGTTGAGGGCGAAGTTGATCCGATCACACAAGCCCGAATTATGGCATTTTTTCGGGCTGTAGCTGCTGGGATTGAACAAGAAACAGGTTTGATATCCCAGGTTGTGGTTGATTTGAGTCATGAAGGATTTGGCTGGGCGCTAGTTTTTTCTGGTCGTCTCTTGCTAGCTGTGAAAACTTTGCGAGATGCTCATCGCTTTGGCTTTGATTCCCTAGAGAAATTAGCAGAAGAGGGAGAAAACTACGTCAAAAAAGGTCTTGATTTGGCGAAGCGTTTTCCTGAAGTTGGCAAAATTTAAAGAGTTATTGGTCATTTGTCATTGGTCATTAGTAAAAGACCTGACAATTCAGGTCATGTGGAAAAGCCCATGAAAAACCTAACCCCCTAGCCTCCTTCTCGATGCGGGAAGGGGGAAAATTCAAAGTCTCTCTCCTTATAGGAGAGAGGTTTTCCAAATACCGTGAAAAGTCAGAGCAAAAGACAAATGACTAATGACAAAGGACGAAGGACAAAGGACAAATGACAATTGAGGAACTACAAGGACAAATCAGACGCCTCAACAGTAAAGCAGGTCAAATGAAGATGGATCTGCATGATTTAGCTGAAGGGCTACCAACAGATTACAAACAACTTATGGATGTTGCAGCCGCAACTTATGAAATCTATCGCCAGTTAGATGAACTTAAGCAACATCTGAAACAATTGGAGAATGCTAAATGACTGGAACTATTGATGAATTCAAGAAGCTCGTAGATGCGGAAGAATTTTTTCAATTCTTCAGCCTGTCCTACGATTTAGAAGTTGTAAATGTACATCGTCTACATATTCTGAAAAAGTTCTCTCAATATATGCAGGAAATTGATGATAATTCTCCTGACTTGAGTCAAGAAGAGAAATTAAATCAATATTCTTTGGCTTTGCAAAAAGCTTATCAGGTATTTATCGAATCGACAGCTTACGAACAAAAGCTGTTCAAAGTGTTTAACGACAAGCCGAAAAATGTAGTCACACTGACAGAAATCACTTCTGATTAGGAGGTATAAATTGGTTAACCTAACGCCTACCGAATTAGAACGCTATCGTCGCCAAATGATGCTTCCGAATTTTGGCGAAACAGCACAGAAGCGCCTGAAGTCAGCGACGGTTTTGGTTACAGGTGTGGGGGGATTAGGCGGTACGGCGGCGCTTTACTTAGCAGTAGCGGGCGTTGGGCGGCTAATCCTAGTCCGGGGTGGTGACTTGCGGCTAGATGATATGAATCGTCAGGTTCTCATGACTGATGATTGGGTAGGTAAGCCAAGGGTATTCAAAGCTAAAGAAACTCTGGATGCGATTAATCCTGATGTCCAAGTGGAAACCGTTCATGATTACATCACCCCGGAAAATGTAGACTCGTTAGTGCAGTCGGCTGATATGGCTCTTGATTGCGCCCACAACTTTACAGAGCGTAACTTGTTAAATGAAGCCTGTGTGCGATCGCGTAAGCCAATGGTGGAAGCCGCAATGAATGGGATGGAGGCTTACCTGACGACGATTATTCCTGGTGTGACTCCTTGTTTGTCTTGTCTGTTTCCAGAAAAACCTGAGTGGGATCAGCGCGGCTTTTCAGTTTTAGGCGCTGTCTCTGGGACATTAGCTTGTCTAACAGCACTGGAAGCGATCAAGCTGATCACCGGGTTTAGTCAGCCTCTATTGTCGCAATTGCTGACAATCGACCTAAATCGGATGGAATTTGCGAAACGCCGTTCTCACCGCGATCGCTCTTGTCCAGTATGCGGCAATAGTGCGCCTTGGAGACACGCGCAATCCAATTCGATGGAACCAACGGGTATTGCACAAAATAGTCATTAGTCATTGGTCATTAGTCATTGGTCATTGGTCATTGGTCATTGGTCATTGGTCATTGGTCATTAGTCATTGGTCATTAGTCATTGGTCATTGGTCATTGGTCATTGGTCACTTGTACTGAGCGAAGTCGAAGTATTGGTCATTGATCATTACCAAATAACAAAGGACAAAGGACAAAGGACAATCCCCACCTGAAATCAGAACAACTAATCGCTACAAATCAGGAGAACTGATGGCCGTTATTTTATCAGAAAAAGCAGAATTTCATCTGCGAGCATTCCTCAAAGGTTCAGCACCCGACGCTAATGGCGCAACTAAAGGTGTTCGCATCTCGGTAAAAGATGGTGGTTGCAGTGGTTATGAATATGCGATTGATATCACTAGCAAGCCTCAACCAGATGATTTGGTAAGCCAGCAAGGCAAAGTGCTGGTTTACGTTGATGCCAAAAGTGCGCCCTTATTAGACGGAGTTATCGTTGACTTTGTTGAGGGAGTGATGGAAAGCGGTTTTAAATTCATTAACCCCAATGCAACTGATACCTGCGGTTGTGGTAAGTCCTTCAAAACAGACGACGGTACGCCTGCTGGTGTACCTTGCAGCTAACATCATTCCGTTAGCGCCAAGTCTGATTGTAGAGGCTTTCTATAAATGCGATAAATGCGATCGCTCTGCCTTGAGGTAGCTTCTCGTTCGCCTTGTATTTCTTACTTTTATAGAGAAGCCCACTAAGCATAGCATCTCTGTAAGAAGAAGGGAAGCAAAAAGTAAAATAGGTTGCTCAAAAACTTCGGAAATTAAACCAACTGTATAAAGTTTGAGGAGAATCGGAAAATGGCTTCCTACCAAGTTAGATTAATCAACAAAAAAGAAGACCTCGACACCACAATTGAAGTTGACGAAGAAACTACCATTTTAGATGCAGCAGAAGAAAATGGTATTGAGTTACCCTTCTCTTGCCATGCAGGCTCTTGCTCTAGCTGTGTTGGCAAGGTTGTTGAAGGTGAAATAAATCAAGAAGATCAAAACTTCCTAGATGATGATCAGGTTTCTAAAGGATACGCTCTACTTTGTGTAACTTATCCTCGTTCTAATTGCACAATTAAGACACATCAAGAAGCATATCTGGTTTAAACTATTACTTTGGTTTCTGCCTTTAGTGACCAAATAAAAGATGAAGGATGAAGGATATTTTCATCCTTCACCAACTCCTAATTTATAATTCCAATGTTTACCCCTTTAGTGCGACTCGCTGTTCATTATAATTATTAACAACGGCAGAGGGAGGAATCATCACCTTCTGTAAAAGTCAATGTGAGACAATCTTGAACCAACTTATATAAAAATAATTTGTAATACCTCTGACTTTTTCGCCCCACTTGCAGGCGTTAGCGTAGCGGGACGAAGTCCGGTTTTAAACCTTTACTTTTTTGATGAAATAAGATTACTATAATATATTCTTGACCTCACTCTTTTTATGAAAAATTCTAAGAGTGAGGTCACTATTTTATCGATATGGATGCAATTTGATATCAGAAATAGAGTAGCTTGCAAAGGAAGCAAAATTGCCTATTTTTCAATCAACAGCAACTATCACATCTGATGATTTAATCACTGCATAAGCTTCTTTCCCTTCTACAAGTCCTAGCTTTTCTGCTGATGATTTGGTGATGATTGACACTAGCTCTACTCCTGGTGCTAGCTCTAAAGTTATTTCCGTATTGACTGAACCAGGTAAAACTTTTTTTACAGTCCCTTTAAGAGAATTACGAGCGCTAATTTCCATGTTTTTGCTTGCTAATTCTAGCTATTTATACTTTAGTAAAGTAGCAAGTTTTAATATTAAAACTGTTGTTTTTTAAAATATCTTAATAAAATTGAAACAATGATCATTTGTCTAAAGGCTATACCCCTAGTTGATCATCTTTACAACAAAGGGTGGTAATGCGCTAAAAAAATCAGGATAAAACGATTTAAAAATAATAATATCAATAGGTATTATCAAGAATAAGTTCATCAATTACATATATAGGGCTATTTCATTCTAGACATAAAAATAATTCGTAATTCATAATTCGTAATTGAATTAAGACAGACACTTCCGCGTGCAATACTGCGTAGGTTTTGGCAAAAAAATAAAAAATGTGTAGGTTGGGTTGAGGAACGAAACCCAACCTACAAATATTATTAACTGAGCAGTATTGCTTCCGCGTGGGGTTTTCACCTACCTCGAAATACAAGGACTTTTTTGCCCACAAGGGACAAGGTTTTGAACCTTTATTTTTTTCATAAACCACCCGGAACTGAAGTTCCTGGCTCATAGCTAAAGTCCGTTTTAACGGACTATAACCTTTTCTCAGTCGTCTTTAGACGACTTTCGCTATTAGACTCAGAATTAATTCTGAGGCGGGCTAAATGAGAATGAAATAGCCCTGTTATACCAATTTTTTATGCAGCTTCATAAAAAGTTGGTATCAGATGCACCACTTCTTGAAGAAGTCAAAGATTTAAATATACCGTTTATGACATATTTGCGATTAATCCATCTTATGAAATAAAACTGTAATCATGACTGCTTTTCCATTATTTTTCAAGCTGTTTTAAGACGAATATCTGGTTATCTTTATAAATGATTCATAATTTCAACTTATAAACTTGATAGCATATATGTAAGTTGAAAGAATTTAGATAATATTTTTTCAAGAATGGTGAGCATTGCTCACCATTCTATTTGCCAAGGAAATTTATATTAGTAAACTGGCACAAATAAAGTTAACACTGATGAATCTAACCAACAGTCAAAATTTGAGTGAAGCAACAACCCAATGGCTAATAGCAAAAAGTTATAATCCTAGCAATTTAAATCAGACAGGTGAAAATGGTGATACAGCTTTGATGAAAGCTACAAGAGAAGGAGTTTATGCAGTCGTAAAAGAACTAATTGATGCAGGTGCGGACATCAATGCTCGAAATAGCGACCGCAACAATGCTTTGTGGTTTGCTTGTTTTGGTAATCACTACGATTTAATTAATTTACTGCTGGCTGTCAACATTAATATTGACAATCAAAATGATAACGGCGCAACAGCTTTAATGTACGCAGCATCAGCCGGAAAGACAGAAGTAGTTAAGTTACTTTTACAACATCATCCTAATTTATATTTAAAAAACTTAGACGATTATAAAGCGATAGATTTTGCTAGCAACGTAGAAGTTTTAAGGATACTTAAAAATGCCGCCAAGTCAGATATCGGGCAAAGCCTATCATGACGCTACCAAGCATTCTTACTTATCGGTACAACTTGATCCAAATTATGTAGATGCTTCAACACAGCCATCTGCATTTAAAGTTTATCCCAAGTTTTATCGGAGAGTCAAATTAAATCTCAATAATCCTGTTCATTCTTTTATCTCGTTAACCAGTGCGATAACACTAGAAAAAGTATATAAAGATGGCCCTTACAAATTGCGGGTGAATCCATCAGCAGGCGCTTTGTATCCTACGGAAGTTTATGTACAGGTTCGCGGGATTGAGGGAATGGTAGATGGTATATACCATCTAGAAGTTGAGAATAATTGTCTAACTCTCATCTATGAATTAATCGATGATGGGTTGGATAATTATATTATACGAGGTAAAAGTATCAACGGATTCATTTTTTTAATTAGTTGTGTTTATTATAGGTCTAGCTGGAAATATCAAAATAGAAGCATGAGATATTGCTTATTAGATAGCGGACACCATTTAGGTGCAGTTGCAGCTTCAGCTTTTCTCCACAACCGAGATATACAACTAATTTTTGACTTTGATAAACTTGCGCTCAATTCAGATTTGGGTTTTGAAAATAAGGAGTTTATCACTGGTTGTGTGGTGTCAGGAGAACTACAAGATCAGAAAGTCAGACCTTTAAGGCTGAAAGTTCCTTTTGTCTGTGGTACTGATTATTTTGAATCTAATCAATTTATTGAAGATGCTTATCAAGTAACTGCTCTACAAAAGAGTCATCAGCAGAAATTAGAGTATCCTCAGTTTGACTTTGACAAGGATAAATTTTATCAAACAGTTTGGGCTAGACGTTCTATTAGACGTTTCCGGAAAGAATGTATTTTTCAAGAAGATTATTTATATGTAGTGCAACAACTTCAACAGTCAATACCGACAGAAAATTATGAGGATATAGAAGTTTACTCGGTGGTGCATCGAGTAGAGGGAATGACACCTGGGTTATATAGAGGTACACATCTGATTAAGACGGGTAATTTTAGTGAAAATACAGGTTACTTATGTATTAATCAGGCTATTGCTAGAGATGGTGCTGTAACTTTATTTTTTGTGTCAGATTATTTAAATTATCAAACTGCTATGCAAATAGCTGGTTTTCTTGGACAGAGACTTTATTTAACTAGTAATTATTTGGGAATTCAGTGTAGTGGTATTGGTGCTTATTATGATGACGAAACCCAAGAATTATTAGAAACAAATAAAGATGTACTTTATGGAATGGTGATTGGAATATAAGCAGTAAGCTAAAGAGAGATGGCTACAAAGATGTATTACTTAAATGGTGATGACTCACATCCTATACAACCGACATCTGCGGATATTATACTGCGGCAACAACTAGAGTATTCTATTAGCAGATACTTTTATGACGCTTGCGATCGCACGATTCAAAATCTTCTATCTAATTGTCGCTGGTATGTCACAACTCATGCCAATGCTCTAACATTGGTCATTGAATGTCCAGATCAAGTTACTAATTGGCGTATTTTGCAAAAAATTGTGCCAATGGGGACATTACTGTATGGAATTGTCAGCAGTGCTAAAATCCGTGTTTGTCCGCCAGAGAGTCAAGGCGTACCTTTTGAAATGAGGGTAGATGAACTCTCGGTTTATCGGGATTGGGCTTAAAAAATAATAGTTAGGAGTTAGGAGTTAGGAGTTAGGAGTTAGGAGTTAGGGGTTAGGGGTTAGGAGTTAGGAGTTAGGAGTTAGGAGTTGAATGGTACTAAGAAAAGCCTAAAGGCTTGTGTCGTCTCGTTCCCACCCTAAAGGCTGGGAAGGAATGTATCTAAAAGAGGCTCTGCCTCTTATCAAACTACTGGAGGCGGAGCCTCAATGGGTTGCGAGACTAAAGGCTGGGAACCAGTCAGAGCAAAGGCTGTATCTTTTCTTAGTGCCATTCGGTTAGGAGTTAGGGGGTTAGGGGTTAGGAATAATTATTCTGTTTGATAAGTGCGGTTAGTTGTTCAAAAACCAAATCAGCAGAATGTTTTATAGCAGGACTTAACTCTAGTCCAAAATCAAGATTTGCCGCTTCAATTAAATAAACTGTCACCTCGTCAGGAAAGTCATTTTGAAAGATTTTCCGTCCGGCTGCTAAAGCATTATCCCAGCGAAAATCGTGCAAGTTATAACTAGGTTCTGGTAAAGCTTCTAGTTCTTTTCCGGGAACTTTAAACACAGCACCTGGTTCAGAACCAGTTGAACTTGCATCAATAATTACTAATTGTTTACTACCTCTAGCTTGAAACATTACTTCCATTCCTGCGGTGCCACAGTCATATACTCGGACATAAGGATGAGGATTTTCAGCTAGATATTTTTGTAAGCGTTGGGCAATGATTACGCCTACTGCGTCATCACTGCGATTGAGATTGCCGCAACCGATAATAGTTAGCATTTGTTAAACCTCATCTAAGTTGAGAACCGTAGTTTTCGCCCTCACCCTAAATCCCTCTCCCAGGTCTGGGAGAGGGACTTTGAAATTCTAGCTCCCCGAATCCCAAATCTGGGAGAAGGGGTTGGGGGATGAGGGCAAATCCTTTTGAAAAGAGTTGAACTACAGGTTTCAAGATAGACGTGGTTTAACTAATTATAGTAAGCTAATCGTCATTCATTTTTCCAGACTGATTCGCTTGTAGTAAGGGCTTCAGCCCTGGTATTTATTATGCAACTTAAATGCTCATTAGCTTAACTCAGCATCTCAACTACTCTCGCAGATTAAAAATTAATTGAACTGGCAAGCTTTAAAATACGTGTTAGCCGCTAAATTTTAATGGTGTTGTCAAGACTACCACTGACAAGGGTTTTCTCATCTGGGCTATATTTGATTTTGTTGATATCTAGCCAGTTGCAGAGGGGGAACTGAACTCTGTTGAGTGCTGTATCAATTATGTAGAGCTATTCTACAGCACTCATTTGACAACTGGCATAGCCGGGACACCAGAAGCGGAAAGTTTTACCTTATCCCTCGTACAACTTCTTTATTGTCCCGTTGTGTTGATATCTCCATTTAAACTGCAACTCGAAGTCATGATATGCCAAATTGCCAAAATAGCTTAGGACGGTATCTCATCCTCATATTCTTGTGGTTGGGGTCAAAGTCAATCCAAAATCCAAAATCGTTCGACTGAGCGACTCGTACCGACTTGTACTGCCCTTCGGCTACGCTCAGGAACCGCGGCGTCGAAGTAGCAAAGTCGAGGTAAGCCGAAGTCCAAAATTGTTCGACTAATGCAGTGATACCTGAAGTTACAGAGGTGTCCCAGAAGGCTGTTGTACCCTATTGTTAACATTTTTTGTTTCTACAATAGTTTCCCGACCTGTAATCAATCTTGAGCGACGATTACGAGTGATATAATTCCACGCCCACTGAAATACTACTAGTAATTTAGTGTCAAACTCGATTAAGAAGTAGATGTGAACTAATAGCCAAAATGCCCAAGCAAGGAAACCTGTAAGTTTGATGAAGCCTAAATCTACAACAGCTAAATTTTGCCCAATCATTGCCAAACTACCCACATGATTGTAATGAAATGGTGGCAAAGTTTGACCTTGAAGCCGTCCTTGAATTAGTTTACCTACATACTCTCCTTGTTGTTTAGCTACGGGTGCAACACCAGGTAAGAGTTTACCATCTTGATGGGAGAAGTTGGCTAAATCTCCAATTACGAAAATGTTGTTATAACTCTTGATAGACAAATCAGGTTCTACAATTACACGTCCCGAAGGATCGCACCCGACACCTGTACTTTCTGCTAAGACTTTTCCCATTGGGGAACCTTGGACACCTGCTGCCCACAATATAGTTTTTGAGGCAATTTCTATTAATTCATCGCCTTGCTTGAAAGTAACGATGTCATCTTCAATATTCGTCACCCTGGTGTGAGTGTGGAGTTCCACACCCAACTTTTGCAAAGATGCTGCTGCTGATTTCGATAACACTGGCGCAATGTGTGGGAGGATGCGATCGCCCCCCTGTAATAGTAAAATTTTCGTTTCTGAAGTGTTGATGCTGCGGAAATCTTCTTTGAGAGTTTTGTATGCCAACTCGGCGATCGCACCTGCTAATTCTACACCGGTGGGCCCACCCCCTACAATCACAAAACTCAACCAAGCACGGCGAATTTCTGGATCAGTTTCTTTTTCTGCTGCTTCAAATGCACCAAATATCCGGCGACGCATTTCTATCGCATCTTCCACAGTTTTCAAGCCAGGAGCAACTTCTTTCCAGTTATCCTTACCAAAATAGGAATGGTTTGCACCTGTGGCGACAATTAATGTATCGTAAGGTACTACTTCATCACCCAGAATCACTTGTTGCGCTTTTGGATCGATATCATTTACTTCTCCCAACAACACCTTTGTGTTCTTGCTTTTACTGAATACAGATCGCAATGGTGCGGAAATATCAGAAGGTGATAGCGTACCTGTGGCAACTTGATATAAAAGCGGCTGAAATAGGTGAAAGTTACGTTTATCAATGAGAGTAACATTTACATTCGCTGCATTCAGAGCCTTTGCTGCATACAGTCCACCAAAGCCACCACCAACAATCACAACCTGATGTGATCCATTCTTCTCAAGTGAGACTACCATAATAAATATTGCCTTGTGTTAAGAACCTGTAACTATTCTTAACAAAGATGTAACAGCATTATGATGTATGTTGCTGTTTATTTAGAACAATTTAAAAAATAATAAAAGTAGTCAAAGTTAGTGCATTGGTGTCAACTTAAGCCAGAAAGCTCATTCCACAGTCATTTTATCCCACCCCTCAATCCCCTCCCCGTTCACGGGGAGGGGAGATTTTGTCACTAGACAAAAGCGGGGTGGGGTTGCGAGGGCATAATTAGTAATTAGACATCTGGTGAAATTAAATATGCGTTACCCAGAACCCTTGTCTTGACGTAGCACTGCTACGTCAAAACAATTCTTTTTCAGTAGACTTGGTATGACGCCATTGCAAGGGTTTCACGTTAAGTTGACACCGATGACTTTAGTGTTACCCAACATCAACAAGGATCAAATGTTGGGTTTCGTTCCTCAATCCAACCTACGGTTATTATAAGTGTTTAACCGAACCTGATAGGATTCCGTAATCAAATTGGATTCCTATATTTGCACTCATTGAAATGCTTTCCTTCAACACATCTATAATAATAAGATATTCAATATGAGCGATAACTAGATTTTGAAACGTATATGTGCATACAGACAACAAATCCTAAAAGAAAATAAAGAAACTTGTCTTTCGCCTAAGGAAATAATAGGATAATAAATAATAGTAGTAGCATATACAAAAAAGTGTTTGGTAGCTTCATCAAACTCATATTTGAGTGCATCTGAGTACAGCTTAATATATTGCAAATTATCTTGGTGTAATGTTTGCAAAGGCTTACAGGTAAAGTTTATTGTAGCGAGTACAGAAATTCTTAACCCCTGCCCCAAAAATACTAGTACCCCCATCATTAAATACTAGCACCCCTATCCCAAGACAAATTTTAAGTTTATCTGGAGTCGGGGTTTCGAGGTTTGAGTACAACCTTAATCAATCCAATAAATCCAATCAGCATTGGGTTTTATGTGGAGTTGGATGTCACCTGATATAAGCATAAAAATAGCAGATGGCTCTTTTATCAGATAGACATTACCGATGCAACAGTCTTTAGACAGTATTAGCGATGGCCAGACTACCAAAACGCAGGATTCTGCACATACATCCATGCTGAAAAATTTACTCACTGGCGTTTTTTTTGAGCCATTATTGAGTGATTTTCGCATTATTTTTGAGCGCGATCCAGCAGCACGTAATTGGCTAGAGGTGGTGTTTTGCTATCCCGGATTGCACGCACTGTGTTTGCATCGTATTGCTCATTGGTTACATTGTCGAGGTGTGAGTTTTATCCCCCGCTTAATTTCTCATTTGGGGCGATTTTTGACAGGGATTGAAATTCACCCAGGTGCAGAGATTGGTCAGGGCGTGTTTATCGACCACGGAATGGGTGTTGTCATTGGTGAAACTGCGATCGTGGGCGACTACACATTAATTTACCAGGGCGTTACCCTTGGCGGAACTGGTAAAGAAACTGGTAAGCGTCATCCCACAGTGGGTAAAAATGTAGTGATTGGGGCGGGTGCGAAAGTTTTAGGTAATCTGCAAATTGGCGATCGCGTCCGTATTGGTGCAGGTTCCGTTGTCTTGCAGAATGTAAAGAGCGATCGCACAGTTGTGGGAGTTCCTGGTCGAATTATTTCTCGCAACGAAAGCGCTAGCCTTTCTCCTTTAGAACATGGAAAGCTACCCGATGTGGAAGCAACGGTGATTCGTTCTTTGCTCTCGCGCATTGAAGAACTCGAAAAACAACTACAAACTTTAAGCGTCAAGAGTCATTAGTCATTGGTCATTGGTCATTAGCAAAGGACAAGTGACAAATGACAAAGGACAAAGGACAAATGACAAATGACAAAGGACAAAGGACAAATGACAAATCGCACTTTAGCTGATCAAGTTTTGCAGATTCCTTTGAGCGATCGCTGGCGAATTTATCACCGTTTGCAAGAGTTAAAAATTAATAGCTCTTGTCCACCCGATGGTTCTTTACGAGTGCAAGTGAATAATCTGCTAGAAGCAATTTTAATTCGCAGTACAGTTATGCAATTTCTTGCTTCTCGTCACGAATTATTAGAGTGGCTAGAGCGTTGCTGGCATTACAGTGATGAATCATGAGTATTTTTCAAAGACCTAATTCCGATACTATTCATCTTGAATTCATGACGAAATCACTGCACTTCCTCCTTTTTGTTCATAGATGCACAAAGGTCGAATAGGTTTAGAAGTTGAAGTTACTGTACGCCAGCAGAATTTGTTGCAGACTGAGGAAGATTAATGGAATTTCAGATTTTATCCAGTCTACTAAATCTGAAGTTTCCCTGACATATAGCAACCGTTAAAAAGGCTAAAGTTCCAAGTAAAATTTGGATTTCTGATTTTTAATTCTTTTCCAAACTTAAGAAGTTTCAAGTTCAATCAATTATGGCGATTCGGAACAGAGATATAAAACTCCTCAATTTTTTGCACAATGAACTTGAACTTTCAAATGCGGATATTGCTGTAGCTCTGCGACACCGTGAATTAGAAAATGGCCCACTACCGATGCTCCTCTGGCAGTATGGTTTAGTTGACTTGGAGCAGCTAGGAAAGATTTTTGATTGGCTGGCAGAACAGAGTTAGCTAATTTGTAGCCCCTAGCTTGGAGTACCATTACCTGCCTGAATTACGCCCAAATCCACTAGAAAAAATGAGGTTACGAAAATGATTACATCCTTAATTGCTGGATTCTGTGTATTACTTTGTTCTGGATTTGCTAATAGCTATATTAGTTCATTGCTACTCGAAGATATTTCAACTGACATCGGTAAAAACCATTGGTAAATTATACATTGTTTTAGTTCCCTGCCATACAGATGTGATGCTACTAATGGGGCAATAATTAAGGATCATGTATCCAACATTATGAATTGTGATATTTTTAGCATTTACCATCACTAGGGGTTGTAGAGAGAAAGGATATTAAGAATACTTCCAAGAGAGGGATATTTGCAATGAATCAAATCATAATTAATGACACGACATTACGTGATGGCGAACAAGCAGCAGGTGTTGCCTTTACCTTACAAGAAAAAGTAGCGATCGCTAAATTTCTCGATGCTATTGGTATACCTGAATTAGAAGTCGGTATACCGGCAATGGGTGACGAAGAAACGCGTGCGATCGCCGCAATTTCTAACTTGGGTTTACAAGCAAAACTCTTGGGCTGGAACCGCGCTGTCATCTCAGATATCAAGGCTTCCATCGCCTGTGGTCTGAACCGGGTGCATATTGCTATTCCCGTCTCTGGTATCCACATTGCTACTAAATTTCATGGTCAGTGGCGAGTAAGTTTACAAAAACTTAAAGACTGCATCAACTTCGCCCTCGATCAAGGTCTTTGGGTCGCAGTCGGCGGGGAAGATTCTTCGAGGGCTGATGAAAACTTCCTCTTAGATGTAGCACTTTATGCCCAAGAATGGGGTGCATCCCGCTTCCGCTTCTGCGACACTGTAGGAGTTCTTGACCCCTTTACCACCTACACTAAAGTCCAAAGACTGGTTTCTGCGTTGACGATACCCTTAGAAATCCACACACACAATGATTTTGGTCTGGCAACTGCCAACGCCCTTGCGGGTATCAAAGCCGGAGCTTTATCCGTGAATACCACAGTCAACGGATTAGGTGAAAGGGCGGGGAATGCAGCATTAGAAGAAGTTGTCATGGCAATCAAACGCATCTACGGCGTTGATTTGGGTATTGACACTCCCAGTTTGCTGGAACTGTCTCAACTAGTTGCAGCCGCATCAGGTGCTAGTGTACCACCCTGGAAAGCGATCGTTGGCGAAAATACCTTTGCTCACGAATCTGGTATTCATGCTCACGGGGTATTGCAAAACCCCATTACCTACGAACCATTTGCACCTGAAGAGGTGGGTTGGGAACGGCGTTTAGTAGTAGGAAAACATTCTGGACGGCATTTGGTTTCAAACTTGTTAGAACAGCATGGCATTTTCTTGAACTCCCAAGAAACCCAATCTGTTTTAGATGCAGTACGCCATCAATCGGTACAGAAAAAACGCAGTTTGACGACAGAAGAACTATTGAATTTGGTCAGAGAACAGAGGTACTCTCATGCAACGCGATGAATTAGAACTAAACTTACCACCTGCTTTTGAAATTGGTGAAAAAGTAAAAGTTCGTAAACTGCTAAAAAACGATGGTACTTTTCCTGGAAAGGAAGTCGGCCAAGTTTTAGTAAACAAGGGAGATATCGGCTACATAGCGAGTATAGGAACATATTTGCAGACTTCCTATATCTATGCTGTGCATTTCTTAGAAACAGGGTTCGTCGTTGGCTGTAAGAAAAAAGAACTAGAATCTGTTGAGGAATCTCATGAAAGTAATGCTACGCATGAATGATGCCGGCACTTTAGTAGTTTACGTTGCTAAAAAAGACCTTGAAGAAGAAGTCGTCAAACAAACCGATGGAAATGATGGCAAGATTCTCACTCTAGCAAATGGTTGGGAATTGGAATTTAGTGAATTGCCAGACACAGCAAATTTACCCCAAACAGTAGAAGCTAAACGACTCGCTTAAAAAATGGGGAGTGGGTTTCTCAGATATTGCACCTGTTCCCACAACCGCCTCAGAATGAATTCTGAGGCTAATAGCTAAAGTATTCTAAAGAAGACTAAGTAAGGTTTTTAGTCCACTTTAGTGGAGTTAAGCTATTAGCCAATAAATTTATTTATTGGCGGTAGATCGAGCAGGTGCAAGAAAGATTTGAGGAGTAAGAATTTATGAGTTATGAGTTATAAATTTTAACTGCTAACTTATAACTCTTAACTAATGACTAATGACCAATGACCAATGACTAATTACTAATTACTAATTTTTTATCAATCATGGGTGACAAGTATTTGACTTTATCAGAATTGAACCTTGAGGGAGAGTTACTAGGTTTTATTGGTGGTGAACCTGGAAAATATAAATATTTGCAATTAGCAGTTCCATCTGGAAATGTGGAAATTAAACTGCCTAAAGAGTTGCGCCGTTTACTAAGTTCATCCTTAGTTCCTGGTCAGCGAGTTCGTGTTTGTGGTCACAGCAAGGTAGATTTGCGCACAAGTAAAATTAAAGTAAAAGCCTACCGGGTGACACCCATTGATGTGTGTCCAAAGCAAGATTTACCACCTCAAACCAAAGCGAGGATTATGGTATGTCAAAAGGGTGGTTGCCTAAAACGTGGTGGTAAAGGATTATTATCAGAATTAGAAAAAACTTTGTGCGATCGCGGTTTGTTAGACAAAGTTACCATTGAACATACGAGTTGCCAAAAATGCTGTAGCAGCGCTCCCAACTGTGTTTTACACCTTGGTAAAAAGAAATACAAGAATATTCATCCGGAAGCGATCGCATCTTTGCTAGAAAGTCACTTAACTCAATAGTATTAATCTTCTCTAGCTTTTCTTAAAAAAGGGCTATCAAGGTTTTTGCACATTTGGGATGTTCCCAAGCAATGACTATGATGCTGAAATTTTATCCCCCGTCTGCTTGGAAAAACTAGGTTCTACAATATTTGGAAAGTTATCAAAATTACGTCGTACCCAATCCATACCTACTTCATTATTGAGTTTAATTTTTTTAGGTGTATTCGGATAAATTTTTCCTAATATATCTGCATCTTGATTTACTACCACCTCACCAAACTTAAGATATGTACTACCAAGTATCTTAAATATAGGATGCTTGGCTTGACCAAATAATAAAATATAAGTCCGTGTCCGATTAGCGGCTTCTGGCACAAATATATGGCACTGTGCGGCTTTACCTAATGGCATTTCTCCATGAAAAATTACAAGGGATGGAAAATGATTCTCTAAATGCGCTTTGATAATCTTGGGCAATAAAAGCAAATTGGGCTTCTTCAGCTTTTCTACTAAGCTATAAGGTGCTGTGGGCAAATCATAAAAGGCATGGGACTCATGCCCGTGATCAATAAATTGATGAAATTCGATATCGGTAATCCGAAATAATTCTCGGTGAGTACCATTTTGATGATTGTAGTCGTGCATATTCAGCAGCATCGTCAGCATTGAAGTATCTATAGTTCTATCTGCTGTATGTCCAATGAGGGAGTATGTTTTAGCAATCTCATTTAGTACTGTGGGAATAGGTATTTTCGGATCATTTCCACCATAAGACCAAATAAAATCCCCTTGAATTATTAGCTCTAATGATTTGAGTTGTGACAATGTTTTCTTGTTAGTTCCAGGTAAAACAGTGCAGCCTGACCCATCAAATTTCAAGGCATGAAACGGGCAGACCACAGCACTTCTACCATCACCTTCTGTTTCACACCAGCCTTCGGACAACATTGCTCCCATGTGTGGGCAAGCATTGGGCAAAGCATATATCGCTTCGGTAGAATCTTTCCACATCACATAGTCATCACCATACAAGGAAATTTTTCGAGGTTGGTTAACTGCCAACATCGACTTGTGGAGTAATAGCCAAGGGGCACCAGGAAGCATAGATTCCATGATCTTCTCCGCTAGTTATAAAATTGTGAAAAATCCGTCGTCTTTTTAATATATGACAGAAGATTCACATTCGTCAAGCAGTTTACGTCGTCAACCCAAACAACAACGAGGAAAACAACGAGTTGAAAAAATCTTGGATGCGGCAGCTGGAGTGTTTGATCAAGTGGGTTATGAAGCTGCAACTACCCATTTAATTGCAGCAAAGGCAGGAACAGCGATCGGTTCTTTATATCAGTTTTTTCCTGATAAAGCTGCTATTTTTCAAGCGATGGAGTTACGCCATGTTGAGCGCGTAAAGCAGATGTGGGCGCAGGTGAACACGCCAGAAATTGTCCAGTTACCACTACGTCAAATGATTCATGCTCTTGTTAACTCTGTAGCACAAATGTTTGAGCAGCCAGTTTCACGGGTGGTATTTGTGCAGTTTTTCATCGCCCGCGAAATTTTCCAATCCATTGATGAAAGCATGACCCAAGAAGCAATTAACTTTATGGCAAATATCTTGAAACAGCGAAACTCAAAATTAAGTGAAGCACAGTGCAGCTTGCTGGCAGAAGTTTGTGTTCACAGCAGCAATGCTGTCATATTATCGGCACTTCGCAACCCAGATCAACAACATCGGCAACGACTGACCCAAGCTATTGAAGATTTGCTCGTTTCATATTTAGAACCCTATGTTGGAGATAATGTGTTGGGATGTGTAATGAAGGTAATGAAATGTCTACATTGTCAATCACAGCGATTATCTAAAAATGGGTATCGCAGAGGCAAGCAGTGCTATCTTTGTAAAGACTGTGGAAAACAATTTGTAGAAACTTGTGGCAGTGTATAACGCTGTCGGTCATCATTAGGGCGTACTCAATCATTAGTAATGATAATTATTCCAACATCAACATTTCAACTCAATAAGAACATCAAAGCTATATTAAGATAAAAACAACTCTGCATTTTCGTAGCTGTTATGAGCCTTACCACTGCTAAACGCTTCACCATAGCTGAATATCACCGTCTCTTAGAACTCGGATTTTTTAGTGAGGATGACAGAGTTGAGCTAATTAAAGGAGAAATAATCCAGATAGCAGCAAAAGGTACACCACACTCTGTTTGCGGCACACGCTTGTATCGGGAATTATTCAAGCTTCTTGCAGAAAAGGCGACTCTTCGAGGACAAGAACCAATTATTATCTCTGAAAACAGCGAACCAGAACCAGATATGGTGATTGTGCAAAATCGTCCTGATGACTATTTAGCAGTTCATCCTAATCCATCTGATATTTTACTCTTAATTGAGATTGCCGATTCATCCTTAAAATATGACCAAGAGGAAAAGCTACTTATTTATGCAGAAGCAAATATCTCGGATTATTGGATATTTAATTTAGTAGATAATTATCTAGAATGCTACAGCGAACCTTATCAAGCTTTGCAAGGTAAATTTGGTTATCGCCGCAAGTTGATTTCTCTGCCAAATGAATCAGTTAATCTGCCCTGTTTCTCTGATTTGTTTCTGGATTTATCCAAGGTATTTATTGAGTGATGCATTAGAGGCATCATTCTTCAAATGTTGATACGGTGCGAATAGGTTCTCTAGGAATTTCTGGTAATTCAAAGTCTCTTAAATTTGCAAAACGCTGCTCAATCATATTAGCTAAGTTTAAGGGCTGTTCGTGATATGTTTCCTAGAGTTGAAGTACATTGCTAGTCTTGACATCCTCCCCACCTTACTTCGTTGAAGGTGGGGATTCCAAAG
>NZ_JAIVFV010000092.1 GCF_020829445.1 Nostoc sp. CHAB 5836
ACCGTATTGCCTCAGGTGGAAGTTTGTATCATTCCACTTGATACCCTGACTTGAGAATTTGGTGATATTCTTCTACACGCCAAGGGTAAGAATACCAGTTTAGATAATAAACAAATTATGAGTATTGAGATCAAGCCGAACTGGCAAAAATCAAAGTCGTTATAGTTAAATAAGCCTACAGATTCAGATAAATCACCTTTTGTAATCACTTCGCCAATGGTTCAGCAGCCAATGTCGCCAAATTCATCAAATCAGTCAGAACACTCAGAACAAGTTGAAAAAATTTATTTACCGCGTACCAGCGAATCCGAGAATTTAAAAAAGATTCGCCACACTGCTTCCCATGTAATGGCAATGGCAGTACAAAAGCTGTTTCCCAAGGCACAAGTTACAATCGGCCCTTGGATTGAAAACGGTTTTTATTATGACTTCGACAGTCCAGAACCATTTAGCGAAAATGATCTCAAAGCCATCAAGAAAGAGATGGTGAAGATTATCAATCGTAAACTGTCAGTAATTCGGGAAGAAGTCAGCCGCGAAGAAGCCGCACGCCGGATTCAGGAAATAAAGGAACCTTACAAGCTAGAAATTCTAGCAGATATCAAAGAGGAACCAATCACGATTTATCACCTGGGAAATGAATGGTGGGATTTGTGTGCGGGGCCTCATGTGGAAAATACCAGTGAATTAAACCCGAAAGCAATTGAACTAGAAAGTGTTGCTGGCGCTTATTGGCGTGGTGATGAAACCAAGGCTCAATTACAACGCATTTACGCCACCGCTTGGGAAAGCCCAGAACAACTCGCTGAATATAAGCGACGTAAAGAAGAAGCGCTGCGGCGAGATCACCGGAAACTGGGTAAGGAACTGGGATTATTTATATTTTCTGATCTAGTAGGGCCGGGTTTACCTTTGTGGACACCCAAAGGCACTCTGTTACGGAGTACTTTAGAAGACTTCCTCAAGCAAGAACAGTTAAAACGGGGTTATTTACCTGTAGTAACACCTCACATTGCCAGAGTAGATTTATTTAAAACCTCTGGACATTGGCAAAAATATAAAGAAGATATGTTCCCGTTGATGGCAGATAATGAGGAAGCTGCTGCCCTAGAACAGGGCTTCGTCATGAAGCCGATGAATTGCCCTTTTCACATCCAAATATATAAGAGTGAGTTACGCTCTTATCGGGAACTACCGATGCGGTTGGCGGAATTTGGTACTGTTTACCGCTACGAACAATCAGGGGAATTGGGCGGTTTAACACGGGTGCGCGGTTTTACAGTGGATGATTCTCACTTGTTCGTCACCCCAGAACAGCTAGATAGTGAATTCCTCAGTGTGGTGGATTTGATTTTGTCGGTGTTCAATAGTCTGCAACTGAAGAACTTTAAAGCTAGACTCAGTTTCCGCGATCCTGCTAGTGATAAGTACATCGGTTCTGATGAAGTTTGGGACAAAGCCGAAGGTGCAATTCGCCGTGCAGTTGAAACCTTGGGGATGGAACACTTTGAAGGTATTGGAGAAGCGGCATTTTATGGGCCAAAACTCGACTTTATCTTTAGTGACGCCCTAGAACGCGAGTGGCAATTAGGAACTGTGCAGGTAGATTACAATTTGCCAGAACGCTTTGATTTAGAGTACGTTGCTGAAGATGGGGTTCGCAAACGCCCGGTGATGATTCACCGTGCGCCTTTTGGTTCGTTGGAAAGGTTGATTGGGATCTTAATTGAAGAATATGCAGGTGATTTCCCTTTGTGGTTAGCGCCAGTACAAGCTAGATTACTTCCTGTGGGTGACACACAGCTAGACTTTGCTAAAGATGTAGTGGCGAAGATGCGTGCGTTGGGCATCCGCGCAGAAGTTGATAGCAGTGGCGATCGCTTGGGTAAACAGATTCGCAATGCAGAGAAAGAAAAAATACCCGTGATGGCTGTGGTGGGAGCTAAGGAAGTGGAAACCAACACCTTGAGTATCCGTACCCGCGCCTCTGGGGAATTGGGAGTTATACCTGTAGATGAGGTAGTAGACAAGATTAAGGATGCGATGCCTGGGTTGGGGTGCGCCAACGCTAATTTGAAGAATTTCTAAAATCGAAGCGCAGACGCATACTAGTTATAATTAGTGTGCGTTTTGTCTACTAGGGTGCAGAGGCTGTAATCTGATTACCGCCTAGCTCCTAAGTACAACATTTCATTAATTCGTAGCGAATTCTCTTTGCGTTCCTTTGCGCTTCCCTTTGCGCCCCTACCCTGCGGGAAGGCGAGGCGCCTATGCGTTTAAATTTCAACCCTCAATTGGCCACGATTTTACGCAAAGCTGTACTAAGTATTCCTAAAGGAGCGATCGCCCCAGCATACACCAGTACCCTTGGGTTAAGAAGAATAGTAGCTTGGGTGTTATTGGCACAAATGTACTATACTGAGGATTTCATTTAGGATTGCTATATCCTCATCAATTGTCAGTAAAAAAACATAACTTTACAAAAAGTTAGATTTAATTTAAATGAGATCAAACGCTTCATAGGCATGGGTTTATCGCATTTAGAGATTCCAAGCAAAACCTTGATATAGAGGTTTTTGCATAATTTTAGAAAATTAAGACGTAATAAAAGTGGAATCACTGAGTTATTTTCATCAAACTCATGAGATCCGGGGCAGTTGCCAGTTAAACAATTAGGTGGGACGAACGGGGGTTGTGATGCAAACTTCAAAATTAAGTTTCGAGGGACGCAATCTCACTATGACAACAGATATAAAACAACTGGGTCTAGATTGGCTAAAGCGCTTGAGTGCCGAATTTCCAGACCAAAATGAAGCTGCTAGGCAAAGTATTATTCTCTGGCTATTTGGATCTGACTCAAAACGGTTTGATCTGTTTAACCCTAAAGAACTCGATATTGCCAAGCAAGCGATGGAATATCGCTGGAGGATTTTACGTCAACGGTACTTGGGGCTAGGGCGGGAACGTGCTTATCGCAACTTGATAACGCGATTAGGGAGTTTAGTAACATTACGGAATAAGATTCAGACTTGGGTCGCCCTTAGCCGCGATCGCCAGCGCAGCGTCATCGACGTGTTACAAGAAGTAATCCAAGAATTACTGCAAAGCGATAGCCATATGCAACAGCAGATGGCTGATATTGCCAAATATACAACTGATAGACGATTGGCCGATGCTCTGCTATTTGCCAGTGTAGAAGAATATTGTTTGCGACCAGTCCGCAACCAACCCCTATTAGCTTACCGATTTGTGAATTACTTGCGTCGCACTCAGCGTGGTGGCTTAACCCAAGTGCCGAACGCTGACTTGATTAGACTGGTGTCAGAAGAAGTTCTCACAGACGACAGTGATAATCGAGTTAACTTAGTAGATAGTCAAGCGATCGCAGAATATCAAGAAGCACAACAGCTAGAGGAACAACAGACCCTGCGTCAGTCAGTACAAAAAGAATTTGAAAATTATTTACAAGAAAATCTGGGAACAGAGGCAGTAGAATGGCTACGACTGTATTTACAAGGTAAGTCCCAGGAAGAGATCGCCCAGAAACTAAATAAGCAGACCAAGGAAGTTTACCGTCTGCGAGAAAAAATTAGTTATCACGCTGTGCGTGTTTTTGCCCTCAAAGGTCAACCAGAGCTAGTAGACAGTTGGCTCTCAATTTCCTTGAAAGAACATAACTTGGGCTTAACGCCAAACCAATGGCAGCAACTTGATGAAAAATTGACTCCCCTGGGGCGGCAGATTCTAGATTTGCGCAGAGCCGATAACTCAATAGAAGCAATAGCCCAACATTTAAAACTCAAAACCCATCAAGTGCTAGGCGAATGGACAAAAGTCTATCTTGTTGCTCAAGCTTTAAGAACCCAGGAGTAGACTGTAAGGCATTTAGTTGATCAATTCAGGCAGTAGAGAGTGGGACACAGGAAACTAGCAAAAGCAACTGAACAATTATTATTTTCTCCCTCATCCCCCTCATCCCCCTCATCCCTCAGTTTCTAGAATCCCAATTCAGTGTTGTTCCCAGTCCATTATCTAAAATTCATCTTCTACTTACATTTACTTAAGTATATATAGTTGAAATTTTAACAATAAAACAAAGTATCTTTATTAACTATTTACTAAATTAGGGGCAAAATATTACATAAATAGATACCAAGCAATCAAACTATGTTGTCTTCAGAGGGCGAAGTAAATGATACCGCAGCAAATAGGCAACCAGTGCTAACTGCGACACAAACTAGGTGGGAACAAGGAGCTGAACACGAGCAAATATTCCAACTAATTGATAGTCTTTTGGACTTTGAAGCTTGCCTCTACCACCAGATTTTGCCCTTTGAATTAGAAAACAAAAACCTCTTGCTAGGTATGGTTCATCCAGAAGAGGTCGAGGCACTAGATTATGTTGGTCGCATTTTGTCTTCTGTCAATTGCACAATGGTAAGTGAGGCGATCGCAGCCGACGCTCACCGCAGAATATTGTCAGCCTATCTCAACCATAAGAATACATCCCAGTTAGATGCTAAACAAGTGCATCAGCCAAGAGCGGATTTAGATAAATCGTCTCAACTTACCACGTTGTTGACACCCTCTACTTCCAAAGGTCAAGAGGGAAAGACTTCCGAAGGAATAACACCAAATAATTTACCTACTTTTCCCACGCAAGTTCCCGAACTATTTAGTCCTATTGAGGTACTGCCAACACTACCACCGAAGAAATTACTAGAAGAATTATTAGGGCGAATCCTGGCGGGCGGAATTGGTCGGTTGTACTTAGAAAGACAAGCTTACGAAGGCAAGATACTGTGGAGTGACAATGGAGTTGTACAGTCTGTATTAGACGAACTGCCGCTCTCAGTTTTCCAAGGAGTACTGAATGAATTAAAGCGGTTTGCTTCCCTACCTCTCACCACCATTGCAGAACCAAAACAGGTAGAGAAGGAATACGTATATCAAAAAAACCGCTTGTTATTACGTTTACGAGTCATGCCGGGAATTTACGGTGAAGAGGCAACACTCCAAGTATTGCGGGGAGCAGCATTAAAGTTCTATCAACAACAACAGTTGGCGCGTCTCGGTCGGGATGCTTTCGGAATTTCTCAGCAACTAAGCTTCAAATTACATCAACTACAAGAGCGGCTTTTACTGAATCCCAGCCTTGATTCTCAACAATCAGAGGCTTTGGTTGCCCTGAATCAATTAGTGAAAAATTTAGACCAACAGATCAAAATACTAGCATTGGATAGCAATCCACCAACAAGCCGCAAATCATCTGTCTGTCCGTGAAAACGCGGATTTCGATCGGGTACATAATTGTTATGTTGTAATGGAACTTTATACCGCTCAAGCTTAGAGATTTATCTCAAATAAATACAAATTTGGCGATGGTATTCTACGTAAGATTACGGTTTAAACAAACTTATAGTCCAATACGCTTGGGATAAGACTAAAACCCTTGTCCAGTGGACAGTGTAGAGACGTTGCATTGCAACGTCTCTACAGGCCTATGGTTCTCCAGAAAATCCTTAACCCAAGCGTATTCACTTATAGTCGCAAAGCTAGTTTCCCGCTCTTGAATCCATTTGTTGCAAATATTTCATGCTAACTGAGGTTTTTAGTGAACTTTTCCCCTTAATGAGTACAGCCACCCCACAGACTTTGGAATGGCTGCTCAACGTTGCAATTGAACATGAATACCCATCTGGGCGAGCTGTTGTGATGGAAGATGCCTGGGGTAACGCCGTTTACTTCGTGGTTTCTGGTTGGGTCAAAGTCCGGCGTACCGTCGGGGAAGATTCAGTAGCCCTGGCAATTTTTGGCCGTGGCGATTTTTTTGGAGAAATGGCAATTTTGGATGAATCTCCACGCTCAACCGATGTCATTGCCCTTTCACCCGTGAAGTTGCTTAGTATCTCCAGAGAGCGTTTTATTCAAATATTGTTTAAAGACCCGCAGTTGCATCACCGAATGTTGCAACTGATGGTGCGGCGATTGCGGCAAATTAACGTGCGCTTGCAAATGCGGTCTTCACCACCAGCTGTCAAACTCGCCTATACCCTAGTGACTTTAGGCGAAAGCTATGGTCAAGAATCAAACTTAGGAAGAGAAATTTTTAATATTCCCTTTAAAGACTTGGCAGAGGTGACAGAAATTGGCATTGAAGAAACCACCAAAATCATGGAAAAGCTGCATGAAAAAAGGTGGATCAACATTGACGATGCCAACAACATTACTTATCTTGTGAACTTAAAACAGTTGATGAACTTGGCGGGGAAAGTCTGATTGCTTTATCCGATACAAATTTACCTCATATCACAATACAGTTCACTTAAGCATTTCCTCCTTCTCTCTTCTCTCTGTGTCGCGCCAGTTGCTACCCTGCGGGAACGCTAAGAGCGAACAAGTCTCTTAACCGCAAGGGCGCACTGGCAACTCTTTGCCTGGAGTAGTAGCCTGCGGCAAGCCGCAACTCTTACCAGACGCACTCGCGTTTGCGTCTACGTAAAAAAAAGAGTTTCAGCCCTTTTGTGAACCCTATTGGGTTATGACTACCAGCCGCAGCAAATAAAAGTCAAAAGTTAAAAGGCAAATTTGTCATGATGGGGAAAATTACCCTTTGACTTTTAACTCAGCAGACAAAATGACTGAAGCAACAGCAACTCGTCGCAACACCTACGTCCAAGAAACCGGGCCAACGATTCATTACCTGGTGGGAATGTCCCAACCAGAAACCCATCTCTTTGAAGTGACTTTACGTCTTGTAGATTATCCCTCACCGATTCTCAATTTAAAATTGCCTGTGTGGACACCCGGTTCTTATTTAGTGCGGGAATACGCCAAGAATTTACAGGATTTTGTGGCTTTTGCAGAGGATAAGCCTTTACCTTGGCGGAAGATGAGTAAAAATCACTGGCAGGTAGACAAAATAGGTGTTTCAGAATTAACTGTACGTTACCGCATTTTTGCCAATGAGCTATCGGTACGGACTAATCACTTAGATGCCACCCACGGTTACTTTAACGGTGCAGCACTATTTTTTAGAATACCAGGCTGCGAGAACCAACCCATTCGCGTCACCATCGTACCACCACGCCCGGAATGGCAGGTAACTACTGCCTTACCACCCGTTGGTGAGGAAACAAATACTTTCTTGGCTGGCGATTTCGATACTCTTGTTGATACTCCGTTTGAGATTGGTCGCCACCAATTGTATAAATTTGAGGTTTTGGGAAAACCCCATGAACTGGCAATTTGGGGACAAGGTAATTACCAAGTTCAGCAGATGATTGCTGATATCCAAAAAATTGTCCAGGTAGAAGGGCAGATGTTCGGCGGTTTGCCTTATGAACGATACGTGTTTCTGCTACATTTATTTAGCCAAGCTTTTGGCGGTTTGGAGCATAAAGACTCTTGCTCGTTAATTTACCAACGTTTTGGGTTTCGCGCTCAGGAAAAGTACGATCGCTTTATGCAATTGGTAGCACACGAGTTCTTTCACTTGTGGAATGTCAAGCGAATTCGCCCAAAAGCATTAGAGGTTTTTGATTACGACCAGGAAAACTACACACCATCATTGTGGTTTTGTGAGGGCACTACTAGTTACTACGACTTGTTAATTCCTTTGCGAGCGGGAATTTATGATGTTAAGTCCTGTTTGAATAACTTGGGTAAGGAAATTACCAAATATGAAACTACACCGGGGCGCAAGGTACAACCCCTTTCCGAGTCGAGTTTTGATGCTTGGATTAAACTCTATCGCCCGGATGCCAATAGCGGTAATTCCCAAATTTCCTACTATTTAAAAGGAGAAATGGTATCGTTATTGTTGGATTTACTGATTCGCTCTACTCACCACAATCAGCGCTCCCTTGATGACGTGATGCTGAAAATGTGGCAGCAATTTGGGCAAGCTGAAATTGGCTATACCCCAGAACAGTTACAGGAAGTTATCGAATCTGTCGCCGAAATCGATTTGACTGATTTCTTCAAACGCTACATTGATGGCACGGACGATTTGCCCTTGAATGAGTATTTAGAACCCTTTGGCTTGCAGTTGGTGGCTGATCAGCAGGAAGAACCTGACTTGGGTGTGAGAATAAATAGGGAGAATGGGCGGGAGATTATTAAGTTTGTGGAAACTAGTTCACCTGCACAAGCAGGGGGAATTGATGCAGGTGATGAATTGCTAGCAATTGATGGGATTAAGGTAATGGCGGGTGGCTTAAGCGATCGCCTAAAAGACTACCAACCAAACGATACAATCGCAGTCACAGTTTTCCACCAAGACGAACTCCGTACTTATTCCATCACCCTCGCGTCACCACGTCCAACTAGATATCAGGTAAAACCTGTTGAGCATCCTGACTCCACACAGCAGCAAAACTTTGCTGGATGGCTTGGGGTAGCGATTAGTCATTAGTCATTGGTCATTAGTCATTGGTCATTTGTCATTTGTCATTTGTCATTTATCTGGATAAAGGGCATTGGGCATGGGGCATGGGGCATTGGGCATTGGGTAAATCATTAATAGTTCATCTCCCTCATCTCCCTCATCTCCCTCATCTCCCTCATCTCCCTCATCTCCCTCATCTCCCTCATCTCCCAGCCCTCATTCCCCCCTAAGCCGTTCTCACCGCCCCAGAGTAAATTAAACCCCGTTGCAGATCCAGCGTTATAATCGCCCCATCTCGAATCGCCTGGGTTGCCTGTTTGACGCCGACAATCACTGGTACACCGAGACGCAAGCCAATGACTGCCGCATGACTTGTGAGACTTTCATCCTCAGTAATAATCCCGGCAGCTTTGCGAATTGCCTCAACAAAATCGGCACTAGTGCGGCTTGCGACCAATATATCTCCAGGATTAAAGTTACTCACATCCATAGCCGTATTAGCCACCCGTGCGCGACCACTCACTGAACCTTGTCCTAGTCCAATTCCGTGACCTAGGATTGCGGTCACTACCTCTACCTTAATCAAATCAGTGGATCCAGAAATCCCCTGGAGTGTACCAGCTGTCATCACTACTAAATCTCCCTCGGACAGTAACTTCAGTTCCTGAGCGACGTTGATCGCAGCTTGAAATGTCTGACCAGTGGAAGGTAATCCTAGCACCAATAGCGGTTTTACTCCCCAGACCATTTGTAGCTGCCGCGCTACATTCACATGGGGTGTCACTGCCAAAATCGGGGTATTGGGACGGAACTTAGAGACATTACGAGCTGTTGCCCCTGTTTGCGTGAGGGTCATGATTGCTGCTGCACCCAGTTGTTCGGCAATTTGACCGACAGCTTGACTAATCGCATTGGGAATGGAGCGCCGGGCATCTCTCGAAGAACGTAAGTTTAAATGTTGGACTTCTTCCTGCTCCATACGTTCGGCAATTCGTGCCATCGTCGCCACTGCTTCTACAGGGAAGCTACCCACAGCAGTTTCATTAGAGAGCATTACCGCGTCCGTGCCATCTAAAATCGCATTTGCCACATCCGACACTTCAGCGCGAGTGGGACGGGGATTGCTCACCATGCTGTCTAACATCTGAGTAGCGGTGATGATGGGAATCCCCAAGCGATTTGCTGTAGCAATTAGCCGCTTTTGCAGTACGGGGACATCTTCTGCTGGTAATTCCACCCCTAAGTCGCCTCTGGCAACCATCACGCCATCACACAAAGCCAGAACTGCCTCCATTTGTTCAATGGCCTCGTGTTTTTCAATTTTGGCAATCACTGGCACTTGCTTGCCTGTACTGGAAATTAGTTCTTTAATTTCGATCATGTCCTGGGGATTGCGGACAAAGGAAAGTGCTACCCAATCTACACCCTGATCTAGACCAAACATCAGATCCTCTCGGTCTTTGTCAGTCATTGCCTTAATTGACAGGTAAACGCCGGGAAAGTTTACACCTTTATTGTTAGAAAGTTTACCAGGCACGGTGATGCGACAATGTAAATCACCTTTGTCTCGGTTAATCTCCTCCACGAGCATTTCTACTCGTCCATCATCAAGGAGGATTTTTGCCCCAACTGGGACTTCTTCGGCTAAATAATCGTAGGTGACACAGCTAATTTCCTGCGTCCCCACAACTGGACGATTTGTCAAGGAGAAGCGATCGCCTTTTGCCAAAACTATAGACCCATTCTCAAACTTCCCCAAGCGAATTTTTGGGCCCTGCAAGTCTTGGAGAATAGCCACTGGCTGATTTAATTCAAAGGCGGTTTGCCGAATCAAGCGAATACTACGCTGATGGTCGGCATGAGTTCCGTGGGAGAAGTTTAGCCGCAGCGTCGTGGCTCCCGCTTCAATAATCGCCTTAAGCATTTCAGGACTGCTAGTGGCGGGGCCAATAGTAGCGACAATTTTTGTCCGGCGCAGAGAATCTCTTAATTGCATAGGGGCTGAAGTTAGGGAGCTATCTGGGAAGTCATCGTAACTTAAGTGGCATCTCCTTTTCAGTCACTGCGATATCAATAGATATAAGCAGTTAGAGAGAGTTTATGGGAGAGTGAGGCTGTGGGATAGACTAGATATACTACATCAATCTTGTATCCATCCTCCCCACGAAGCAGTTTATCCCATCAATTTTTTGCCGATTGTCAACCCCACTGATCAGCAAAGACTAGGCCTCGTCTGGAATCATAGCGTTATTCATCTACTGATATCCAAACCTGTAGATAAATATTGCTATACAAAACTTCGCAAAACTTTATTATCCAGTAATATTTATCGTATATTCGTAATGTTTGATGAAAGGGAACTCTTAACAGGGAAAACTAAGTACAGATGCAGCATAAAATCGTGGCGAATTGAGGGTTGAAATTTAAACGCATAGGCGCTTCTCTACGAGACGCTGCGCGAACGCCTTCCCGCAGGGTAGGGGCGCAAAGGGAAGCGCATAGGCGCTTCGCCTTCCCGTAGGGTAGGAACGCAAAGAGAATTCGCTACGAATTTATCAAATATTGTACTAAGTGACCTACGAGGGGTGAGGTTTCAACTCACCTTAAAATACGAGGATTTTTTCTCTGACAAGACGCCCAAGGGACGCCCAGAAGGGGCAAGGCTTTAAACCTAGGACTTACGCAATAACTCTCTGAAACTCTTATTCCTTTGTGTCCTTTGCGTCCTTCTCCCAGGGGGAGACGCACTCGCGTTTGCGGTTCGTTTTTTCATTATTTTGCGTAAGTCCTGAAACCTTTAGTTCTTTTGATCAACAAGGAGTCAATTTTAGAGATGATTGCATCGGAGGCACAAAAGCCATTGACAATCCCACCCAAGGAATTTTTAGCGCCTCCTGGTGATTTTAATCCCACGCTACTGTTGTTTTCCGTAGCTGTAGTGATCTTGGTGTTATCTAACTTTGGTTATTGGCTTTGGGAATGGCCGCACTGGCTGTGCTTTAGCCTTAACACTATTGCCTTGCATTGTGCCGGAACGGTAATTCATGACGCTTGTCACCAATCTGCCCATCGCAACCGACTGATGAATGCGATGTTAGGGCATGGTAGTGCGTTAATGCTAGCTTTTGCTTTTCCAGTATTTACGCGGGTGCATTTACAGCATCATGGTCATGTTAATCATCCGAAAGACGACCCAGATCATTATGTCTCTACGGGTGGGCCACTATGGTTGATTGCAGTGCGGTTTTTGTACCACGAAATATTTTTCTTTCAACGGCGACTGTGGCGCAAATATGAGCTATTAGAATGGTTCATCAGCCGCTTAATTGTCGGTGTAATTGTTTATATGTCAGTGCAGTACGACTTTTTGGGGTACATTCTGAATTTTTGGTTTATACCCGCTTTTGTGGTGGGGATAGCACTGGGATTATTTTTTGATTATTTGCCCCATCGTCCTTTTGCGGAACGCGATCGCTGGAAAAATGCTCGCGTCTACCCGAACCAAGTTCTCAATATTCTGATTATGGGACAGAATTACCACTTAATTCATCATTTGTGGCCTTCTATTCCTTGGTATAATTACCAACCTGCGTACTATGTTATGAAGCCCCTGTTAGATGAAAAAGGATGTTATCAAACTTCAGGATTGTTACAGAAAAAAGACTTTTTTGAGTTTGTTTACGACATCTTTTTAGGAATTCGGTTTGATCATCAAAAAGAATAGAGGTGTTGGAGGAAGCAATCGCCTTAAAAATCTCCGATTTCAACAACCACACCTGGAGCGATCGTTTCTAGAACAGTGCGAACACTGGGTATCAATAGACATCTCCATAAATTAATTATGCGTTGCCTGAAACCCTTGTAGAGACGTAGCAGTGCTACGTCTCTACATTCATTTTTACCACTGATTTAACTGATTTAAGGATTTCACGGAATGAAGGATATGACAGTAAAAGAAAGGGTTTAATACCCCTGCCTCTACAGGCAGAAAGTTTTGGGTCGGGGTCTAAATCCCCGTCACAAAACTTAATTACTCATTACTCATTACTCATTACTCATTTAACAGATGTCTAATGGAAGTAAATCAGGTAGGCGATTACTAGACGCTACGAGAACAATGACCGCAACTCCAGCCTGTTGCAAGTTTTGCTGATATCGTAAGTTTTGGTCTGTTGTGAGGAGAATCGTGAAACTCTCCTGCACCATCAGCTGCAACACATTCATCAAACAGAATTCCCATAGCCGGTTAGCATTTTCTTTGCTAATTCGAGAGTGGCGATCGCTTGCTCACGGCTGACACTGGGAAAGTGATCTAAAAACTTATCCAGTGAGTCACCTGCTTCTAGATAATCGAGCAAGGTTTTTATCGGCACACGAGTACCAAGAAAAACAGGGGTTCCCCCCAATATATCGGGGTCGCTATGAACAACACGCAATGTGGATGTCATATAGTTAGCTTGTCAGCTACAGACTACCTTCTGATCCTAGCTCTGGTTGTCTTGGAAATCTCAGCATATATTCCATTGTTCCTTTGCAGAGGGCGATCGCTAACTGACAAAAGTACATCATGATCAAGGCTAGCCTTCATAGTCAAGTGAGTGCGATCGCTAGACAATTCCAGATTTTTGAATGTGTTCCCTGTGCTATTGTCCTGCGCCAATTCCTGATTGAGCAAAACATTTCTGGTAAACAGATTAGCCTTTTTACAGGTAGTACAGAAGATCCTTTCTGCAACATTTACCATGAACGCCTCTGACAAAACATTTCCATCAACGGACGACATGAAGCGATCGCCGTTGAAATTGATGGGCAAGAACTCATCTTTGACAACATCCACCCGGAAGGAATTTCCAGAGTAGACTGGATTAATAATCTATACTGCCCTGCCCAAGATTTAGGCGGCAATTTCCAAATCACCGAAACCGAATTTTAAGCAAGAGGGACAGATGGTTGATTTATATGACCTAATCCATAATATACGGAAACGTCCTGCCATGTATTTAGGACGAGCTTGTATATCCAACCTCCGCACTTTTTTAGCAGGTTACTGCTTTGCTCGTCGCCAGATAGGAATCCCTCAAACACAACAAGAACAGCAATTTTCCGAATTTCAAACCTGGATTCAGCTAAGATTTAATTTAACTTCCAATCAGACTTGGGATCAGATTATTTTATTTTTTTCTCAAGATGAACACACTGCACTAGATCAGTTTTTCAAATTGTTTGATGAATTCATTCAAACAGAACATTCTAGAGAACTTCAGGGGCTTTGACTCGAAGGATAATCAATTTCATTATTATTCTTATTATTCCTAACAGAATTTTGATAGGACTTACGCCAAATCATGAAAAAACGAACCGCCATCGCGTAGCGTCTCGTTAGAGAAGGACGCCAAGTACGCCAAGAAATAAGAGTTTCAGAGAGTTATTGCGTAAGTCCTATTTGAATTCAAAAAATGGTCAAGGCGGAAGCTGCTACAGACTGCGCGAAACACCCAAACGTCAAGGCGGAAGCTGCTACAGGGAAGGCGGAAGCTGCTACAGACTGCGCGAAACACCCAAACGTCAAGGCGGAAGCTGCTACAGGGAAGGCGGAAGCTGCTACAGACTGCGCGAAACACCCAAACATCAAGGCGGAAGCTGCTACAGGGAAGGCGGAAGTTGGTATGGGGAAGATAAACAAAGAAGTTTTTAAACGTGAGATTGAAGTAAGGACGCTTCATACCACGAGAAAGCGCGTCTCGGTATAATTCTTTTTATGAACTGGGCTTTAGAAGAAAGAAACTTTAGTTTCAATTGATACTCCTGACCTCCTGCCAACTGAGCCTCCTAACTCCTGCCTTTTTTGTAAACTCAGAGTTTTACGGTCTTGTCATAACTAGCAAAAGGGATGGTCTATTTTTTAACCAACATTACCCGCAGACAACACTTGTTCAACTGTAAGTGCAATTTCCGGGAAAGTTACAGACACAATTTGCTGACTCCCGCTAAACTCTTTTTCCTCGTACAATCCTTCTGACAACAATAAAATCGTAATTTTTAACTCTATTGGATCTACAATCCAATATTCAGGAATCTCTAACGCTGCATATTCAGAACGTTTATACCGATAATCGCGTTTCACTGAATCAGGACTGACAACTTCCACTACTAATATCGGCGCAGACTGACAAACAGCAGACTCATCAAGGAATTCCATTACCTGTTCAGCCATGACAACATAAACATCAGGCAATCTTGACTTTCGCCATCCCGTTCTTACCCCTGCCTCTCTAAAACATAGCCAAGGTAAACTCAAGCGATTGATTTCTGTGTCAAATGTCTGTTCAAGGAATTTAGCAAGTAGTAAATGTCTAAAAGTTGGTGGATTCATACGTTCTAGTTTCCCACCCACCAGTTCATAACGGCTATCAGTACCATCGTTATAAGCGAGATATTCTTCAAAAGAGTATAGACGCTCTGTAATTGTCTGTGTCATCGCGCAACTTTTAAATAAAGGTTTTTTTTGAGGTAGTACTCAAAAAATCAACAGGAATTGTACATTGGCTTGTAGATAAAAATAACCTCTGGAAGCGATCGCATTTTTATTCCTCAAGGTACAACTTCAAAAGACTATTCCACTGCTAATACCTTCCAACCTTCTTGTCAACTCAACATCCCAAGCAAGCTCTACGTCGTCATCCACATCTTCATCTAAAGAATGGATCAAAAAGTAAGCAAGCTCTGCACGCTCTTACATGGATAGCTGAGAGAGTTCAAGCCTAAATTTCTCTACTGTCTCGGTCATATTCTGCGATCTCCTTGCAGTCTACAGGCGTCTTCCCAGTTCGAGAATGAGTTCTGAGTTTAGTAGATAAGGTTATCAAAGATTTACTGTGGATCGAAGTGCCACATGATCTTCAATCATATTCCATACATCCTGTGTGACTTTGTACTGCAAATACGCACCTACCGCAGGAAGCACTATTACTAAAATAGAAAACAATTTTAGAAGTAGAAAGACAAGCTCAAGTAGACTAAAACTATAAGAAAAGTAGATAGCTCTCAGGCATACAAAAAGTACTAAACCAACAAACCCTACAATAACTTTGTCAACCCACTTCTGATTCCCTATCCAAATACGGGTTACTTCAGATCCAGAGTTTAACCTGACTGTTACTCTGAGCGAAAGACCAAGGAAGTCATAAGGCTTGCCAGCCTTATTCGTATCTAAAATGATCGCCCCTGATGTTCCCTGTTTATAGTCTATTTTGTAGTTTTTTGTTTCAAAAAAATCACGTAACTCAGTAATCAACACATCTACAACAACTTCTTTGCTAGAAAAATTCTTTGATGCCATCCTGAGTTTCCTCTTAATTGAGTTTCTGGGATAATGTGAGTAAGTAATTGCGAATCTGTGTCGCCTCATTGAGTAGGCGAGCCTTATCAGTTTTAAAGTCTCCACGTGGAGATATCATAACTAAAGTTAGCGCTTCTTTTTTGCCGACTTCTTCTGAGAGAAAGTCCCTTGTCTCTTTCCTCAACTGCAAAAAACGTTCACGTACATTTGCAAAGCTTGGGTTAAATTGTGCGTCTTCGATAATTGCCTCTAACACTTGGATTTGTTGCTGTATTCTGTCGCGTTGTGAAGGAGTTTGCAATTGCCCTCGACTCTCTACATCGATTGTGTCAGTCTGCTGAAACCTTAAGTCATTATTATTACCCTTTGTCTTCACAAGTTCTGGAAACAGAGGCAAGTCATATTTAAGTCCTGGCTCAGGGATAACCAGCGGTTCTTGAACGGGTTTGTCGTATTTGCGGTTCAGAGCCGGAACTTCTCGCCTAAGATATTGCTCTAGTTGCCCCAAAATCATATTCTGCTGCAAGCCGTTGAGAAGAACGTGAGTGAAGGCTCCCTGTTTGAGTTCAGCAATTTCATATGATTCTTTACCAAGTTGGCAGGAAAAAATAGTGATGATACCTTGCTGATGAGTGATTTTAATCGTTTCTTCGCCTACTTCACTAACTCCGCGACTACCACTTGGCTGAAGTTCGCCTTCGCGGCACATATCTAGAACTAGGACAATGTTTTTTGCTCTGCAACGACGTAGGCAATCAACGACATCTCGAATTGAGATAGCGGTTTCGGGATCATTGGCATCGCCGTCACAGGGAAGCAAGTAATCTTGCCAGTTTTTGCTAATTCCATGTCCAGCAAAAAAAAACCAAAAGTTATCAGCTTCAAAAGCCTGTAGACTCTTCTCAAACAGAATCCGACGTAGGTTTGTACGAGAAGGACGGGTGGGAATATTGCTCACAGGTTGGGAGTGATCGGAACAAAATAGGATGTTTTCAGATGGAAATCCAGCACTGTTACACAGGAACGCTTTCATTGCTTCTGCATCTTGTACTGCACACTTTAAATGCTTCTTAAGTGGCAAGTGTTCGTAGTAGTTGATACCAATGACAATTGCCCAGTTCTTCACCATCTACTTCTAGCTCGGTCGCTTAAACTTTAGCGTAATCACACCTTTTCCAGCAGCTTCGCCTCCTGCAAATAGCTTAACCTCTCCTTTGGCGCTGATTTCTACTTGTAGCGTGACTTCATCCAAGCAAAGATCGGATTGTGATCCCACCTGTTGATCAACCTGCTGGAATAATCGCCCCACTATCCGCAAGAGGCGGTTCATATTCTGCTCCAGCACAGACACAGGAATCTCTGCTACCTTACTCAAGCGTTGCTGAACACTTCCCCAACCTCTTTGTCCGTCAATGCTGGATTCTTCTACATCATCCGTTACAATCAGAATTGTTTCTTCTGGCATTATCACCCCACAGACCACTTTAAAACTACGTCCTAATCAATAACTTAGAAGTCTAACTAGTTATTATACGGAAAAATTAACTATGATTTATACTCACGTTCTTAATCGTAATGGTTGAGGCGATCGCAGTCCATTTGAAGACAGCCTTCAATGTGACGATCCCCTTTGAAAAAATGGATGTAGATCACCTCTGAGACTCAGCCGACCATATTGGTACGTTCCGGTGTAGCAACTTATTAGCTTGCTGGCAGGACTGTCAAGACTGAAATAGCAACGCGACAAACTCAGTTGCTTTGACAATTGCAATATCTCAATACTTCGCTAGAGCCAAAAGATGTTTATTACCTGTGACGATATGGCTTGCACTGCCAACTACAGCACACTCGACAACCATATCATCGTCTGGATCATCTGGCACGATCGCCTACAGATAGCCTCAAAGTTCAGGTTCAAGCATTGACAAATAACCTTAATGTACCGCCAGAATCCGAAATGAAGCAAGTTACAGCAGTTTTCATGTATTTGAACCACACCTGTCGTAGGGGCGCAAGGCCTTGCGCCCCTATCGCGTCGTCTATTTACCTGAAAATAGCTGTAAGTTAAAAATGCAGGTAGATCATTCGCAAGGAGCAACCAAGAATACGTTCCAACTTGGCCACCTGTTTAATCGAAAGCACATTCTTGAAGCATCTGCCAAATCCATTGGGATATCTCGATATTGCTCCATTAGCCATCGCATTCTTTCCTGTTCTTCTACATTATTGTGGTTTGACATACTCCCCCGAATCCGCTCGCGCTTTATTCGGGGGATTCTAGGCTCAAATAGCGATTGCTGGCATAGCCAGTCTGACATCACCTAACCCGATAGTCGATGCCCCGACTGTTTGGATATTCCGTGCTGCGTTTTCGTCACGTCCATTCACTGATTGACAAGAAGGACAGCGCCACTCTCTAACCGATAAGTCCAAGCTTTCTAGGACGTGACCACAGCAAGAGCAAGTTTTACTAGAAGGATACCACTGGTCAATATAGACTACCTGCTTTCCCTTTTTTCTTGCCACCCACTCCAAAATATTTAGGAAGTCTCGAAGTGCTAAATCACTAACTTTTCTTCCCCATAAACGCTTCATGCCCTTGAGGTTTAGTGTCTCAAAACACAGCAGATCAAATCTATCAGTTAACTCATGTGCTAGCTTCCAAAACCAATCTGTTCTGCTGTTGGTTATGTCTTCATGGGCGCGGACTAGATTTTTCCTCCCTCGTTCTCTGTTGGAAGAACCTTTCAGCTTCCTAGAGTGATGCCGATTCGCAATCTTTATGGCATTAAGTGATTGTTTGAAGAATTGGGGTGATTCGATTTTAGATCCGTCTGAGCAGGTTAGGAATGTCTTTAAGCCAAAATCAAATCCCGCTATCTTACCAGTCGTGAATTTGATTTCTGGCTCACCAGCGCTATGGACAACAACGACCAAAAACAACTCACCTAGCGGTGTGCGTTTAATGGTCAAAGTCTTAACTTTTCCTTCTATGTCTCTGGAGTTCCAATACTGATAAACACGACTGCCAATTTTCACTCGATTGCCACCCAGAAACTTATATCCAGCTTGCTTTAGGGTGAATGACTTGTATTTTTTGACCTTCTTAAACCCTGGTGGTCTGACTCCCTTTTTCTTGTGTTTAAAAAATAACTTGTAGGCTTGATCAATGCGTTGACAAATATCTTGTACTGCCTGAGAACCTACTGATTGCCAAAACTCAAAACGATTCCGCAATTTAGCAATATGAGCCTGAAGTTTGGCGCAATTCAAGTGTTTTCCCCACATTCGATAATAACGTCTGTGGAGAGCAATACAGTGATTATAAATTACCCCAGCAGCATTGATTGACCGCTTGAGGAATCTATTTCGCTTGTGTTGGTACAACTTGAACTTTAGTGTTTTCATCATCTTATAGTACCACTGAGAAAGAAGTTTCCCGAATTATTAAAACTTCCTAGTCTGTGGACACACTCTTATATGTTTGACACCACTGGGAAAATTAGTACTCAAAGAGTTTTGGAGTACATCAATGATCCTCATCCAAGTTTGATGGCTGGAAATTCACTTGCCCTACTCTTCCTTGCAACGACTTGTCTAAGGTATCTGTAGATGCGTCACTTGAGGTTTCATTAGTCAAGATTATTAATTTTACTCGTCGTCCTCTCAGTTCAGAAGCACGCAGGAGAATCTCCTCCCATGTTCCTTCAAAAGTTTGCTGTTCCATAATTACCCTATTCAAAGTTAGCTTTCTGGCAAATACCTTAACATAGAAGCAAATACGACATCTTGATTATGGGAACTTGAAATGGATGCTTTAGTCCAAGAACTCGACACAAAACTACGCCAATGGCAACCTAACATTGCTCAACAAGTGCGACAATGCCTTGCAGAGATTATTGAACTGGCAGACCAAGATGCTCTAGATATTCTTTGTTCCAGAGTGGTTGAACAAGAAGTATTGGATTTGATTGATGAACCCGAAACCTGGTGAAGTGTGGCTGGTTGATTTAGGACTACATAAAATCACTGCAAAAAGCTAATAAAGTTCTCTGGCTAATAATAGTAGGTTGAGCAGCATCACCTACTTAATAGCTTGTTTTATACTTTTTTTACGTGATTTTTGCGTAATTATATGTAATTATTTTACACTTTTGACTTCACAGCTGGCTGTGATGTTTGTAATGATTGGGGCAAACTCCAGTCAGGACGCAAGCTAGCGGCGTTGCGTAAATAGATATGATGAATTGAGGCGGAGGCTGGCAGATAGGCGTGGATTAAGAACCGAATGCAGCGCTGTAAGCTGCCTTCAACGTGCATTTGCTGCACATCCAACATGGCCACATTATCCCAACCAGGACGCGCTCTGGCGATCGCAGCTGGAAAAATCGCATCCAAATCGCGTGTCACTGAAAAAGTCACACTGATCATGTCCCTCGGCTGGAATTGATTCCGGTTTTCCAGTTCATCTAGTAGTTCTGTTACTACCTCTTGCATTGCCTCAACGGTATTTTCTGAAACGGTTGTTGCTCCGCGAATAGCCCGCATTTGCCACTCCACGCCCAAATCCTCCTTAAAACAGAAAAGTTAGGAGTTAGGAGTTAAGAGTGAGAACTTGAGAGTATTTTTAACTCCTCACTCCTCACTCCTCACTCATCACTCATACTAGGGTCGATATAACCACAAGGGTAAACCACTCGTAGACATTTCAAATTCGAGCCAATCAATACCAGCTCCAATTCCTGATGAAAACTGACGACTCCCTGGTAGAACGCGACTCAGTAAAGGTTTACGTTCTTCTAGGGTATAGCAGAGAGTTTTTTCCGGATCAAGACCGACTAGTTCGGCTGTCCAGCGACGGGCATCTTCTTCTGTACCCAGGCGGTCTACAACACCCAACTCTAGGGCTTGCTGTCCAGTAAAAATTCGACCATCAGCGAAACTTTTCACAGCTTCTACTGTTAAAGAACGGCCATCGGCTACCGTTTGCACAAACTGCTGATAACTTGTGTCAATTAACTCTTGTAGGATGTTTGCTTCTGGTTGAGTCAGTTCCCGGTCGAAAGCCAAAATGTCTTTGTAAGGGCCAGACTTAATTACCTTGAAGGAAACACCAATTTTTTCTAGCAAGCGTTCCAAGTTATTCCCACGCAAAATCACACCAATACTACCCGTAATCGTACCTGGGTTGGCTACGATGTGTTCGGCTCCCATGCCGATGTAGACTCCTCCAGAAGCCGAAATATTGCCGAAGCTTGCGACGATTTTGATTTTTTCGCGCAAACGCTTCAGGGCGCTGTAGATTTCTTGGGAATCTCCGACCGTACCGCCAGGACTATCGATACGTAGCAACAATGCCGGAAACTTTTTTTCTTCTACAGTTTTCAGGGCTTCTAGGACGCGTTTGCGAGTAGCACCGGCGATCGCACCAGTAATTTCAATCCGCGCAATTTGTTTTTTAAACTTGGGCTTAAACGGCCAAACCATGAGTTGTCAACATACCTCGTAATAATCTCAATGTAAGATGCCCAGCAGTCAGACGATCTGCTTGGCTCTGTTAAGAAACATGAGCAAGCATTGTACTCATCAGGATTTTAAGGCAAATTTTAGATTTTTCAGGGAGTTTTATTTGATATTCTCGATGAATGCTAACCAAGTAGACATAAGAGTGAAAAAGAATCTCAAACTCTTATCCTGTCTAGGTGAAAACCTAATTTTTGCAGATGTCTAGTCCTTAAAGATTGCAGCTAACACACAATGCCAATCTTTAGTTTAGCGTCCAACGTGATGATTTAGCATAGACTCTTTTCGCTGTTTTGCGGAATTACAAATTTTCAAACCCTTGTCCTTCTAAATTTGGTAATTTTTGAGGATTGCTTTACTACGCTCGCGCACCTGTAGCAGTTGTCAGTAATTAATAACTAATAACTAATAAATATTTAATCAATAACTTCGGCAGTCAATTTAATTAATCAAAATTCATTCAGCAAGACTAATCTCTATTTAGGTTAAGACCAGTACTACTTTTACTTTTGGAAATATCACTTTTTCCGAGCTTCTACAGCCCATGAACGCCTGATGAAGCTATTTCCACTATTTATGAATCTATTCGTAAAATTTGATACCGATAATAAGCATAAGTATCAAATAGTGCCCCAACGAAACTACAGGTCAAGCTAATCACAAATAATCCGCGTAGGGGAGTTCCACTGCCAAAGGTGGCGAGAAAATGCATAATCTGAGTAGCGATCGCCTCAGTTAACTCTTGTAAGCCAGGGAAGTGACCGATGAGGGATAGAAGCAGCCATCCGCCGCCAACGAGGAACATGGGAGCGACGAAGCTAAAAATGATTGTGAGTAGTAGAGAGCGGAGAAAGTTAGTGAAAATAGTCATTTAGGACAAACTCCGTGAGTAGAGATGACAATAGCTAGATAGCGGTTTGTCATTTTCTACAATACGTGCGATCGCTCCCGAACAGACAATCTGTCAAGAATCTTAAGTTTTCATTAAAAGAAACGGCTACTAGTGACACCTCATGCGTGGGATATGAAAAATGACTTATAACCTACAAAAGCCTGGGAAAACAAAGGTTATAGCCAAGGTTAGCACCTATTTATTGCTTTGCAGCACATTTAATAACAGCTTTATTTTATGAGAACATCTTTAATCTAAGTTAATGTTCAGCCTTGTTAGGGGATGAGGGGGATGAGGGGGATGAGGGGGATGAGGGGGATGAGGGGGATGAGGGGGATGAGGGGGATGAGGGAGGGTAAGAACAATTATTGAACAATGCCCAATGCCTAATGACCCATTCCCCATTTTTATAACTTCCGCTATTCTTAAGGCAGTTACCGAGTTAGCCACAGAACATTGAACCAGACTACATCTAAATCCAGTTTAGGAGAATGGAGTCAGCGATTGCTGGCGGCGATTTTTCTGGGTGGGCAAGTGCTAGTTCACCTATTGAGGGGCAAAATCCATCGGCGCAACACCTTAGAACAAATGGCAGCAGTTGGCCCAGATTCCCTATTTATTGCCCTATTGACGGCTATTTTCGTCGGAGCGGTGTTTACGATTCAGGTGGCGCGGGAATTTATCAACTTTGGTGCAGGAAACATTATCGGCGGAGTGCTTTCTGTAGCGTTAACACGAGAACTCTCTCCCGTGTTGACAGCTGTGATTTTGGCCGGGCGAGTCGGTTCTGCTTTTGCAGCAGAAATCGGTACTATGCGAGTTTCAGAACAAATCGATGCTATGTTGATGTTAAAAACAGATCCAATCGATTACCTAGTTATCCCCCGCGTTCTTGCTTGCTGTTTAATGCTACCAATTTTAACCCTCCTGTCTTTAGTAACAGGGATGTTCGGGGGATTCATAATTGCGACCAATATCTACAACCTGTCTGATACGGTATTTCTAGACTCAGCCCGTAACTTTCTTGATATTTGGGATATTTTTAGCGCCATGATTAAGGCGTGTTGCTTTGGCATTTTAATCGCTGTAATTGGTTGCAGTTGGGGGTTGACGACAACAGGAGGAGCCAAAGGTGTAGGACAGTCAACGACAACTGCTGTTGTAACTGCCTTACTGATTATATTTGTTAGTAACTTCTTTCTTTCTTGGTTAATGTTTCAGGGGACTGGCAGTGCATTCCTAAGCCTATAAAAAAAGTTAGGAGTTAGGAGTTAGGAGTACCCCTGTTAAGGTCTTAACTTCTAACTCCTAAAATAGGAGAGATGCGTACTAAGTAAAGCAGGATTTAAGACTGTGACCAGCTCATTTGCTCCTAATTCCACATCAACTGTGGAACTCAAGCCTAGTTACAATATACCTATAGTGTTGGTGATTGCCGCTATTCCACTACTGTTGGTACAACCGTGGGTAGGCTTTGTTCTCACACTGTTTGGTTTGTTTCTCATGTTTCAGGCGTTAACACTGCGTTTGCAATTTACCGTCACCGACTTAGATATTTATAGAAGCGATAAATTGATTCGGCGCTTTCCCTACCAGGAATGGCAAAACTGGCGGATTTTCTGGAATCGAATCCCCATCCTGTTTTACTTTAAAGAAATTAAAAGTATTCACTTTTTGCCGATTTTATTTGACCCCAACACCTTGAAAACTTGCTTAGAACAACGTTGTCCACGTATTTAGTGCTGAGTGCCATCTGTGCTGAGTCGTTTTGGTTTAGACTCATAGCGATCGCAAGAAGTCAAAGCGGCGGCTCTTGCGGCTCTCCTTTTGCCAAGGGGAGACGCTAAAAGCGATGAGGTGTCCCCAAGTGTGAGCAAGTGGCGTGGGATGCCAAGATCGAACAGCAACTCACGACTCAGGACTTTGATCACAGGTCAATTGTAATATTTCTGAAAGCTATGTTATTCGCGTCATAGGAATTACACTATTGTTTATGAACCCAGAGGCATCTCAAACCCCGGAACCAATTGATGAGCGGTTGGCAGAAACACAAGAACAGAAAAATGCAGTTGAACATCCAGTAGAGCCATCTGTTGAGTCAGTGGTAGAAACAGTAGCCATTGGCTCATCAGAGGAGTACACAAATTTGGAGCCACTCATTTCCAATGCAGAAGTGGTAGATTCTACAGTAGAGCTAACAGAAAATTCCAATGGCGAGTTTGTGGCACAGTTAGAAGCGGAAAATGTCGCACTGGGGTCAGAAATAGGATCAGGAAGTTATTCATTATATACAGAAGCAGAGCAGCGAGTGGCAGAGTTGCGGAGCGTCCAAGCGGATCTCAAGGAAGAAATAGCCAAGCTGCAAGCTTCTTACAAAAACCTTCAGTCACAGGTGAGTGAAACTCAAACCTCACTGGGACGACTAGTGCAAGAGTCGTTGGTGCAGTTAGAACAACGCAAACAAACCCTGCAAATTTCTGTAGAACAACTAGAACGCCGTCAAGAACGTATCCGCAACGAAATGCGAACCACTTTTGCCGGTACATCTCAAGATTTGGCAATTCGGGTGCAGGGTTTTAAGGACTATCTCACGGGTAGCTTACAGGATTTGGCCGTAGCCGCAGAACAGTTGCAACTGACCCCAAGTGTGGTGGAACGAGAAAAACCATCTGTAAAAGAGGCTAAATCAGTTGAACCCCAACCTAGAATACCCCAATTTGCCCAACAGCAGTTTCAAGATACTACAAAGCAAATTCGCCGTGTAATTGACCAATATCGCAAGGAACCAGATTACTACGGGCCGGCGTGGCAACTGCGCCGCACTTTTGAACCAATCCATGCAGAACGAGTCTCCAACTGGTTTTTTACCCAAGGGGGACGGGGTGGTTTACGGACAATGGGTAGCCGTTTGCAGAATATTCTAATTGCCTCAGCTGCAATTTCGATATTACACAAGCTCTATGGCGATCGCGTCCGTACTTTAGTTTTAGCTAATACACCAGAGCGATTAGGTGAATGGCGGCGTGGCTTGCAAGACTGTCTGGGAATCGATCGCGCAGATTTCGGTCCAGACCGAGGTGTGGTATTATTTGAGGCATCTGATGCTGTTGCTCAGAAAGCAAACCGATTGACGAAAGCCAATCAACTGCCCTTAATTATCATTGATGATTCCGAAGAGCAAATAAGTTTGTCACTGCTGCAATTTCCCCTGTGGTTAGCCTTTGCTCCTGACCCTAAAATAGTGAGAAACTATGATGATGACTTTTAAATGAGTCATTGGTCATTGGTCATTGGTCATTGGTCATTGGTCATTGGTCATTGGTCATTGGTCACTTGTACTGCCCTTCGACTACGCTCAGGAACCGCGAAGTCGAAGTATTGGTTATTGGTCAAGAGTAATACCCAGGGCTATTTCATTCTCATCTAGCCCGCCTCAGAATGAATTCTGAGTCTAATAGCGAAAGTCGTCTAAAGACGACTGAGAAAAGGTTATAGTCCGTTTTAACGGAGTTTAGCTGTTAGCCCGAAACTGAAGTTCCGGGTGGTTTATATCTAGGCTGAAATAGCCTTCAGAGTAATACCTCTTGACTTTTTTGAGTTTTAAATTTTGAATTGTTAATATGGGTATTTGGTTAACTGGATGTGGGGCAATTGTAGTCATAGCTTACCTGCTGGGTTCTTTTCCCACTGGGTACATTGCGGTGAAGCAGTTAAAGGGTATTGATATTCGAGAAGTTGGTTCAGGTTCTACTGGCGCAACTAATGTATTAAGAACTTTGGGGAAAGGGCCTGGAGCATTGGTTTTAGTACTTGATTCCTTAAAGGGAGTATTAGCGATCGCTCTAGTTTACTTTTTGTTTAATTTTCACCCAATAAAAAATTATATCCCTCCAACGGTAGATGCACAACTGTGGCAACCGTGGGTGGTAACTTTAGCTGGGTTAGCTGGCATCTTGGGACACAGTAAATCAATTTTTTTAGGCTTTACTGGTGGTAAATCCGTT
>NZ_JAIVFV010000093.1 GCF_020829445.1 Nostoc sp. CHAB 5836
TTTTGAATTTTATGGATAACCTGTAGAGTGGAAAAAGTATTTGCTAAAAAGCCAGGGTTTTTGCCGCATAAAGAAAACCGAGTTCTTAATTTTGGATAAAGTCGAGCTTAGAGGATGTTTGAAAAGTTTTTCGCTGTGACTTGAGGCACTTTTGATCCCCCCTAACCCACGCCAGTCGCTCATGGGGGAAACCCCCAGACGCTCTCTAGGAGACGCTAAAAGCGAACGCGGACTCGCTAACGCTGCGCTATGCGCGGCATCGTCTCCCCTTCTCCCTTGGCGCTAGCCTCTCCCCTTAAAAAGGGGGGAACCCGGAATCAAAGTCCCCCAATTTGACCTCTCTCCAAACCTCTCTCCTAAAAGGAGAGAGGCTTTGAATATTACTCCCCTTCCCTTGTAGGGAAGGGGCTGGGGGTTAGGTCTGTATTCCATGCAATTGAGAACCGCTATAGTTGGTTTTTGTTTGCAAATTACCTGATCCTAACCCGATCGCAATCCCTTCTACCCACGAGCAAGGGTAATCTGGGCGGCGTCAAAGTCTTGCAGCCGAATCATGTTTCCACTAGTCTTATCGACGCTATACACAGCATTAGGCGTCTCATACCTCATCGCTCCAAATGCTAGGAGTTGACCTGTTGGAGAGCAAACTAAGCTTTGTAAGCCATTATTCCATAGTTGGCCATTAACTTTTAATTGTGCCAGTTTGATGGGGTTTTTTTGATTTGAATCTAGTTGTACCAAAGTTGTATCACCATTGAATCCAACTAAAGAGGTATAGAGTTTTCCATCTGGGCACTGAGCTAGATTACTGACTCGCTCATCGTTCGGGATTTTAATCTTAGTATTGAAATTGATCTCTCCTGTTTGAAGGTTAATATCTACCAATCTAATAGGCGGTGTACCGTTCTTCTTACCTACTAGACCGAGAAGTCGCCCATCATTAGTGCCTAGCAAGCTCCCAAGCTGTTGATTCTCTCTAAGTCCTGAGACAATCAAAGTTTTTACAGGCGTACTCAACAAGATAATGCGAGTAGGTGTGGTCTGTTTCCCATTGCTGATCACAGGATTAGCGGCTAGGACAAGTGTGCCATCGCTTAAAGAAGTCAAGCCACTCAATGTCTCGTTAGACTCGATTAAAGCTTTAACGCGATCGGCAACTGTACCATTCCTTAAAGAATTTAAGCTATTCAATGTCTCATTAGACCCGATTAAAGCTCTAATGCGATCGCTTAAAGAACTTAAGGTATTCAATGTCTCATTCTCTATTAAACCTCTAATGCCATCCTTTAAAGAACTGAAGGCACTCAATGCGTCATTAGACTGTACTAAAACTCGATCGCGCTCGGCAAGTATCTGGGAGGTTAGTGAAGTTAGAAGCTGATTCTTTCCTCCACTTAAGGATTGCAAATCAAAGGATTGCAAAACAAGTCCTAGTCCTATAGGCTCAATATTTCTGAATATATTATTTGAGGTGATGTTGTCTAATTCAGTGGTGTTTACTTCTGGAATAACCGTTTGGTTAGCGCTGATGATCGAGCCAGAACCTATACCGATAATTTTGAAACTTGGCGTTTGCGCCAAGGCTTTGTTAGTTAGATAAGTAAATGCAGAGAAGATAGTTCCACCAACTGCCAACTGTCCAAACCGTCTACGTGATACCTTGTAATTCATATTTCCACTCCTAGAAATAATGACTTTTATTGAGTCAAGTGCAGTGTATTGAACATCAATGCGTCAGGCTAAAATACTTTCACCCAGGTTGCTACTGATGGTGTTCCATTGTTGTCAGTAATAAAAAGCATATACCAGCCTGGTGGCGCGATGTTTCGATTGTCTGTTACCGTGAGATTAAGAGAAGTAGCGTTCCTAGAAGTAATCGATATATCCACTAACCTTTGTTCTGTATCGCAGGAATGAGTGGTTGCCATTGGTTTAATTAGACTAACCCATTTAATATTCGCAGCTTGGGGTGTCTGAATTGTAAATCGTAGCTTGTAGTTTAATGTTTCCGGAACACTCTGAATGATTGGTCGTGGCCGTGATACGTAAGCAGGAGTGTAGATTTCTAATCGCAGTTCATCGACAGTCCGCCTGGGGTTCCCGCCAGCTATGGCTACCCTACCGTCTGGTAGAAGCAGGGCCACCGAGTGATATACCCGGGGAACATTTTGTTTAGCTACTACTGTCCAGGTATTTGTCGCTGGATTGTAGATTTCTGCTGGCAGCATTGATTTTGCTATGTCCTCATACATGGTGCTACCGTTGCAAACAAACACTGTGCGATCAGGCAACAAAACTGCGCTGTGGTGCATCCGCGCATAGTTTAGAGGCTGTGCTGCTACGTAAGTTGGGTTAGTAGCTTTTAAATCTATAATATTTACCCTGTTTGTTGCCGTTTTACCACTACCCCCACCGATAATCATCACCTTTTGGTCTTGTGCAGGTGGTAAAATCACGCTGGCAGCTTGATCTCCGAAAGCTGGGGCTTGCAGCCCTGGAACCACTGTTTCTGTAATGGATTGGGTAAATGTCTCTGGCAGGGTTAGTATTCTTGGCGCTACTCCATAGTTGCTGCCCATCTGAGCGCCGGAATAAAAAATTTTTCCACTGCTTAGTAGAAACAGATGTGCGTATGGCGGTAAAGGACTAGTTATTGGAAAAGCGTTCCAACCATTTGGAAAGAAAGCAGAATAAATTTCTGGTTGTTTGTTGAGTTTGCCATCTTTATCCGGCCCAGACACTGCTAATATCCGACCACTGCCTAGTGTTAACACAGTCGGATACCAGCGACCATTATTCATTGGTGGCCTCTTGACCCATTTCTCGGTAATGGGATCAAACATCAGAGCAGAGGGGGAACCATAAAATGGGTCATAGCGTAGAGTTCCACCGGCAACCATTAACATACCATCAGGGCGGAAGGAGTGACCGGCGCAAAAAAGGTCAATAGGTTGATTATTACTATCCAATGGAGGAGTTTGACGGGAAAAGGTTCCCTGATTTACATCCCAGACCACACTGTCATAGGGGGTATTTAACCGAGCGGAATTATTACCTGAGCCACAGAAAAAGAATACCTTACCTGTACGAAGTAGAGCAGCGTGTATAGGTAGAATTGGGGCATTGTATGATAGTGTCTCCCATTTGTCTGTGCTAGTCGCCTGAGCTATGACAGTCTCTAAATCGGCTTCTTCTAGAAGGTTAGTCTTGTTATTAGTTTGAGTCACTTTATTTACAATTCCTGCTACGTAAACCTGATGTTTTTGTTCTTTCAGTAATTTCTTCCTAAATGTATTATATCCATACGTCATTAAGATTACTTAGTGTTAAGATGTCATGTTTCTTATAACAATATCCTGTAAAATATCTTTTTTTTTGTTCTTTACTTTGAGTATTTTTTTGCTAATTCTATATTCATACATTCATTAGAATTGCTTAGTGTTAAAGTATGATATGTTTTATATTAAGATGATGTAAAATGCGTTTTGTGATTAGTAATTAGGGACTTAAAGTTAAAAAAATATCCCATCGTAAATGCGCAAGGTCTTGCACCCGTAAATCAGAGTTAAGTAGGTCGGCGCAATTAAAGTTAACTGGGTAAGGCTGTCATTTGTCATTTAGACATCTGGTGAAAAAGAATGAGAGACGTAGCAGTGCTACGTCTCTACAAGGGTTCTGGGTAACGCATATTTAATTTATGGAGATCTATTTTGTCATTAGCAAGGGTTTTAAGCTTATTTACGTTTCGTAACATACTTGAGTTTTTTCGCACCAACGTACTTAGTTGTAAGCATGGAAGCTTAGTTAGTATAAATTAGACAGCAGATACATACAGTAGTCAACGTCAATCGCTCCGAAAACAAAACTGTCGCTATGAGCAACTCAACTCCAATAGATGACGATAAAAATCTTCCAAAGAAAAAGGGTAGGAGACTCCCTCCCAAGCTGATTATCTGGCTGGGAAAGTTTGTCTGGACGACTATGTGGCAAATAATGATGTCCAAGCTTGCTCCTAGCAATCAGTCGGGAGCGTATATTCGTCCTAATAGCCAGTTTCGGAAGTTCATCGGCACAGAGGAAGGGAATCCACACCCACCAGCAATGGGGCGCTACAAACTCTATGTTGGGCTGGGTTGTCCTTGGGCACACCGAACCTTAGTTGTGCGATCGCTCAAACAACTTGAAGCTGTAATATCAGTGTGTATTGTTTCTCCTTCTCCCATTGAGGGCGGTTGGGTATTTAACCAGGAAGAAGAAGGTTGTCGCACACTGGCTGAATTTTATCAGTTGGCAGAACCTGGTTACAGTGGACGCTCTACAGTACCAGTTTTATGGGATAATCAAACAAGAACTATCGTCAATAATGAGAGTTCAGAGATTATCATCATGCTGAACTCTGAGTTTAACGAGTTCGCCAACAATCCCACGTTAAATCTTTACCCAGAAGAACTTAAAGAAAAGATTGACTGGTGGAATGAGAAGATTTATCATGCGGTAAATAATGGTGTATATCGCTGCGGCTTTGCCCAGACTCAAGAAGCGTACAATCAAGCCTGTAATGAACTGTTCGCAACTCTCGATGAGATTGACCTTGCATTGCAGACTAATCGATATCTGTGCGAAGAAAATCTCACACTTGCAGATGTGCGTTTATTTACGACATTATTTCGGTTTGATAGTGCGTATTATGGGCTGTTTAAATGCAATAGGCAGCGAATTCGAGACTATCAGAACTTGGGAGCTTATCTACGTGACCTGTATCAGCTTCCGGGCGTTGCTGACACCTGCGATGTCGAGAGTGTAAAGCGGGACTACTACGGAAACCTATTCCCACTCAATCCCGGTGGGATTATTCCCGATGGCCCTGATATGTCTGATCTTAATCAACCACACGATCGCGATCGCATCGGCAAAGTCAATGGTTCATAAGGTAGATTGATAACTAGACATCTGGTGAAAAAGAATTGTTTTGACGTAGCACTGCTACGTCTCTACAGGGGTTCTGGGTAACGCATATTTAATTTCTGGAGATGTCTACTGATACCTCGATGGTTGCATTGGGGAGTTGGTGTAATCGTGAACCAGATTAAATGTGTCTTGGTTATGATATATTGATGGCCAAGAATTAAGTATCAAAGTAAAAAGTTGTCTAAGGGCTGATCAAGTCAGGGCTATTTCATTCTAGACATAAACCACCCGGAACTGAAGTTCCTGGCTCATAGCTAAAGTGCGTTTAAACGGACTATAACCTTTTCTCAGTCGTCTTGAGACGACTTTCGCTATTAGACTCAGAATTAATTCTGAGGCGGGCTAGATGAGAATGAAATAGCCCTGCTGATCAAGTCGAGAGCAAAGAAGCCCTAAAAACCCATTTACGCCAACGAGATGCACTCGCGTTCACTACAAACTAAAAATAATATGCCAGTTGCGTAAGTCCTACCATTATCTAATTTATCCGGAATATCTTTTATACAAGCAGAATTTGTTTATAAATACAGGATACTTATTAGTGTTTAATGTAGATGATCTCTAGGGCGAGCTACGCCCACCCAATGCTCCTCCTGAAGTCATATCATGTCCGGTTGATTACTTATTAAACTCGAAGAACCCCACCCCTTAATCCCCTCCCCGCTTTTCGGGAGGGGAGACGAAGCACAGGTTTGGCTCTTTGGGGTGCAACAACTGTGGAAATCATAACTAATTATGGGGACATGATATCACCCTTGATTGTGAAAATGAGGAGGCACAAACATTCCGCCTTGAGATTTTCCCCAAAATTAGCCCAGAGTCGAACTACCCAACTTCACCGATAAAGCCCAAACCTAACACTATAATTTACGCTTAAAATTGTCCAAATACTTGAACTCATAATGAAAAACAAGCCACAAGAAAACAGACCAATAGCCAGTCTTTCTTTAGACTTGGATAATATTTGGTCTTATCTAAAAAATCAGGGCGCTCCGGGTTGGCAGACTTTTCCCTCTTACCTGGATATTGCAGTACCTCGTTTCTTAGAGATTCTCCAGCAATGGGATTTGACAATCACAGTATTCATTGTGGGTCAAGATGCAGCACTGGAAAAGAACTCCAAGGCTTTACAAGCGATCGCTAACGCCGGTCACGAAATTGGCAATCACTCATTTTATCATGATCCTTGGCTACATCTGTATTCAGAGGATGAGATTGAAGAAGAAGTGGCGCTGGCCGAACAACATATCAAGCGCGTCACTCATCAACATCCTATTGGCTTCCGGGGGCCGGGATACAGTTTTTCTCCGGCTGTATTGAAAGTTTTAGCACGACGGGGATACGAATATGATGCTTCGACTTTTCCCACATTTTTGGGGCCTATAGCACGAGCTTATTATTTAATGACCTGCAAATTGAGTCAGGAAGAACGCAAGAAACGGGAAGCTTTATTTGGCGGTTTCAAAGACGGTTTGCAGCCTCTAAAACCTTACCAGTGGCACATGGGTAAGGATAAACTGATTGAGATTCCCGTTACCACTATGCCAATTTTCAAAGTGCCAATTCACTTCAGTTACATAATGTATCTAAGTACATTTTCTTCAGAAGTGGCGTTACTCTACTTGCGAATTGCTCTCTGGCTGTGTAAACTTACAGGAGTTCAGCCTTCTTTGCTACTCCATCCTACAGACTTTATAAGTCAAGAGGATGTGCCAGAATTATCATTTTTTCCTGGTATGAGTGTCCCCACTTATAAAAAGCTGGCAATAGTAAACAAAAGTTTAGAACTTATATCTAGTCAATTTAATGTTTTGACTGTTGGACAACACGCCAAATTTGCAGCAGGTGCGCGTCAACTGGCTGTATTAGTACCTCAAAAGAGATGAAAGAGATGTGCAAATGCACACCTGTAGTTGCTATTGTATCGTTGAGAGTGATGATTTTAAATTTTTCGGTTAAGGATAATTGTAGGTTGGGTTGAACTTTAGTGTTACCCAACAAATGCTCGTTGTAGGTTGGGTTTCGTTCCTCAATCCAACCTACGCAAATTTATTTATAGGACTTACGCAAAAACTCTCTGAAACTCTTGTTCCTTTGCGTCCTTCTCTAACGAGACGCTGCGCGAATGCGTCCTTCTCCCAAGGGGAGACGCTAACGCGAATGCAGTTCGTTTTTTCATGATTTGGCGTAAGTCCTGATTAGTTATTTAAGTAATACCCAGCAGCTAAATCGCAGAAAAATTATCAGGAATCTTACTGAACCATCCCGACAATAAATATTACTAATATATACATAAATATTGTCAGGATGCTGAATATGTCAGATATGCCGCTTCAGTGCAAAAATTTGAAAGAGCAGGTTGAGTCGATCTTACAACTTTTACAACAAGAACCAACCTTGCGTTCCCAAGATATTATACCTGTACAAACTTCTCTAAGTAAAGCGATTTCTCCCAAGTTTGAAATTGTATTTGCGGGTGCATTTAGCGCCGGGAAATCAATGCTGATAAATGCACTCTTGGAGAGAGAATTACTCTACAGTGCAGAGGGACACGCTACAGGTACAGAATGCAAAATTGAGTATGCAGAAATAGATAAAGAACGTGTTGTTTTGACGTTTTTAAGTGAAGCAGAGATTCGGGAACAAGCAGTTTTTTTATGTCAGCAACTAGGATTTAAAACAGTAGCTAATATTAACCAAGCTGATGTAATTAACTTATTACGTCAAGATTCTGAAACGATTATTCAGCAGGAGGGTGGTGAGAGTAAATCAGAACGTGCAAAACAGGCGAAGGCGTTAATATTATTGCTAGAGGGATATATAGCAAACCGCGATCGCATCAACACGGTTAATAATGCTACATATTCAATGGAGCAATTTAACTTTTCCAACCTCAAGGAAGCTGCTGGATATGCACGTCGCGGTAGTAATAGTGCAGTATTGAAGCGGATAGAATATTACTGTAATCATCCTCTTTTAGAAGATGGCAATGTAATTATTGACACGCCGGGTATAGATGCACCAGTAGAGAAGGATGCACAGCTAACTTATGCCAAAATTCAACATCCTGATACTTCGGCGGTGGTATGTGTGCTAAAACCTGCTTCGGCGGGTGAGATGACAAAAGAAGAAACAGAACTTTTGGAATTAATGCGGGAGAATGGGGGAGTACGCGATCGCGTTTTCTATGTCTTCAACCGGATTGACGAAACTTGGTATAATACTCAGCTACGGCAACGATTGGACGATTTAATTAGTGGACAATTTCGCAATTCAAACAAGGTTTATAAAACCAGTGGATTATTAGGATTTTACGGCACTCAGATTAAACAGACAAACCAACAAGATAGATTTGGTTTAGATTCGGTTTTTGCAGAAAGTATTAAAGGTTTAGATGGTCAAGAAGAAACACCACAATTCGTCTATGCGTTTAACAACTACTGCGTAAATTCCGGAAAACTGTCTTCCACTAAATTTCGTGTATCTGTTAATGGCTTTGAAACCCCAAATCAAAATTATGTGCGGATTCTGGGAGATTGGGGAAATGAACTTATCCAACAGCTAATTCAAGATAGTGGTACTGAGGAATTTCGCACAGCTATTACTCGCTATCTTACAGAAGAAAAGCGTCCGCAATTGTTTAAAAATCTTGCTGATGATTTGGAAGATATTTGTATTAAATTGAAGAAACATTATCAGAATGTACAACGTAATTTGGATAGTCAACCCCAAGAAATCGAGACAATGAAGGTGCAAGAGTTGCAACGCCTCAATCAGCAACTCCAGCAAATTGGTAGAGATTTTACTGAGCATATTACACAAGAAGTTAACCAGATAATTAATAATTATTGTGATGCCTTTGAAGCAGATTTTAGGCAATTGCAATCACGAATGATTCGCCGTTTAGATGAGTTACTAGATACTTTTTCTGTAGCTGATGCTTATCGACGTGCAACTATCAGCCATCCTCGCAACGCTACTGCACCTTTAATTGCTATTTTAGTAGAGGCTTTTTATTACTTAGCAAATCAATTAGAAGATATTTTGATTCAAGCTTCTCAGCAATTACTGGCTAATTTTTTCCAACGGTTGATTGAAAAGATTCGCAAGTCAGAATATTATCGCCAGTTGTATCGTTTATTAGATCATGATGGCGGAATTGAACAAGGGATAAAGATTGTCGAAAAAGTAGTTACTCAAGCATTGCTGAGTGCAGCTACTGTCGAGTGCGATCGCTTTGTGCGAGAAAGTCCGAGATTTTATGATGAAGGCACTTTTTCTATATATCAATTTCGCCAGACTCTATCACAAACTTCTCAAGGTTACGACGCTGAAAGTATCATAGAAGCAGAACCAGCAATTAGGCAGTTATTGAAATTAGACTTTGAGCCAAAAGTTTCCCAAACTATTCGTAAATCTTTCCGTCAAACCATTAACCAAACCTTGAAAACTCAGTTGTTACCAATGGCAGATCAGCAAGCAGATGAAATTTTGCAGCAATACCCACAGGCGCGTGCTTTTTTAGAGAAAACATTAGAACAAGAAGCTGAAGAAAAGATCGCGAATAATCGGCGATTATGGACTGCTGTTGAAGAAAATATTGAAGGATATAATTCAGCAGCTTATAGTATTAATAGTTGTTTACAGTCAATGCAATTATATGACCATCTTTTGCCTGTAATTGGTAATGCAGATTTTATATATGCTACCCCTAGTTCATTAGACACTAATGGCAAATTTGCTAGTAAGTAGGTTGGCGCAATTAAAAACTGGCTAAGGCTGTCATTTGTCATTTGTCATTTGTTATTAGTAAAGGTTTTAAGCTTATTTACGTTTCGTAACATATTTGACTTTTTTTGCACCAATGTACTTAATGGATTTGTAAACTCAGATGGGTTAGTTGATAAGGTACAAGAGGTTTAACATGAATAAATTAGAAAAGACTCAAAAATTGAGGTTAATATGACTACTGGGGACTATCACAACGGAGGCAGGTAAATGATTCAGTCGTTACCAATTCCTATTACTGTTGACCAGTTTCTATACTGGTATCCTGTTAATTCAACACAGCTTCGTTACGAACTACATAATGGATTTATCAAGCCAATGCCACCGCCAACAGGCGATCATGAATTAGTTCTCGCATTCTTAACCAAGCAAATTTTGCTAGAGTGCGCTCGACTTTCAATACCCTATGACATTCCTAAAATGGGATTTGTTCAATCGACTGAAAGTGAATCCGCTTTCTTGCCCGATGTACTGTTGTTGAATCGTCTCAACCTAGTCAACGAGCCGCTGTGGAGGACTAAATCAACAGTCAGTCAATCAGCATCAATCCCATTGGTTATAGAGGTTGTCAGCACGAACTGGCGCGATGATTACTTTACCAAACTTGGTCAGTATGAAGCTATTGGCATCCGAGAATACTGGATTGTAGATTACGCCGCGTTAGGTGGTAGAAAATTCATTGGCAATCCTAAACAACCAACTATTTCGGTTTATTCGTTAGTTGAGGGAGAATACCAAGTCCAGCAGTTTCGCAAGAGCGATAGCATTATCTCACCCATTTTTCCAGAATTGAATATAACTGCCGAACAGATTTTTCAAGCCGCCAGTTTCCCGGTGTAGCCACAACTGCATGGTTATGACTATCAAGCGTCGGGAATTTCTCATAACCTGTGGGCTGGCTACTTTAGCTACTCAGATACCACCACTTAACGCCCAAGGTAAGCCGTCTCCAAACACCATCTGCAAGCCGCCCCGCCTACAACTGGGCGATACCGTAGGATTAATCGCTCCTGCGGGTATCGTTGACGCTAAAGACATCGAAGCAGCGCAGCAGTCATTTTCACAATTAGGGCTAAAAGTCAAGTGCGGGAAGCATATTTTAGATCGTTACGGCTATTTAGCGGGTAAAGATGCCGATCGCGCCCAGGATGTAAACTCGATGTTTAGCGATCGCACCATCAAAGCAATTATTGCTATGCGTGGTGGTTGGGGTTGTAATCGCATTTTACCCCTACTTAACTACTCGCTAATTCGCTCCCATCCGAAAATTATCATGGGGTACAGCGATATTACGACGCTGTTGTTAGCAATTAATGCCCGTAGTCGGGTAACTACTTTTCATGGCCCAGTTGCTACATCTACTTGGAATCAGTTTACAGTGGATTACTTCAAGCGGATTCTATTTAATGGTGAAGCTGTGACTATGGAAAATCTCAACTCTAGCGAAGTGCGGGTGGAGACAATAGCACCGGGAAAGGCGAGGGGTAAACTTGTGGGTGGAAACTTGTCGGTGCTATCAGCAATGGTAGGTTCACCTTACCTACCTTCTTGGAACAAAAGCATTCTGTTTGTGGAAGAAATTGGCGAGGATGTTTACCGTATAGATAGGATGCTAACGCAGTTACAAACTGCTGGCATCCTGAACCAAATTGCTGGGTTTATTTTTGGGCAATGTACTAATTGTAGTCTTGGGGATGAACCATCGTTTACATTAATGCAAGTATTGCAAGACCACATACTTCCTTTAAATATTCCTGCTTGGTACGGTTCAATGATTGGTCATATTAAAGATAAATTTACTTTGCCAATCGGTGTGGAAGTGGAAATTAATGCTGATGTTGGCACAATAGGAATGTTAGAGGCGGCTGTTAGTGTTGTTTGAGCCACGAAAATTAGCTGCGTCACAGTCAAACAATTTTAGGACTTATATCAATTTTTTTAACGAACCGCAAAGTACGCAAAGGACGCAAAGAAAGAGAAGGAAGAGAAGGAAAAATGCTTAACTGAAGTGTATTGTCACGTAGCTTGCTTCTCGCGGAGCGAGTATAAATTAGAGGGCAACTCTTGGGGACACTGTGTTTCGACTCCGCTCAACATAAATCAATACGCTTGGGTTAAGGATAATTGTAGGTTGGGTTGAACTTTAGTGTTACCCAACAAATGCCCGAAAATGTTGGGTTTCGTTCCTCAACCCAACCTACACATTTTTATTTTTTGGGCTTAACCCAAGCGTATTGCAACATAAATAGGACTTACGCAATAACTCTCTGAAACTCTTATTACTTTGTGTCCTTTGCGCCCTTTGCGGTTCGTTTTTTCATTATTTTGCGTAAGTCCTATTTTGAATCTTCAATCCCAAATCTAAAATTCGCTGATTTTGATTAATATTCTGATAGACAGTATGCATTTCTCCTCGCTATGTTACGACTAACAGAAGTAAAACTCCCGCTTGATCATCCTGAAGATGAGATCAAGTCTGCTATCCTCAAAAAGCTGCAAATTACGGACGAAGATTTGATCAGCTATTCCATCTTCAAGCGTAGCTATGATGCCCGTAAAAAAGGAGAGATCACCCTTGTTTATATTATCGATGTAGAAACGACTCAAGAAACTCATCTACTCAAGCGCCTGAAAAAAGACCCCCATCTGATGGTCACGCCAGATATGAGTTATCGCCCAGTGGCACAAGCACCGAGCAATTTGACGATTCGCCCGATCATCATTGGTACTGGGCCTTGTGGCTTGTTTGCGGGTTTGATGCTGGCGCAAATGGGCTTTTGTCCGATCATTTTAGAACGGGGGAAAAAAGTTCGCGATCGCACCGTTGATACTTTTGGCTTTTGGAAGAAAAAATCAGACTTCAACCCCGAATCCAATGCCCAGTTTGGCGAAGGTGGGGCGGGTACATTTTCTGATGGTAAACTCTACAGTCAGGTTAAAGATCCTCAGCATTATGGACGCAAGGTGTTGACTGAACTTGTCAATGCGGGAGCCTCACCAGAAATTTTATATATCAACAAACCGCACATCGGCACCTTCAAACTGGTGGGAATCGTCCAAAGTATGCGTGCCCAAATCGAATCCCTGGGCGGTGAAATTCGCTTTCAAAGCCGGGTGGAAGATATCAATATCGAAAATGGACAAGTGCGGGGAGTCACCCTTGCCAGTAGGGAATATATCGCCAGCGATTATGTAGTTTTGGCGGTGGGTCATAGCGCCCGCGATACCTTCCAAATGCTCTTTGATCGTGGAGTTTACATAGAGGCTAAACCTTTTTCCATCGGCTTTCGGGTCGAACATCCCCAGACTCTCATCGATAAATGTCGTTTCGGCCCTCAAGCTGGTCATAAACTTTTAGGTGCTGCCGATTACAAACTGGTTCACCACTGCCAAAATGGTCGTTCCGTCTATAGTTTCTGTATGTGTCCGGGAGGCTTGGTGGTTGCAGCTGCATCAGAGCCGGGGCGACTTGTCACCAATGGGATGAGCCAATACTCTCGCAATGAGCGCAATGCCAATAGTGCGATCGTTGTGGGCATCACCCCCGAAGATTATCCAGGAAATGCCTTAGCGGGAATTGACTTCCAACGGCGCTTGGAAGAACAGGCTTTTGAGTTAGGCGGTGGAACTTATGAAGCTCCAGGGCAGTTGGTGGGAGACTTTCTCAACCATCGCTCTTCTACAGCATTGGGCACTGTTAAACCGTCTTATACACCTGGGGTGCATTTGGGTGATTTGAGCCAGAGTTTACCAGATTATGCGATCGCTGCCATCCGTGAAGCACTTCCGGCTTTTGACAAACAAATTAAAGGATTTGCGATGGACGATGCTGTGTTGACTGGGGTGGAAACCCGCACCTCATCACCGATTCGGATTAAACGCAAAGAGAATTATCAGAGTTTGAATACAGTCGGTCTTTATCCGGCTGGGGAAGGCGCGGGATACGCAGGGGGAATTCTCTCGGCTGGTATCGATGGGATTAAGGTGGCGGAGGCTGTGGCTTTAAGTATTTTGCGAACCGTAAATTAGGTTAGTTTTGTAGAACCTCAGCGATCGCCTGGGAAATGGGTAAGCCAGGACAGCGTTCCAGCCAGAAGAACTCGCCAACTGGGTTGACCTCAAGGAATATATGACGACCATCTGGAGTCAAAATGATATCAATGGCTCCGTAGTTCAAACCAAATTCTGCCATGAGTTTGAGCAGTTTATCTTCCACATCTTGGGGTAAGGTGTATGCTTCCCAAGCGTCGAGTAAGGCGATTCCCTGTTTGCGCCAATCGTAACGCGCCTTATCCAAAGCTTGAGAATCAACCGCAGCCGTCAGCACACGCTTACCGACAATAATTGTCCGCAGTTCCAGAGCTTTTGGTATTTTCTCTTGAAACGTCATTGGGCAAAAACGCAGTCCATCAAGGTTGTCCAGATCCTCAGATGAAATGGGATTGGTAAATACGACCTTTTCCAACCCTTGCTCGTCGTAGATGGCAAAGGAAGAAAGCATCTTGGTAATCATACCCTGTTGGCACTCTTCGGCAAATTGCTTTACTGCCTTGGGGTTGTTAGTAGTTAAGGTGCGTGGAGTATCTAGACCTAGTTTCCTGGCTACTTGTAATTGAAGCTGCTTATTTTCAGCTCGACGGATATTTGGCAAGGGGTCAAGATGAAACCCCTGAATACTGGCAATCATCCCCTGAATAGTAACGCGAGATTCTTGAATTGAGGCTTGTCGCATTTGCTTGTCCATCGAGTCGGGAATTTTTGCTCCAATGGCGATGCGTCGATACCAAACTGCTGATACTTCACTCAAATCTAATGTCTGGTCATCGACCCTCAGAGTAACTCGCTCACTTCCAGCATAGTAAACATCTAGCTGCACTTCTGTAGGAAATCGGTCTGTATCAAAACGAAATGCTTTCCCTCCTTGAGCCTCAATTGCTTGAATGACCAGGGGAATACTTTCGTTGTCTTGGCTGTGGGTAATGATTAAAACAGTCATATTCAGTAGGTTGGTGCAATTAAAGCTAACTGGCTAAAGCTGTCATTTGTCATTTGTCATTTGTCATTAGTAAGGGTTTTAATCATATTTACGTTTCACAACATAATTGGGTTTTTTTGCACCAACTTATTTAACTGCCGAGTTTTAAATTTATAATTTCAGGCAAAGTTCTCGCTAAGTACTTGTTGAGAGTAGTGCAGATGCGATCGCATCTGCAATGGGATATTCCAAATCTCTCTCCAGCATTCCCCACTCTCCTGTAGGGTTAATTTCTAAAAAAACGTATTCCCCTGATGGTGTTTGGATAAAGTCAAACGCTCCAAAAACCAGCCCAAATTTTGCCATAAAAGCATGGATACAAGAGACGATTTCATCAGGTAATTCATCAGCTTGCCACACACAAGCCTCTTTTGTAGCACGTCGCCAGTCTTGAGTAGATGCTGCATAACCAGATGCATTTAATGCTCCGACAAAGAGCTTACCATTTACATAGACTACCCGTAGCTCTTGCTGTTTGGGGATTTGTTCTTGAAACACCACAGGACAATAGCGCAGTGTCTCAGCATCAACTAAATCTTCTTCTTTGACTGCACTGGTGTACATAAAAAAAGAAGAGCCTTCCATACTGTAAGAAAGAGGTCTGAGGAGTTTAGCAACCATTTTTCTCTTGACTCGGTGGAAAAACTCTCGTGCTTCTTGAGGATTATTAGTGACAAGAGTCTGAGGTATGACAAGACCAACTTCCGAAGCAACCCGCAGTTGGCGTAACTTGTTTTCAGCTGCGTTAATTCGTTGTAAATCATCCACCCATCTAGCTTCTCTGAGACTATCCCAAAAGCCATCTAAGGCGGCCAATGATTCTGTAGTGCAGGCTGCTTGAAATTTGGGAGCCAAATCTTTACTCAACTGAGGTTCCCAGATCCGCCGCATCCATACTGCTTGTACCTCCTCTGTATTCAACGAGCGATCGCCATACTTTAATGTATGATTGCTCCCAAAGTTACTAAAATTAGCCTGGATTTGGACTGTCATTGGAAATTTATCGGTGTCTAGCCGAAATGGCTGTGCGCCTCGTCTTAATAGAGCTTGGGCAACTCTATCTATTGTGAAATAATCACCACTGTGGCTAATTAATAAAACTACATCACGCTCATGGTGCATAAAATATTTTAATAAGTTTTTGCGTTTTTCTTACTGCAAACTCTTAACAGAGGAAACTACTAAAAAAGCAAGCATAGTAATCATGGGAAGCCAACCCCTAGTAGAGGTTGGCAAAGCTAACAGTATTTTTTTCCTAGAAATAGTTTTCAAAACCGCATCTCTGGTTTACTCGAAAATAGACAGTAAAGTTATTTTGCAGCCGGAGTATCTTCATTATCAGAAGGGAACTTCAAAGTCATTACACCTCCATCTTCACCATCAGAAGGGTACTTCTGAGTAACAGCGTACTCATCACTATCAGAAGGGTACTTCTTAGTGACTGCACCGCCGTGTTCATGATCAGAATGGCACTTGTGAGTTACAACTATGTGTCCGCCGCTAATTGCTTCTGATTCTAGATCAGAAATGTCTTCAGCATTTTGCCCTTCTAGGAATCGGGCGAAGAACGGTACTGCTTGTGAATTCAAATCTTCTGGTTTCATTTCAGACACAATCTTTCTCCTATTAAAAGTGAATCTACATTTATGCTACACAAAAATTTCATCGTATTACAGAATGCATAGGTATAGAAAGTATTAATTTTCTTTTAAGATAATATTTACTTATGTAAAAATATTTGTATAAAGTTGAAAGTATAAAAATTTTTCTGAAGCATAGGACTTTTAAAATAGTTATCAGTTATCAGTCCTGGCGGCATATGGTGGGGGTAAAAGTTGCGCCACCAACGCCTGACACCTGTACGGCGTAGGCAAAAACTTGCGGGATAAATAGATCACTGATAACTGTTCACTGTTAAACCCCACCCCGCCAAAGCTTCGCTTTGTCTCCCCTCCCGAAGAGCGGGGAGGGGTGTTAGGAACTTTTGCAAGAGGTCTAGTGTGCGTAAGTCCTATTTAAAATAATTACATCTACATATAGCAATCCGATTTGATTTTGGAACCTACGCACTCAAAACCTGAAACCTCCATCGCCCTAACCCCCTTAAAAAGGGTGGGATCTCAAGAGCAAACTTGTTAGGGGGATAGGGTGTCACAGGCTTTTGCAAGATAGAGGTCTATGCCCCATATCTATGACAACTAAAACATTAGGACTCGAACAAAACCTTTATGACTATTTATTGTCAGTCTCTCTCCGAGAACCGACAATTTTGACCGAACTGAGACAGGAAACAGCCCAGTATCCAATAGGGAGAATGCAGATTGCTCCCGAACAAGGGCAGTTTCTGGCGTTGCTGGTGCAGTTGTTGGGAGCGAAAAAAACTTTAGATATTGGGGTATTTACAGGTTATAGTTCCCTGGTGGTGGCATTGGCGTTACCGAGTGACGGTAAGGTAGTAGCCTGTGATATTAGTGAGGAATTTACAACCATCGCTCGGCGCTATTGGCAGCAAGCAGGAGTGGCGGATAAAATTCAGCTGCACATTGCCCCAGCTTTGGAGACTTTGGATCGGCTACTAGCAACCAAAGAAGCAGAAACTTTTGATTTTGCCTTCATCGATGCAGATAAGAGCAACTATGATGGCTATTATGAGCGATCGCTGCAATTAGTGCGATCGGGGGGACTGATTGCGATCGATAATGTCCTGTGGTCAGGTAAGGTTGCCGATCCGCAAGTGCAAGACAATAGAACTAAAAGAATTCGTGCCTTTAATCAAAAGCTGCATCAAGACCAGCGAGTTAGTCTTAGTGTAGTAGCGATCGCAGATGGCTTAACTCTGGCACTAAAGACAAACAGAAGAACTATCAGTTGAATGGCACTCAATTAACCTTCTTTTACCCCTTTTTTAAGGTGTAAAAGAAGGTAGGGGGTTCCAATTGTTTGATTTATGCAAGAGGTTTAATAAAACCCTTGCGGTATAGGAATTAGGAATTATAATTTCTGCGTAAGAGTCTTATTTTTCTGAAAATGAAGATAAAGATTAGTATAAAATCCCTCAGCAGAAAGCCATTTCTTCCATATATTTCGACACTCATACTGTAAGTCGATGAATTCTTGGTTTGAAATATTGCTATGAAATTCAGCCACTTTCTCTCCAATATATGGTAGTTCCTTCTCCTCTATCCAAACGCAATATTTTTTCCAGTCAATCATCGTATCGAAAGGTAAAACGCAGTCTGTATTAATAAAAATTGGAATGCGGCCACAGGAGAGGATTTCATATAGTCGAATAGAATAGTTTGTAGAACCACGACAGCATAAAATGTAGTCGCTCTCGACTAGATTTTTCACATATTCAGCACGAGTCTTCTGTCTTTGCTCAATGTTTTGTGTATTTAGAAATACTGATTTGTCTCTGATGACGAAGTTTGTTTTTACTAAAGAGGGGCTTTCTGCAAGTATTCTCAGAGCATTACTACGCAGAGTTTCACCTTTGTAAGGTGAAACTCCAAGCTCTAATGATTTGGCTAACATCAAACCGTGATATACAAATGTTTTCAGTTTTATTTCCCATGAATCTGGGTTTGCCAAACCACAAAATCCAACAACAGGCTGATCAGATTTATGCCTGACAGAAATTTTATCTCCCAAATACTCTTTCACAAAATCTTCAGTAAAGGAAGGCATAATAATATCCTTTTCCTTCTTTTTAGATCCATATACTCCAGTGCGGATTACTGTTGCATTCTTGACAGGAATTTCTTCAGTACAACAATCGCTTGTGAAAAAAACAATTATTTCTTTGCCGCTATGAGCCACTTTTTCGGCAAATTGAATCGATAGAGCTTCTGCTTCTTTGTTAACTTTGCTTCTCCAACTATCTCCCCTGATCAATCTCCAGTTTATCGGCATGACTACTAAGTCAGCTTCCTTTAACGAAGTCATTTGAAAAAGTGAATGACTATTTTCTATATAATTGCCATAAAGTCTATTCCAAGGGTATTTTTGACTAGGGATAAATTCTGTCCAAAAGGGATGAAGCATTATAACTGGTTCCATTCCCTTAGGAAGATAATTTCTGTCAGAATAAATATTTAATTTCATATTTTCACGTAAAATTGTGGGTTGAAATTTGCTTAAGTGTCTCCCATCCTAGAGATCGCACCTAATATTTAATGCGCCATACCTAATGCTCTATGACCAACTACTTTCGCTCTAATGTTAACGCAATGGCTAGCTATGTTCCCGGAGAACAGCCCCAACGCGGTACACAGATCATTAAACTTAATAGCAATGAGAATCCCTATCCTCCTTCCCCTGCGGCATTAGCTGTGCTGCAAAATATCGATAGTGAGTGGTTACGGCGGTATCCAGAACCTTCTGGGGGAGAGTTCCGGGAAGCTGCAAGTAAAGTTTTAGGAGTTCCTAGTGATTGGATCATTGTGGGAAATGGCAGTGACGAATTATTGAGTGTAATAATTCGAGCCTGTGCAGAACCTGGGAAGAAAGTAGTTTACCCGATGCCAACTTACGTGTTATATCGCACATTAGCAGAAATGCAAGCTGCGGAAATTGTTGAAATCCCCTACAGTGATGATTATAATTTACCTGTAGAAAAAATGATTGCGGCCAATGGATCTGTAACATTTATTGTGTCGCCCAACAGTCCATCGGGCCATGTGGTGGCAGCAAATGACCTGCAAAAGCTAGCCAGCGAGTTATCCGGAGTTCTTGTGATTGACGAAGCATATGTAGATTTTACCGAAGATAATGCATTGGCTTTGGTAAAAGAATACGAAAACGTCATCGTGATTCGGACATTATCTAAAGGGTACTCGTTGGCAGGATTACGATTGGGCTTTGGGGTGGCGAATCCCAAACTATTGCAAGGATTATTTAAAGTCAAGGATAGTTATAACATTGATGCGATCGCTTGCGCAATTGGCACGGCTGCCATCAGCGACCAAGTTTATAAAAATGCTTGTGTAGCAAAAATTAAGGCATCACGGACTAAGTTAGCAACAGACTTGAAACAATTAGGTTTTCATATTTGGGATTCTCAAAGTAACTTTTTGCTGGCACAACCTCCACAAAGAAATGCAGAATATTTCTATCAAGAACTGAAAAAAGCGGGAATTTTAATCCGCTACTTTAAACAGCCTGGACTAGATGATAAATTACGCATTACTATTGGCACTGATGAACAAAACCAGGCTTTAGTGGAGGCACTAATTTATTTGTTAGAGACTCGGTAAAAGGGAGATTGAAAGCACAGAATCTCAAACCTCGGCTATGGGTTGAATTTGGACTTCTCTGCTTCTGAGAAATTGCTTGTTGCAAGAAGGTTATTTTTTGAGTAAGTAGAGCGACGCAAATAAAGCTAACTGGCTAAGGCTGTCATTTGTCATTTGTCCTTCGTCATTTATAAGGGTTTAAGGTGTATTTACGTTTCGTAATATAGTTTGGTTTATTCTTGCAGACTTACTTACTAAACAGCATATATGCAGCAGTTTGCAAGTCATTGAAGTATGGTATCACAAATATGATCACCTAAAGTCCTGACTACAAAATTGTTTATCGTAATATAAAAGTGGGGCGATGGGGGAGCAAGGGCAATACGCTTGGCTTTGTGGATAATTGTAGGTTGGGTTGAACTTTAGTGAAACCCAACAAATGCCCGAAAATGTTGGGTTTCACTAAAGTTCAACCCAACCTACGCAAATTTATTTTTACGGCTTAACCCAAGGGTATTGGGAACAATTATTATTCTTCCTCATCGTTTGGCAACTCGTATCAATAAGAAGAGACCGATTCCCAAAAAAAGAAAATTGGGCAACCAAGCCCCCATAAAGGGAGAGAGGACACCTGCTTGGGCGATCGCACCACTAATAAAGAAAATTAAGTAGTACGAAAATATAACTATCACACTAATCCCAAAGCTAGTGCCTCTTCCAGTTCGCTGGGGTATGCTTCCCATTGCTGCACCAACTAAGCCAAAAACTACACATACAAAAGGTAGGGAGATTTTTTGTTGAATCCGCACTTGGAGTTTACGAATTTTTTGGCGATCGCCACCGAGAAGTTCCACTTCTAGTTGATTTAGTGCTTCAGAAATATTCATCTCACCATAATCGCGACTTTTTTCTGCCAGACTTAATGGCGTGCGCGGTAGTTGCAGTTGTTGGTGTTCAAATCTGACAATGTTCCGATAAGAGCGATCGGCAGCGACAAAATAGATCGTACCGTTATAAAAATCCCAGATATTTTCCGAAGGATTCCATTGGGCAGATTCTGATACTACAATTTGATTCAGACCTTTTGTTGAGCGGTCTATAATCGTCAACCCTGTCATCCGCTTACCATCAAATTGGTCGGCGTAAAATAAGCGTGTCAATATCCTATTCTTAGAGCCATCCGGCTGGGTAACATCCTGGTATTCAGGATAGAAAATATTTTGCTGTTTAAAGGTTGGCTTGTCTGATTTCAGGGCTTTATCCAGAGTCCTCGCCGCTTGATAATTTGCTGCTGGTGCAATTTCTTCGTTAAATACAAATGTCATTCCTGTAATCACAAGACTTAACATCACAGCAGTTAGCACCATGCGATAGACACTTACGCCACAACCACGGAGGGCAATTAGTTCGCTCTCGCTAGAAAGACGACTGTAGGTCATCAAAGTAGCCAGCAGCGTAGACATGGGGAAGGCTAAAACAATAAAGTTGGGAAATTTTAACAAAAAAACTTGAATAGCAATGTCTATCGGTAAACCAGATTCTACGATTTTTCTGACGAGATCAAATACAGCATCAATGGTGACACCAATTGATGAAAAAGCTCCGACACCAAAGAAAAACGGTGCTACCAATTCGCTGGCAAGATAGCGATCCATGATCGTAAAAGGCAGCAGCGAATGGAGGCTGTGTAAAAACGTGAGTTTCTTTGATATCATAAGCAAATTTACAAGTTAAATATTAGCAACCCTGGCAAAGCAAAATTTACTATCAAAATTTAATTCTCAATAGCTGAGAAAGTAAAATTAAATTAATTAATACCGATTTTCTGCTTTGCGTACTTTGCGTACTTTGTGGTTCGTTTAATTAAGATTAAATGCACCGTCATAGAGAGTTGGGATAAAAAATTTATGCTTAACAATATAGCGGTTTGCAGTTGATTTCAACACAGATCTAATATCATCTCAGGTCAAACAATTGTAATTATATTACTTAAACTAGACTTGAAAATTATCCCCCAAATAATATTGCCGCACCAGAGGGTTGTTGTAGAGTTCTTCAGCAGCCCCAAAAGCCAGGATTTGGCCCTCGCGCATGATGTAGGCGCGATCAGTGATGGCGAGAGTTTCGCGGACATTATGATCTGTAATTAATATTCCCATGCCGCGATCGCGCAGTTGTGCTACGATTTGCTGAATTTCAGAAACTGCGATCGGATCAACTCCCGCAAATGGTTCATCCAAAAGTAAAAATTTTGGCCCTTCTTGTCCAGCAGCTAAAGACCTGGCTAATTCTGTCCGCCGTCGCTCACCACCAGAAAGTTGAATTCCTTTGCTATTGGCTAATTTTTCCAACCGAAACTCCCGCAGTAAAGTTTTGAGTCGTCTTGACCACTCCCATCGTGGCACATTAGTTTGCTCTAGCACTAACAGAATATTATCCTCTACCGAAAGTTGGCGAAAAATACTTACTTCTTGTGCTAGATAACCAATACCAAGCCGTGCCCTTTTATGCATTGGCATTCCCGTAACGTCCACATTACCTAGCCAGACTTTTCCTTGATTAGGTTTTTCTAAACCTGTAGCAATGTAAAAGGTCGTCGTTTTACCAGCCCCATTGGGGCCGAGTAAACCAACAACTTCGCCCTGAGCAACAGAAAGGTTGACACGATTGACAATTACTCGCTTGCCGTAAGATTTGTGAATATTCTCTAAAACAATTTTCACGCTGGAGGCACTCTTTCTTGATGGTAAATGCTAATTAGAACGCTTGAATGCAGGTGTCTGTGGAGCGGGTGTTGTAGTTTGTCCATCATTATCTGATTCCTGAACCATGTAAATGGACTCTACCTGACGATTGGATTGGGGTAAAGCGACAAATCGCCCTTCATCAATTAAATAAGTTACTTTCTCCGCCCGGATACTGTTACCGCCCTGTTGCAAAATATAGACGTTGCCACTGAAATCAATTCGGCGTTCCTTACTAAAGTACTGTGCTTGGGCAGATGTTGCCTGAAGCTGGCGGGCAGGATACAACATTTGCACATTACCGCGAGCAGTGATTACTTGATTTTTGGCGTCATATTCTTGGACATCAGCGCGGATAGTGAGGGGGCGATTTTCTCTAGATGTTTGTGCAGTAGCGGTTTGCAGTTGAGTGGGAAAAACAAAAGCGCCCAAGAGTACAACTGGCAGCATTAAAGCTAATCCAAAGCGACGCATCTGTGATATGGGCAATTGAGAGCAGGGCATCATAGCAATTTGGGATTCAGGATTTCGGCTTGTATTCTAATTATCTCAAGTACTTTATCCAGATATTAAATATACAATCTGGAGTGATTTACGATAACTATTAGCTGAAATAGTGACGCTGCCCCCAACCTCAAGGTTTCAGGAAATTGCCATAGTAAGTAGAGCGACGCAAATAAAGCTAACTGGCTAAAGCTGTCATTTGTCATTTGTCCTTCGTCATTTATAAGGGTTTAAAGTGTATTTACGTTTTGTAATATAGCTTGGTTTATTCTTGCCGACTTACTTAGTGAAAGGGAACAGGGAATAAAGCCGCCTACAAGGAGGCTAGGCTTTGAACCTTTATTTACTTTTTTCGTGAAAATGACGTAGTAATCTGTCTCATTAATTACGAGGGGCGAACAAGCTTGTAGTAAGGACTTTAGTCCTGAATTTTTAAGCACGCTTTGTGCTTACTACGAACTCATCAAAATTAATCAGACAGATTCAGTAGGCACAATTCATGAATTGTGCCTACCAAGGATTTCGGCCAAGGCATAATTAATTACACCAGATGTCTAATCAGTAGTTAGCGCAATTCTAGGCAAAGATAAGACTTTATTTTCACCCAGCTCACCAGTTGTAATCAAGTCTGGCCCTATTTGTTGTAATGTCGTCAACAAAACTGCACTCTGACTCAATAGGTCATCTACATCAACGCCGCCATAACTAGATGGGTAACGACGTAGGCGATTGCCGCCTTCTCCCAATAGAATTACTGCACCTCGCCAGTTCCGATTCTCCAAATGATACAGTGCTACAGCAATTTGCAGAATGCCTTGATAAAAGGTTTTTTCCGGTTCGCCAGCTTCAATCCACAAAGCCTCTAAAGTGTCGTGACAGGCGTAGAACTGGCCAGAATTGAACTGTTCTACGCCTTGCCAAAACTCTTGGGGGATGGTTTCGCTCATCCCATGCTGTCTCGTACTTCTTTAATTGTTTCGAGAGAAATTTCTTGTTTTTCTCCAGCAAACTCGTTGTCAGGGGTGAGGAACAACATACAATGACACTCTTTGCGTTCTCTCATTGGCACACAAGGGCAGTTCCAATATGTGGCGTGAACCTCAGCTTCTTTATCTTCGTAATGGCGACAGGGACATAAAGGCGCACCTAGATCGTCTTTATGTTTGGCTAGTCCTTCAATCACAACTGCGGTAACAGAAGGTTCAGAACAGAAGTAGGTTCCAGTACGCTTGGCGTATTGTTCGGAAAAATGTCGCATTGCCTCTAGGCTTTTGTCGCTGGATTTTGTGTTATGTTCTGATGTGATCATGTGGATCGGCCGCTCATAATTTAAATATTTCTTTGCATTGTACCTCAGCCTCACTAAGGGATTACTGGGTGTATTTCCCCAACCTTACCTGCTCAAATTGTTTTACCCTGGCTCAAAGGCTGATATGTCCGGTGTGCTGGGATCGAACAAAATCTAGGAACCCACAGAAGTTTAACTTCTAAGCTAATCAAAATTCAAGTTGCATCTTCAGGCAGAATTTAAAAGTAAAAAGTTACAACTAGTACCATATGAGTATTTCAACTGTTGCAAAAAAGTTATCGACTGCTGCGATCGCAGCAACAGTCATCCTTTTGGGAATAGGGGCAGTAGCACAAGCAACTGTTTTAACATTTGATGATCTAGCACCTGTTTCAAATTTTGATCAGATTCCTAATGGTTACGGAGGGTTTAATTGGGACAATTTTTCCTACACAAATGGCTCAAGTCCCGGAGATACAGGTACAGGCTATGGCAATGGTAGAGTTTCAGGAGACTATGTAGCTTTCAACGCATTTGGAGACCCTGCTTTAGTCAGCGATAGTATTTTTGACTTCAACAGTGCTTACCTCACAGCTGCTTGGAATGATGGTCTTTCAGTTACTGTAGAAGGTTTAAAGAGCGGTGCAACCCTGTATTCAAAAACTGTGGTTGTAGATACAACACAGCCAACTTTAGTAAATTTTGATTATTTTGGTGTTGATCAATTAAGGTTTAGGTCATTTGGTGGAGTTCAGCCAGATTATCTTGTAGAGACAGGTAGTCGCGGGACACAGTTCGCACTAGATAACTTTACCTTTAATGAAAAAGCTACATCTGTTCCCGAACCTACATTGCTTCCAGCGCTACTGTCAATAGCTACTTTAAGTGCTGGTTCAGCATTAAGACGTAAACAGTTAAAGCAAAGTTAACTCAAACCTTACACTTTGCCCGAAGGACTAGAAGTTGTGGCTACACAAACAAAGTTTACCTCCGTGGGCTAAAAGCTTTGTTTGTATAGCCCTTCTAGGGTGTATTTTTTGACGAAGGTATTGATTAAGTACGTTGGTGCGAAAAAACTCAAATATGTTACGAAACGTAAATAAGCTTAAAACCCTTACTAATGACAAATGACAAATACTTCGACTTCGCGGTTCCTGAGTTTACGGTGAGCGCAGTCGAACTGCGTAGTCGAAGGGCAGTACAAGTGACAGCCTTAACCAGTTAAGTAAGTCGGCAAGAATAAATCAAACTATGTTACGAAACGTAAATACACCTTAAACCCTTACAAATGACGAAGGACAAGTGACAAATGACAGCCTTAGCCAGTTAGCTTTATTTGCGTCGCTCTACTTAACTTTAATTGCGCCGACCTACTTAGGGCTTGCTGAAAAAGTGATGAAAAGCCAGAAAAGGATTAATTAGCTACGGAAGCAAGAGTCAGTGATAAGTTTTTATTGTTTATTTTAAGAACAATATTATTTTTAGTAATAACAGGTG
>NZ_JAIVFV010000094.1 GCF_020829445.1 Nostoc sp. CHAB 5836
CAATTATTGACTCTGAAGGTCGTGTGATTGCAACTTGGGCTGATGTAATCAACCGCGCTAACCTGGGTATGGAAGTAATGCACGAGCGTAACGCTCACAACTTCCCTCTGGATTTGGCTGCTGGTGAAATTGCTCCTGTGGCTCTAACCGCCCCTGCGATCAACGGTTAATTCGGAAGTTTCGTTAAATCGGAAAGCGCTCTACCTTTTGGTAGAGCGCTTTTTAGTATGAAGGAGAATAGTCATGCATCTAAGAGGTTGTTTGAAAAGTCCTCTTGTTGGTAGCAAAACTTTTTAGATCCCCCTAAATCCCCCTTAAAAAGGGGGACTTTAATTCTTCCCCCTTTTTAAGGGGGGCTACGGGGTGACAAAGGACAGTCTTAACGATTGCAATTTACAATCTAGACGCGCATCAAGTTTAAATTGATGGATAAGCAAGTTCGTAGTAAGGACTTTAGTCCTGATTATTTTAAGCACTAAAGTGGTTACTACAAACCCTCAAAACTAACTTGACAAAGCTGATTATTTCACCGCATCGGTATTTTAGGTGGACACCAAAAGAGGTTTTTGCTGGAAACACCAAGGGATTCTAGAATTCCTCGCATTACCTCTGTGCAATACATCCAGTGTCCCAAATCGTCATACATCCGATCAGGATTAAACTCCACGTTGTAATGGAGTACATTGGGAAGGTCTAAAAACTCATCATCGCTTTGGGGAGAAAGAAGCAAGAGATGAAATGGCTTCCCCTGGCATTGTTTTTCCAGCTTGTTTATTAGATCAATCACACCACCGCGATCGCTAATTCCAGTGCGGACGAAAAGCACTCTGTCGCAATGCCGCAGTGCGTACCAAAACCTTTCAGAGCGTGCTGTGTACCGAACGCGCATCCGTTCATGGACGGCAGACATATCCTTCGTTGGGTCGTCTGTCTCCTCAACTTCATGGGCAAAGGATAGACCCGACCACTTACTGTGGTAAATTCTACCTGCGTCGGGACTGTAGTGCAGAAAGCCGGGGTTCCACATATCAGAAAAACCGTTTTCGATGGCATCTGCAACATCTCCAATATTGGTGGTGCGGGTTAGATCAAAGGGAAAGGCGGGGCCATCGTACTCCATCTTATAGAGCATCATGCGGACGGCACAGCGATCGCCAAGGGGAAGAATGGCTACACGGTTGATATCTGATAACTGACATTTGTATTGGAAAAACACTGCTGACTTGGGCGGTGCTTTCACACGACTTTCTAACCCATTGTTGCCAATCATCATGGTGCGAAAGGGGGCATTGGGATCAAACGGATCTTCATAGACACCCGATGGCATGGCTTTAAGTGCGTTGCAAACCTCTTGCCACATGGGCTGGATGTTGTAGTCATTGTCTGATTCGTTGATCACCCAGAGGTGGCCTTCGTCGGCTTGTAAAATCCCCAAATGCCCGTCATAGAACAAAACTTGTGAGTTGTGCGGCGAAAAAAGATTGAAGGCGGCGCTATATTCTAGGTCGGCACTAGGGGGAATGTTTACTGTGGTTGCGATCGCGCCATCCTCTTGCACGACCAAGAAGGGGAGCGTCCCTGGCTGGGTATTCTTGGCAATGTAAATACCTGGGATCAATCCTACCTGACTTTGCAGTGCAGTTTGTAGTTCCTGCCAATAGGGAGCAATGGTGTAGCTATATTGCGATCGATTAATGATTCGTAAATGCTTCTCTTCGATACAGACAGAGACTTGAAAGCCGGCATTATCAAAGTAAATGGGAAATTCATTCGGTTGCTGGAACCGTTGTTTTTCCTTTGTTAATTCGTGTTTGTCCATGTCGAAGAGATGCAGATCGATCTGCTGATACATGAGGCTGTGACCGAGAGTGTTCGGGTGAGACGGGTCGAAGGATGTCCCCGCTTGCCATCGTCCTTGCCCATCATCCACGGCTGCCAACCAATTCAGTACGGTTACGCCCCAACTTAACATTCGGTCATGGGTGTCTCGGATCAGCCAGTAATGTTCGAGAGAATAGTCGCCATTGGGATAGACTCCGCCCAGAATTGGAATAGCTCCGATATCGCGTGTCATTTTCACAAGCTGCTGCAAACCGCTTTCAAAGCGACGTTGTACTGCTCGTCGCTGGTGAGGGGGACAGTAAGCTAACCCTTCATTGCCCAGAGACAGAGCAATGATCACAACATCGGGTTGTTCTGGAGTCACAACTGACTCAAATCGAGCGATCGTTTTGCTGACATTCGCCCCCACCTCCGACACATTCACGAGTTTATGCCCATATTTTTGTTGTAAAGCCTGTGCCAACAACCAGACCCAACCTTTCAAAAACCAGGCTTTATGACCTAATGCGACGGAACTGCCAATGACCACGATTTTGAGCCGATCAGCCCCTTCGTCCAGGGGCATCTTGACAACAGGCTCCTCAATGTATCCAAATGGGTAAGGTTGTAAATAACTGAATGCGCCATCATCCACAATAATCGTGCTGGAATGCTCCTTAGAATCAATGGGAATCCATCGATTTGTATCTAGTAAGCTCTCCCATTCTGCGTTACCTTTTGCATCGAGACGTATGTACTTGTATTCAACTCTCTCGCCATCGCCTGACTCCAAAGACGGCTGAATATCAATTTCTATATCTGTCCACCATATAGGATAGCGATCGCCACTTGTACGTAGGTGGATACATTTGGTGATGTCCCACAGTCCCAACTCTGGAGTAGAACCTACAATACCGATGGATTCACCTCTTTGCGTGTATGCAAGTATCTGGAATCGATACATAAAGTTTATCCTGATTTAGTGAGTACGATACCAAACAGTCAGGCTGAATCCTTAAACCTAGTTTGAGAATATCACATAGAACTCTTAAGAATCCGGTATCATCTTGGTAAGTATACGGAAGCTTTGATTTACATCACCCAAAGCTGGAGGCGTAAAGCGTTTCAAAAATTAAATCGGATTTCTATAGAATATTTAATACTTTTTAAATAAAAATATTGCATTAAGACTCTTAGTACAACTAAGAACAAATAAAAAAAAGGATAAGATTAAATTAAATTTTTTCTTAAATGTCGTGTCAAGAGAATCAAGAAGCAGGGGTATTTCATTCTAGACATAAACCACCCGGAACTGAAGTTCCGGGCTCATAGCTAAAGTCCGTTTTAACGGACTATGACCTTTTTTCAGTCGTCTAAAGACGACTTTCGCTATTAGACTCAGAATTCATTCTGAGGCGGGCTAGATGAGAATGAAATAGCCCTGGGGTTTCACTGCATTCAACTACCTTGATTAGGCGGTATTTCTTCAGGTGGTGCTTCCGCCGGGGGAGCGAGTACCGCATCCGGCGCAATTTCTTCTACCGGAATCAGTTGCTTGTCCCCAATTTCAATATCAGGTTGCGCTGCTTCCACCAATTCAGGAGATGGGGGATGTGGTGGAATCGCTTCTGGTACACTCTCGGTTTTTGCTTCGGTGTCAGTAGTAACTGTCTCCTCTGCTGGTTGTTCTGGTATGGCAGTAGTATTGTCGATCATCTCAACAGTAGGTTTGTCAGCCACAACAGAGGTAATGTCTTCAGGTTTGGGGGTTGTGGGTATCTTTTTACTCCCAGTTTGTTGCACCTTGTCTTTCGCGCCACTGAAGGTGCTACTAAGACCTTTTTGCAACTGGCCCAGCCGTTCCTGAAGAGACAACTTATTCACCTGTTCCTGAATGCCAGTTTTCACCGTCTCAGGACTGGGTGCTTGGGTTTGTTGTGCCTGGGGGGTCAGTTGGCGACGTAATGATAGAGTTTGCCAGCCAAACCAGACCAAAAGAGCCACACTAGCCACATGACCGAGCAACAAACCTCCAGTAATACGTGGTGCAAACACCCATAAGACTAAGGCGTAGAAAAGTCCTACACCACTCCAGATAAAGTCATTCTTGCGGTGGATTTCTGGAAAAAAGAAAGCTGCTATGTAAATGGCTAAACTACCAAGACCGACCACCAAAGCTAGGACATATGCCAGCATTATTTGGTTACTCCTTACTGCGTCCTTTGACTATTTCAATTTTGCAAATTTTGCTAGTCAATTGTTGATTTAGATACAAATTAAAATTAATTATCCGTGTTAGTTGCGGATTTTTGTCGTTTATTCAACTCTTAAGGTCTTCTTTAGGGGAGAACGGAAAATATCGGACTACCCTTAAAGGTAAAAGGATCTGCAAGAGTTAGCCAGAAATTTTTTATGACACTACAAAGCTTTGGTGTGATTGGATTAGCCGTTATGGGTGAGAACATCGCTCTCAACGTGGAGCGCAATGGCTTCCCAATTGCAGTTTACAACCGCTCCCGAGAAAAAACGGATGCGTTTATGGCGCAGCGTGCTACAGGACGGAACGTCAAAGCCGCCTTTAATCTAGAAGAATTCGTCGCCTCATTGGAACGTCCCCGCAAAATTCTAGTAATGGTACAAGCTGGTAAGCCAGTGGATGCGGTGATTGCTCAACTAAAACCCTTGTTAGACGAAGGCGATATCATTATCGACGGTGGCAACTCTTGGTTTGAAGATACAGAACGACGCACTCAGGAATTAGAACCCGCAGGGCTTCGGTATCTTGGTATGGGTGTCAGTGGCGGTGAAGAAGGGGCGCTGAACGGCCCTTCACTGATGCCTGGAGGTACAACAAGCTCTTACGAGTTTCTATCACCAATTTTCAACAAAATCGCTGCCCAAGTCGATGATGGCCCCTGTGTAACCTACATTGGCCCTGGTGGTTCTGGCCACTATGTCAAAATGGTACACAACGGCATTGAGTATGGGGATATGCAGATAATTGCTGAAGCCTACGACTTGTTGAAAAATGTCGCTGGATTAAACCCTACTCAGCTACATGACGTGTTTGCTGAATGGAACACCACCGACGAACTCGATTCATTTTTGATTGAGATTACGAAGAATATTTTCCCATATATTGACCCAGAAACAAATCTACCCCTGGTGGATTTGATTGTTGACGCAGCAGGTCAAAAGGGAACTGGACGCTGGACTGTGCAGACTGCGTTGGAATTGGGAGTCTCTATTCCCACAATTACAGCAGCAGTTAATGCCCGGATTATATCTTCGATTAAAGAGGAGCGGGTTGCAGCATCTAAAGTCCTTACAGGCCCCAGTGGTAAGTATGACGGGCAAACCAAGGACTTTATCAACAAAGTACGCGATGCTCTCTATTGCTCAAAAATCTGTTCTTACGCTCAAGGGATGGCGTTGCTATCCACAGCTTCAAAAACATATAACTGGAATTTGAATCTGGGCGAAATGGCGCGGATTTGGAAAGGTGGTTGTATTATTCGCGCTCGCTTTTTGAATAAGATTAAGAAGGCTTTTAGCGAAAATCCAACTTTGCCTAACTTGCTGTTAGCTCCGGAATTTAAGCAGACAATTCTCGACAGACAGACTGCTTGGCGGGAAGTGATTGCCACAGCTGCAACACTGGGAATTCCAGTACCCGCATTTAGCGCATCCTTGGATTATTTTGACAGCTATCGCCGCGATCGCTTGCCTCAAAATCTAACTCAAGCACAACGCGATTACTTCGGCGCACATACCTACTTGCGTCTTGATAAGCCCGGAAGTTTCCACACTGAATGGGTACCCATTGCTGAAGCTGAAAAGTAAACTTTTACACCTCTATATCAGGATATTGTGAAAAGTTAAAAAGTTTCAGAATACAGTTTTAAGGGTGGCTCTGAGTTTCAGAGTCACTTTCTTTTTAACGTGAGAATCGCCACTCAACGCATACGCACAAATATTTTTGTCTCTCATAGGACTTACGCAATAACTCTCTGAAACTCTTATTCCTTTGTGTCCTTTGCGTCCTTCTCCCAAGGGGAGACGCTACGCGATTGCGGTTCGTTTTTTCATTATTTTGGGTAAGTCCTGCCTCATAAACCAATCGTCATTCCCAGAGTCATTGCAATACGGTTCGGTTAAGACTAAAAATAAAAATGTGTAGGTTGGGTTGAGCAATGCGTTACCCAACAAAGAGAAAGAAAATGTTGGGTTTCGTTCCTCAACCCAACCTACGAATATTCACAAAGCGTGCAGTATTGGGGTTCTTCGGGTTTAGGGACTTCCAAGAAATAAATTACTGGTGTTGTATAAAAATAGAAATACTTAGCCAAAAAAGCCACCTAAAACTAGGTGACTTATCTATGATTACAATTTGATTAAAATGATTTAAATTCTGAACAACGATTATTCATCAATACAACTGGGAATGCCCAAAACAGCACAAGGGAAATTACGACCTAGTGCCTCAATCATCGGATGATTGACAGATTTGCAACCTACAAATAGGATATCGGCAGTCTCTGATTCCACAACTTTGTGAAGTTCTGTGGAAATGCAGCCAAACCGCAAATGAGATTTAAAGCAACCTTGCCATTCTTCAGCCAAACTTCGGGCTTGCCAGAGAATTATATCTGCTTGTTGCAGGGGAGTTACCACGGTCTGCAATTTGGGTTGAGTTAATACCAGTGTGACAGACTTTGATATTTCACTGACTTGACATTCCAATGAAGATTGTTGCATTGGAAAGCTCAAGATGTTTGGATGCTGGCTGCTTTGATTTTCTTCTACTACATAAACGGCTTCAACTGTGACCTCTGCATTAGTGGCTAGACGCGTTTGATGGGCAATCCAAAAGGCGATATCTAGTGCTGTATGACTGTTAGGAGATGCGTCATAGGCAACAATTAAGTTAACTGCTTTCGCTTCTTGAGGTTTTTTAGAAAAAGGTTTTTTTGGTTCTGGCAGCAGTACCATTTGTTCAATTAAGTCATCTCGACCTATGGCACTTTGTAGACGTGCTAACATTGGCTTGATTTGCACAGCTTTACTTCTCCCAATGAAATGAATTAGCATTGAGTTGCAGGGGGACAAATTTTGGATTTTAGATTTTGGACTTCGGCTACGCTCAGTGGAACGATTTGGGATTTTAAATTGAGTGAGGATAACCAAAACTTCAAATCTGAAAATTAGTCAAGGAAACCCCAATAATAACTGTATTACAGCCAAACTTTTGGGGGTTCCTTCCATTGCCTACGGAGTTAGCTGACGGGCTAAGACTGGAAGGTGTCTCTCTCTTATAAGTGCTGAGTGCTGTTAGAGATAGCGGGGCCTTTAGCCCGTGCTAAGTACTGAGTTAATATTAATAATTGCTAACTTCTAACTCTTAACTCTTCACTTTCTATGAGATACGCCCCACAATATGGTTCCTCCGCTCCAAATGCAGCTTTGATGAATTTGAATTAGGCTACCCGCTAAAAAAAATGATAATCTAATTTACTCGTCTTGGGCAAAATATCGATCAAGGAAATTTAGGGCGTGGTTGCGAAGTTCAAAATATTCTTTTGAGTTTCGCATGGCGGTGCGATCGCGTGGATGTTCAAAAGGAACTTGTAATATCTCTCCTATAGTAGCAGATGGGCCATTGGTCATCAAAACGATGCGATCGGACATATAAATTGCTTCATCTACATCGTGGGTAATCATCATCACTGCTTGACGATTATTTTCCCAAATATCCAATACCTGACGCTGCAATTTGCCACGAGTTAGCGCATCTAGTGCCCCAAAAGGTTCATCCATTAGCAACATTTTGGGACGAATTGCTAAAGCTCTGGCAATACCTACTCGTTGTTTCATACCTCCAGAAATTTCGTCGGGATATTTGTCAGCCGCCGCCGTCAAGTTTACCATTGCCAAGTGTTGATTTACAATGCTGATTTTTTCAGCCCGATTAGCATTTTTTAACACTTCATCCACAGCTAACCGGATATTTTCTCGCACTGTTAACCAAGGTAACAGCGAATAGTTCTGAAATACCATCATCCTTTCGGCTCCTGGCTGACGAATTTCTTGTCCATCTAGCCTTACTGAGCCGGAAGTGGCTTTTTCTAAACCAGCTACTATCTTTAGTAGGGTTGATTTTCCACAACCGGAGTGACCAATTACAGAAATATATTCATCTTCACCAATTGTCAGATTAACACCATCTAAAACGACAAAATTATCTTTATCAGGTGTCGGATAAGACTTGACTAAATTTTCAATTTCTAAAAATCCAGGGCGGGTAGGAACTTCGCTCTGGGTATTCATAGGTAATGAGGTATATTCCATCATCAAACGCTCCGGAAATAATTTAGTCATCAGTCAATATTTAAACTTAGTATTTAAGACATGAAAAAGCGAGTGGGAGCGTTAGCCCTGATGGCAAAACTATTCAGATAGCCTACGGGATCACTGGGGTCGAAGCCTTTCTTATCTATAAATACTTCTGGTGGTTCGACTTTGTAATCATCCTTGGGACACTTGATGCCCATTTCCGATGCTATCTCGCGATATAAATCCGCTCTCCAGCCTTGTTGAGCCACTTTATCAGCATTTTTAGGGAATTGATGAATTTGTCCCCACCGCGCTGCTTGTGTCATTAACCAGAGACTTCTCGATCTCCACAAAAATGTTGAGTGTTCTCCTGGCTGTTTGGGAAGGTTGTCAGGAATATCGAAGAAAATCGTGGTGTCAGCAGCTTTGATGGTGCGGTCTTTACCGTCGAAGCCGCCATAGTTGTAGTTACCGAGAATTCCAGGACTTGTAAATTTCGCGATTGGGGCATCTTTATTTTTTGGTCTAGCACCTGTAAAGGAACGGTCTGTAATCAGTTCGGCTACTTCTTGGCGGTTTTCTGCTTTGCTGCAATACTGACAAGCTTCAATCATTGCCTTCACCAAGGAACGATAGGTTTTGGGATATTTGTCGATGAAAGATTCCATCACCCCTAAAAGTCGATCTGGGTGTCCCAACCAGACTTCTTTGCCTTGTGCAAAGGTAAAGCCGATGTTTTCATTACCTGTTATTGCTCGTGTGTTCCAGGGTTCTGCAACCATGTAAGCTTGCATTGCACCAATGCGCACATTTGTCACCATTTGCGGCGGCGGAACGATGATGACGCGAAACTCCTTGAGGGGATCAACACCAGCAGCGGCCGATACGTAGCGGACAAAGTATTCGTAAATGGCAGAACTCAGCACTACCGCCCAAACTCTCTTTTCTGGCGGTTGCTTGTCAAAGTAGCCTCTAAAATCGCGCCCAAAGGCATCTAAAGCGCCATCACCATATTGTTCTTGGTATTCGTACCACGGACGCAGGCCAAAATCCCACATGGCTTTGTTCATGGTCATGGCATTACCGTGGCGATGGATGGTCATGGCTGCACACAAGGGGGCGTGGCGTGCGCCTTCGGCACCAATCCTGGCGTTGGTGACGGCACCGGATACTACGGGTGAAGCATCTAGGCGACCAAATATTAAACCGTCGCGGGAGGTGGCCCAACTAGCTTCACGGTTGAGTGTGACGTTTAAACCATATTTGCGGAAGAAGCCTTTTTTCCAGGCGATCGCAAATGGCGCACAATCATTAACGGGAACGTAACCAACTGTGATATCTGATTTTTCTAGGTCTTGGGATCTAACTACTGGTTGTACAGCTAAGGCTTCTTCAGTTACTCCTTTGGCGGATCTATCTCCTGAAATCGCACAGGAAGATAGTGCTATTCCGGTTGTGGTTGCTCCTATTCCTTTGATAAAGTCTCGTCGAGTCCAGTTATGATCACCCATTCTTTTAGCTCCATTGGTGATTACTTACTCATGCCCCAGGCGTAGAGTATTGTTACATCTTGCTGTTTTAATACAATACAGTTCAGTTAAGGCTAAAACTCTTTGCCAAAGTCAATTTTTTTAACGTAGACGCTTCGGCTTGCCGCAGGCTACCGCAATCGCGTAGCGTCTCCCCTTCTCCCAAAGGGAGAGGCTAGCGCCAAGGGAGAAGGACGCAAAGAAAGAGAAGAAAGAGAATAAAGAAATCCGGGTTAACTGAACTGTATTGTGTTTTAATATAGGACTAGTACCGCAAGGCGGAAGTCAAAAGTCAAAAGTCACCCATGCTTTAATTTTAGGCTTTCTGGCTATTTTAAATGGTAGGTTTATTTCCGCCGACCTGTACTAGCAGCAGAATTTTGTTAGTTAGAAGTTTTAGGGCGGTGGGTTACTAATTCTTGGATTTTGCCCACGGCATAATCTAAAATTAACCCAGTTAAGCCAATTATCAACACAGCTAAAAAGACTGAACTCAGGTTTAAGCGACTCCATTCATCCCAGACAAAAAAGCCGATACCAACACCGCCTGTGAGCATTTCTACGGCAACAATTACTAGCCAAGCTATGCCTAAACTAATTCGTAAACCTGTAAAAATATACGGCAAACTTGCAGGCCAAATTATTTTTGTAATTCGTCGCCAACGGGGCATTTCTAAGACTCGTGCCACATCTAAATAATCTTTAGGAACACTAGAAACTCCTAAAGCAGTATTAATAATTGTTGGCCATAAAGAGGTAATAAAGATGACAAAAATCGCTGAAGGCTCTGCTAAATTGAAAATTGCTAAGGCGATGGGCAGCCAAGCTAGGGGTGATACGGGTTTAAAAATTTGAATGATGGGATTGAGCGCTAGCATTGCCGATCTGGACATCCCAATTAAAAATCCCAGAGGAATCGCTACTACCGCACCCAACGAAAAGCCCAGTAATACCCGACGCAGACTTGCTATCAACAACCAACCAATTCCTAAGTTACCTGGGCCTCTTTGGTAGAAGGGATTTAAGATGTAGTCTAGATTAGCGATTAACGCTTCTGGTGGCGTGGGCATCAATTCATGGTTGGCAAGTGCAACAATCCACCACAGGACAATTATTCCCAAGAAGCCCAAAACAGGTAGAATGAAGACATCTCTAAGGATGACGGGCTTGGTCTTTTTCCAAGCAGCTTGCCCTGCGATCGCTGCGATCGCAGCTAAATTCAATTGAAATATCATTTTCGACCTCAACAGATTTAAGTGCAGGTACAAAAAATCCGAGCAGTACCAGCCTTGGACACTGATGAGATTGAAACATTATAAAAATGCCGTCTCTTCAGTCTCCTCTCAATGCCTACGAAGTTAGCTGACGGGCTAGAGCTGAGAGATGCTCTTCTGAAGAAAGTTATGAGTTATGATTTATGAGTCATGAGTTGAATATTTGGTAAAGCAACTTCTAACTCCTCACTCTCAAGTTTTTACTTTCTCTGAGATACGCCCCACAATTTGGTTCCTCCGCTCCAACTTCACGTACTGTGATGTGATGGATTAGGCTGACTTACTCTAATGGATACTAGCTATCGACAATATAGCATCAATACTCACTAAAAGCCAACTGTATTATTATACTACCAGTGATTAGACATCTGGTAGAAATTAAATATGCGTTACCCAGAACCCTTGTAGAGACGTAGCAGTGCTACGTCAAAACAATTCTTTTTGACCAGATGTCTATTCAATAATCAAATCTGATTCCTATAATTAATCTCGCAAATCAAAGAATATATAAAATCTATTTCTTTTGGTAGTTGATTTCAATCGCTAAATTTGCTAAATAACATTGCACTCGCTAAACTAATGGCATATCTAAGTTTACTCATCTATCTCTTAGGTGAATTTTAACATAATGGATTTTAGTCAAGTACTGGCTGAAAAAACGGGCATTGTCCTCGATAAATGGATTGTAGCAGTTCGCAAAGATAGACGGATTGAAAGTGCTGATGACCTATCTTATACAGCCGTAAAGGATCACATCCCTGATGTTTTGAAAGCAATGGTAACGGTGCTTTCAACAACTCAGGATAATGATATTCAGTCCATAGTTACTGCCAGTTTCCAGCATGGAGCTATTCGAGCCGAACAAGGCTTTGATCCAGCAGAAATTGCTAGAGAATATCATCTCCTGCGCACAGTAATATTTGATACTATCCAACCGAATTTATTGAGTGGAACGCCTGTAGAGATCATTCGTTCCATGCGTTTGATTGACGCTATCATAGACGAAGCGATCGCTAGGTGTTTCAAGAGTTATGTTGAAGAGCGCTTGCGAGAATTACAGCAGTTGCAGTCAGTACTAACGCTTCATAATGAGGAACTGACTCGTTTAATTAGCGCTAATCAAGAGTATCTTTCCCAACTAGCCCACGAATTAAAACATCCTCTAACTTCTATTATTGGTTACTCGGATTTGTTTCTACGTCAACAACGACGAAAAACTGAGGTGAAAGACACTTCTGGGAATTTAGAACATATTGAGCGGGTACTACGTAATGGTAGACAATTACTACACCTGATAAATGATGTATTAGAACTTTCGCGGTATGACGCGGGACAAATAAAACTCCAACTAGCGCCTACTGATGTGGGTGAATTAATCAATCATGTATGTGAAATGTTGGAACCTTTAGCTGCTGGTAAAAATTTAAAAATCGTAGTAAATTGCGATCGCTTGTGTGAGACACGCTATGCCAACGCCGAACACACTCCTCAAGAGATAATCACAGATTCTTTTCAATTGCAACAGATTATCACAAATCTTATTAGTAATGCAATTCGTTATTCAGAGTCGGGGACTGTTACTATAATGTGTGAAATATTGGAGAATCAGAGATGGGCCATGGCAGTTTCCGATACTGGAATTGGCATTCCGCCGGAAAACCAAGCCCAGATATTTGAACCCTACTTTCGCGTGAGTTCTAGCGATCGTTCCTATCTTCCTGATAGTACAGGATTGGGATTAGCGATCGTCTCCCGCTTAGTGAAACTACTACAAGGTCAAATTAACCTAGTTTCTCAGGTAGGCGTTGGTTCTACTTTCACGGTAATTTTTCCCTTAAAAGTTGAGAAAAGCAAGGGCGACTTTTAGTCGCTAAGTAAGTCGGTGAAAATAAATCAAACTATGTGACGAAACGTAAATAGGCTTGAAACCCTTACTAATGACGAATGACTAAGGACAAATGACAGCCACCACCAGTTATCTTTAATTGGGCCGACCTACTTACTTCACAAATTCCAAATACCCATTGCTAAGTTCTTTCACCGCCAAATCATAAAATTGCTTACCGTGTTCAGGTGTTGCTAAAGCCGGATTTGATCCCATGCGTCCATCTGGATAATGTACTCGAAAGTCAACTGCGCTATAAATTCTGTGTCCACCTGCAACTTCTGCTGAAAGGGGTGCTTGCTTAATCGCCTCCGGATAAACGTACTGCGTAAGAGCAACTTCACTTGGCGTTGCATGAGAACCTTCTTGATCCCCATATAATTCTTTAGCTAGCTTATATACAGAACCGCACATAAACCAGTTTGCCACTTGACATTGTACCTGTTGAGCATTGGCAATTTGCAAATCTTCTAAATGAGCGTAAATTTCTGAGAAAGCAGCTTTGAGAGTGGCGATATTACCGCCGTGTCCGTTGATAAAATAGAACTTGGTAAAACCAGCTTTGGCTAAACAAGTTACATAATCTCGTACTACTTGAATTAAAGTGCTGGGACGCAAACTGATTGTGCCCGGAAAAGCAGTATGATGCAGTGCCATTCCCACATTGATTGTAGGCCCAACGATCGCTCCAGTTGCATCACCCACACCAGAGGCGATCGCTTCTGCACAAATAGCATCAGTCCCAATTAACCCCGTTGGCCCATGTTGTTCTGTGGAACCAATAGGGAAAATAATCCCCTTTGACTGCTGTAAATAAGCTTCGACTTCTTGCCAAGTACTTAAATGCAGTAACATTTGTGATGAATTTCCTCTATAAAATTGCGGTGGGACGAAAGCTTTTTTGCAGAAAAAGGATTTTCTGTAATTATAGCGGTTCTCGTTTGCATACAATAGACATCTGGTAGAAATTAAATATGCGTTATTCAGAACCCTTGTAGAGACGTAGCACTGCTACGTCTCTACATTCCTTTTCGGAGATGTCTAATACACTTTGACCTCTCTCCAAACCTCTCTCCTAAAAGGAGAGAGGCTTTGAATCTTACTCCCCAACGCTAGTAGGGAAGGGGCTGGGGGTTAGGTCTGTATTAGACATCTGGTAAAAATTAAATATGCGTTACCCACAACCCTTGTAGAGACGTAGCACTGCTACGTCAAAACAATTCTTTTTGGGAGATGTCTAATCATCACAGTCCAGTTAAGTACGTTGGTGCGAAAAAAGTCAAGTATGTTACGAAACGTAAATAAGCTGAAAACCTTTACTAATGACAAATGACGAATGACAAATGACAGCCTTAGCCAGTTAACTTTAGTTGCGCCGACCTACTTAAAGCTAAAACTCCTTGTCTGTTACTCCCTCCAACTCCTCATCTGTCAACTCATATAATTGACGCAACTTATCCAACTTATCTGTATCACCTTGCCAGAAACCCCGCCCATGCGCCTCCAACATTCGGCTTAAAATATTGCGAAAAGCTTCAGGATTTGCCTTACGTAATTTATCCGCCATCTCTGCATCTAACGCATAAGTATCTGCGGCTTGGTCATAAACCCAATCATCGGCAAAATCGGCAGTAGCACCCCAACCAATCAACGCCGTCATCCGTTGGGAAATTTCAAAAGCACCACCAGAACCTTGATTCGCCATCGCTTGCGCCCATTTAGGATTTACCAACTTAGTGCGATACTCCATTCTGAGTAAATCATCTAAATTGCGGGGTGTAGTATCCTTCGAGAAACTTTCCACAAAACTGGTTGTAACCTTCTTACCGCCTTGTTTTTCTGCGGCCCTTTTCAACCCGCCAGTATTAGCGTAATATTCCTGAATATCAGTTAAACCATATTCTACAGAATCGATTTCTTGAACAATGCGATCGCTAGTTTTTAACAAAGTATTCAACACTTCCGGTCTAGCTCGACCTTTATCTTCTCTCCCATAGCTAAAAACATTGCGACTTTGCCAAGTATTCCCCAACTCCTCACCAGATTCCCAGTTACCATCAACCACCCGATCATTTACCAAAGAACCAAAATCACCCGCCGGATTAGAAAACAATCTCGCCGATGCATTTTCCACCCCTTGAGCTTTTAAAGCTAAAGAATGTCTTCTAATAAAATTTTGATCTTCCGATTCATCAGCATCAGCTGCCCGTTGAAATAAATCATCCAACAATTCAATAATATTTACAAAACTATCCCGAAAAATGCCCGACAAATTACCCAACACATCAATGCGGGGATGTCCAACCTCCGCCAACGGCCTCAACTCATAACGAACAACCCTACCAGTTCCTTCCTTAACAGGTTCAGCCCCCACCAACTCCAACAGAATCCCCAAAGATTCACCCTTAGTCTTAATAGCATCCAAACCCCAAAGCATCACCGCCACAGTTTCAGGATACTTACCATATTCATCCAAATGCTGGGCAATAATTTTTTGAGCAACTTCCCGCCCCCGTTCATACGCCGCAGGTGAAGGCATCCGATAAGGATCTAAAGCATGAATATTCCTCCCCGTAGGTAACACACCAGCCCCATCGCGCAACAAATCCCCACCAGGCGCAGGCGGAATATACTCCCCATTCAACCCCCTCAACAAATTCGTCAACTCATCCGTACATTGCATCAACAAATCCCTAATTACCCTTTCCTCCTCCTCCCTCTCCTCTCTGCGTTCTTTGCGCCTCTGCGGTTCGTTTTCTTCCTCCTCCCCCCCAAAATAAGCCTCCAAATACGACCCCAACTCCTCCTCATTCGGGCTTTCCCCCAAAACATGCAACCCAGAAGAAAACAACCGATTTTCTAAAACCTGCAAATATTCATACAACTCCAGCAAATAACCATCAAAAGCATGACCACTAAACATCCGCACATTCTCCGGACTAAACGCAATCCCCAACCTTTTCGCCTCAACAAAAGGACAATCTGCATCCAAACCAGAGTCCACAATTTTCTTACAAATCCCTTCCTTCAAGACATAATTCTTTTGTGGATCTTCGCGATACTCCAAAATCAAATCACGCAACATCACCAATTCCTTATACAAACCTGCACGACCATAAGGCGGTACATTATGAGAAATCAACACACCATAACCGCGACGTTTTGCCAACATCGATTCCGACGGATTATTCGCCGCATATATATATAGATTAGGCAAATTTCCCAACAAAATATCCGACCAAGAATAACCCGTATTACCCAACGGAGAACCAGGCAACCATTCCACCGTACCATGCATTCCAAAATGAACTAAAGCATCAGCTTCAAAATCATTTTGTAACCATTTATAATAAGCAACATATTGGGGATGAGGCGTTAAATCCCGTTCAAACATTAAGCGCATCGGGTCGCCTTGTATACCCAAAGGTGGTTGTACACCTATCCAAACATTTCCTAATTGCACACCACCAATCTGAAATTCATCGCCATAAGTTTTAATTCCAGTTCCCGTGAGAGATTTCCATTGTTTTTCGATGCGAGATGTTTGCAGATATCCCAGCCATTTTTCTAAAGTACGGGCGTTAACAGACACGGGGATATTTTTTGGATCATCAAAAGTTTCATCCGCTTCTTTCACCCAGCGAATTAATTCTTCCCCATCTTCGGGTAAATCTCCAACAGTGTAACCTTGTTCTTTAAGTGCGTAAAGAAACTTCAGCAAACTACGCGGCACATTTAATAATGCAGCTGTGCCCACAGCACCATAACCTGGAGGAAACCCATATAAAATAATTGCAATCTTGCGTTCAGATGCAGGTTTTTGCCGCAAACCCACCCAGCTTTTTACTCTACCAATTAATCGCTGCACCCGTTCGGGAACCAGATAAATATTTTCGCCCACCAAACCACCGAGGGGAACGGTATCAATAGCCCCATCCAATTCTGGTAAAGCGTACAACACCACACTTTGCAATCCGCCGACACCTTGGCGCGTCCACGAGGAAATATCTTGAATTAATAGTGGTGCGGCAACAATATAAGGTACATTCTTGGCAGTGAGGATGCGCTTTGCTACTTCGATCTGACGCCCTGCTTCCATTGAACCAGCCGGGCCACCCACCAGAGGAAAGCCAATTGTCGAAACGATCGCATCTACTTTTACTGCTTCACTAGAAAGTGAGGCAGTCTCGATCTTACCTAGTTGTCGTTGTTGAATTTCATAGTCGGTTGTCATCCAATCTCGTACCGCGACGTGTCCTTCTACGCCGTTGATGAAGATGGGTAAAGGAGTTAAGCCGGCTTTTTCAAAACTACGAATTAGTTGGGGAATGTAGGGTTGTTTGGTGATGACGTGTTTTCGGTAGAGGAGAATTCCTATAACTGGGGATGAGGGGGATGGGGGGGATGAGGGGGATGGGGGGGATGAGGGGGATGAGGGGGATGGGGGGGATGAGGGGGATGAGGGGGATGGGGGGGATGAGGGGGATGAGGGGGATGAGGGGGATGAGGAATACACATTACCTATTCCCTTCTGCTGATACCACTCTAGGTATGCTTTTGGCGATTCAAAAAATCCTGGATAGTCGGGGTGGAGTAATCCGATGTTGGGGGTTTCGACTAGGGCGGGAATGTCGCCGACTTTTAAACCTAAGTATTTTTCTGCTAGTGTCCAGAATAATGAAGCGACGTTTTCTGGCCCGCCAGCATTCCAGTAACCATAGATAATTAACCAGTTGCGTAAGTCTTGGACTTTTTGCACTGGCACGTATTTCAGTAGTTTGGGGCCGATTTTTAAGAAGCTGATGTAACCAGCGAGTTTGTCTTCTTCTCTTCCGTTGCTAAATTTGTCGAGGATGAATTTAACTGGTTTAGGCATTCCTTTGGGCTTGTCGCCAATGGCAAAAATACCCAGCTTGGTTAAACTCATCAATTCCAAAGCTGACTCAAAGACTAGACGGATGGGAATTTGGGCAATGCGATCGCGCAACCACACAACTTGGTCATAATCAAATAGTAGGCTACCGAAAAACACATCAGCGCCATCAAGTGCTGCTTCTACCTCGGTGCGAATGCTAGTAAGATCGCGATCGCTAAATACCCGAATATCCAACTCAGGACAGCGAGAGTTAGCCAAAAAAGCTGCTTTTCTATACAAGTCAGCGTTAAACGATTCAAACCCAGCAACCAAGACGATGCGTTTCATGCCTGTAAGCTACGAAATATTTCTTTACTTAAATTTTAAACTCGCTCACAGGTTGATTGTTAAATATCTATCCACAGATTCTGGTCAGTAGTTCCCTGAAGGAGTTGGCACTTCACTATCATAAGACTTACGCAATAACTCTCTGAAACTCTTATTCCTTTGTGTCCAACTCTTACGAGACGCACTTGCGTTCACGTAGTGTCTCGTAAGAGTTGGCGCTAGCCTGTGGCGAGTGGGAGAAGGGGAGACGCACTCGCGTTTGCGGTTTGTTTTTTGATGATTTTGCGTAAGTCCTGCATCATCTGCTGAAAATAACGTAGCTATTGCTAATAAGTACTTTACCAAAGTTATTAACCAAACTTTGTCTATATAATTAGAAGAGTTTTGAACTAATGTCAAAACAAGTAAATTGAGGATGAAATCATGAAATTTGGAATTGATAGCGGCCACAATTGCCCACCAGATACAGGAGCTAGAGGAATTAAATTTGAGGATAATTTAACTCTAGATGTAGGTAATAGAGTTATCGCCAAGTTAAGAGCTTTAGGAAATGATGTCGTAGTATGTAAACCTAGTAGTGCTAGCACAGTACGTGAATCGCTTTCAAAAAGATGTTCTACAGCTAACGCCAGTAAAGTAGATATTTACGTCTCGATTCATTTTAATGCTTTCAACAGCCGAGCTAACGGCACAGAAGTATTTGCAACTAGTGAAGATGGCAGAAAAATTGCTAAACCTGTATTAGATGAAATCGTCAAATTAGGATTTTTTAATCGCGGCGTTAAGAGTGGTTCTCACTTGTTTGTTTTGAAAAATACAGATATGCCTGCGATTCTTGTAGAATGTTGCTTCATCGATTCGCAAAAAGATATGAATCTTTTTAATCCGGAAGCGATGGCTAATGCGATCGTCAAAGGCTTAACTGGTAAACTGCCAAGTGTTGCTGTTAAGCCCGTACAAGATGAAGAGGAGAATATAGATACCACTATTCTCAGACTGCAAAAAGCCTTAAATAGACTCAAAATAACTGATAAGAATGGTAAGGCGTTAGTTGAAGATGGCATAAGCGGGGCTAACACCAAATCTGCCGTCGAAAAATTTCAGACTATTGTCGCAGTTCAGCCGACTGGAATTGCTGATAATGCCACATGGAATGCCATAAATCTAATTTTGGCAAAACGAATTATCAGACCAAACCATGCTGGTGGTGCAGTTGTCAGATACTTGCAATACCGTGTAGGTGTTGATAATGATGGCGTCTATGATCCGCAAACAGAGGTTGCAATTAAGAACTTTCAAAAGCAAAATGGTTTAGATGTCGATGGGATTGTCGGGCCTGCTAGCTGGCAGAAATTTATTGGTTAGACTAGACCCTTTGGATAAATCAAAAACAAGAACCCCAAAGAGTCAAAGCTAAGTAGGTTGGTGCAATTAAAGCTAACTGGCTAAGGCTGTCACTTGTCCTTTGTCAATTGGTCATTAGTCATTAGTAAGGGTTTTAATCATATTTACGTTTCGTAACATAATTGGGTTTTTTCGCACCAACTTACTTATACTTTATCTCCCCTTAGAGGATGTTTAAATCAGTGAATAGTTGAAAAGTATTGGGCGAATAGAATTCGCTACTACACAAGCTAAGTCCACCTGCGTGGACTAATACGAAATCAAGGTTTTTAACCTGCGTAGGTGGTCACTGAGCTTGTCGAAGTGCAGGTTTTGTTCGTATAGCCGCGACTTCTAGTTGCCCAGCGAGTAATAAATTAGACTTACGCAAAATCATGAAAAAACGAACCGCAAACGCGAGTGCGTCTCCCCCTGGGAGAAGGACACAAAGGACACAAAGGAATAAGAGACCATTTATAAAGTAAACCTTAAATTGTAGGGTGCGTTAAAGCTCAATACAGTTCAGTTAAGCATTTCTTTCTTCTCTTTGCGTCCTTGGCGTCCTTGGCGGTTCGTTAAAAAAACTGACTTTTACTCAGAGTTTTAGCCTTAACTGAACCGTATTGCGTTAAAGCTGAGAGTACGGCACCTGGAGATATGGTGCGTTACGGCTAAATTAGACTTTCTCAAACCCTCAAATTCCTACACAGCCGTAACACACCCTACTTAATATTTACTACTTAATATAGGACTACTATTTGATTTCTGAACAGATACGTAGGGTGCGTTAGCGTTTCGCGTAACGCACCGAATCCTTAAGAATGGTGCGTTACGCTGTCGCTAACGCACCCTACAAATACTTAATGTTGTTCAAAAATCAAACCGGATTCCTATATAGGAATCCTAAATGATATGTGAAAAATTTTAAGTAATTTAGGGTAGGCTTTGGCCACCAAAACCCGGATATGGTGGGCAAAGCCCACCCTACGTGTATTTCAAAAATCAAATAGGAGTCCTATATTTACTTTATAAATAGGCTCTAAGAGACATCTCCAGAAATTAAATATGCGTTACCCAGAACGCTTGTAGAGACGTAGCACTGCTACAGTCTCTACATTCTTTTTCGGAGATGTCTAAGGTTTTAGAGAGTTATTGCGTAAGTCCTAAAGTCCTCTTCTTGGTAGCAAAACGTTCTATAACCGCTTTTCTGGGGTTCAATTTTTTTCTGATGTCATCATTAACCTTCGGCACTTTCAGCGCGAACGGGAATTACAATTCCTTCCCGCAGCAGGGCGGCTGTAAAAATCTTCCGAAGAACGCGCTGAATCTGAAGATGTTTTCCTGGCTTTACTTTCGTTAATGTCCGCAGCAACAAGTTAGACTTTCCGAGACTTTCAACTCCATCCACCTGTGTGCCTTCGAGTACATCTGGGTCATCTGCTTTTAACTGCTGTCCCACCTCTTCAATAACTTTGTACACATGGGTCAAGTTAGAATCATAAGGCACACCAACTTCTACTACTGCAAAGATGTACTGTTTGGAGTAATTAGTAATTGAACCAATATCCCCATTGCGAATAATCTGTAATTGACCATTGGGATGTCTGATGCGGGTGGTTCTCAGTTCGATTGCCTCAACGACACCTTCGACAACTTTCTCTTCGGCTTTTCCAGCCTCGATATAGTCACCCACTAAGTAGTAGTTTTCAAACAGAATAAAGAAACCGCAGACGATATCATTAATGAGTGTTTGTGCCCCTAAACCCACAGCTATTCCCACAATACCAGCACCAGCGAGTATGGGAGTTGGATCAATGTCAACAGTGTAGAGAATGAAGATACTAGCACTAAAGTAAACTAAATATTGTAAGAAACTACGTAAAAGAGGAACGAGCGTTAAGCGTCTACTTCTTTGAATCTCAGTCAGATTCTGGTCTTTGTACAGCACCTCTTCAACAAATAAGTAAACGACTTCAAACAACACACGGCTAAAGAAGATGATGCCGATGATCTTGATAATTCGCGGGCCAAAAATGGCAACATTGGCGATTAACTGCACTTGTTGAATCACTAATGTTACCATGCAGATATAAATCACAAATTCCAGACACCGCTTTAAAAAGGGTATCAGGTGTTGAAGGCGATCGTAGAATCTTAGGAGGTTATCAGGGTTGGAGTATCTGACGCTGAGAGCATCTAGGCTATCAACGATCGCAGCGACTGCTTTGAGTATAAGCAAGCCGACGGCAATGATTAGATAGATTCGCAACGCAATGTACAAATATTCCGAAACTGTCGCTGGCAATTTGAGAAACTGGGTACACAAAATGACCCCCCACAGCCAGATTCCACCACTGACTCTCTGATTAAGGGAGCTAAAGAAAGTATCGATGCTTTCATCATCGGCAGTATTTTTTTCTAAGTTCTTGGCGCGAGTGCTAGCTACTGTCAGCCAATATTTTAAGAATTTCAGAGCGATCGCTGCTAAAATCAAAGTGCCAATGCTCTGAAGAGTGCCAATTCCTAGTGTTACCCAAAATCCTAATGGAATACCCTCAATCAATGAGAGCGTGTATTGGTGAAGGTTTTCGCCGCGATAAACTAGATAACCATTAGCACCGACAATCACAATACACGCCACTAAGCAGGTAAGTAACAACAACCCTGTTATATTCCGGCGAAGGTTTTTGATATTCCTATTTTCACTCTTTAGTATAGAAGTGTTAGTTAATAGCTTGAATAACTTGCCTAAAAGCCAGTTCAGTAATAAAAAAACAAAGATTACAAGGCTGACTTCAACCAAGATGATTAATATATTCATGTCTGAGTATAAAACTAAAGTAATTTAATGTGATCACAACTTACGCATCATACATATGTACTATAGGAAATTTGGGCTTTTGAGCCAAATCTAACACCCAAAGCAGTCAATATGCGACCAAATTAGGGTTATGTTCTGCGCCTGAAACCTTGATTTTGCGTATTACATATTATGGTTAATTTGTATAGTGCTTAATAGCCCTTTCAAGGTGAGTAAAAATTTTGGTCAATAAATTTCTCTTTAAGCTCTATACTCCGTGTCCTCTGCGCCTAACAAGGTTAAAGAAATTACTTTTTAACCGCAGAGGCACAGAGAGCGCAGAGAGAAAAACAGAGATTTTACGAGTCACCTTGAAAGGGGTAGTCCTAGTATTATCAAAAATCTATTGAGAGTATTAGGATATCCCTATAAATCGACGATAATTATTTCATCTAATCACAAATTATCAAGCTATTAACCTTTTGAGGGTGAGTTTGCCTTGTAAGATCCCAGAGATATCGAGTAAGTCTTCAATTAGTTGAGCTTGCAATTGAGCATTCCGCTCGATGGTTGCGATCGCTTGATGAGGCGATCGCTGCACATTGGTGTCAACTTAAGTCATAAAGCTCATTCCACAGTCATTTTACCCCTCCCCGCTCTTCGGTAAGGGAAGTTTTGGCTTTAGACAAAACTGGGGTGGGGTGACGCGGATAGTGATGTAAGCGAGTGGACTTAATATCACTTGATTACAGGGCTTTCACGTTAAGTTGACAGGAATGATCGCTGCCAAACACCGCAAGGTAGACTACTAAAAGACACTACTAAATAACACTTCTAAATAACACTTTGTCTGCTGTATGACGACTGTATAGCTACGTAATTACCATGAATATCTGCTTTTAGCAGTAACATAGTGAAACAGCAGCGCTGATTTGTACTACTTTACTTATTCTAGTTTTGTTTCATTTTGGGAATATGAGTAAACTAATTCCAGCCATCAGAGTCAAAAACTTCAGCTTTTATTACGACACTCAAAAGATAGTTGAAGGCGTGTCAATGGATATTTACCAAAACCAAGTCACGGCAATTATTGGTTCTAGTGGTTGTGGTAAGTCTACTTTTCTGAAATCGTTAAATCGCATGAGTGAATTAGAAACAGAAGTAAGGGTTGAAGGGAAAGTCGAATTTTTTGGCCAGAGTATTTATGAGCGTCGTGTCAATATCAATCGCTTACGTCGCCAAATTAGTATGGTTTTTCCCAAGCCAAATCTTTTTCCCATGAGCGTTTACGATAATGTTGCTTATGGGGTGAAATTAATTGGATGGCATCCGAAAGTAGAATTAGATGGGATTGTTGAATCTGCCATCAAAGCCGCCGAACTTTGGGATGAGGTGAAAAATAAGCTGCACAAACCTGCTTTAGAACTTTCTGGTGGTCAACAACAAAGATTATGTATTGCCCGTGCTTTAGCAGTAAAACCGAACGTTCTTTTGATGGATGAGCCTTGTTCAGGTCTTGATCCTATGGGTAGTATGAAAATTGAGAATCTGATCCATAACTTGCGCTCTGAGTTGACAATTGTCATTGTTACTCACAATATGCAGCAAGTTACTCGCCTATCTGATTTTACGGCTTTTTTTTCTAGTAATGAAAATGGTATTACTCAAATGGTTGAATTTGGTACTACAAATAAAATCTTTACTAACCCCCTAGATTGTCGCACCCGCGAATATGTTTTCGCCCGCGTCAACTGAGGTGTTTCTATTCTACCTATTTAGAGGTCTACCACATGGTAACAAACGGAAATTAGGAGATGAACTATCCCTATAAACCACCTGAATTGCAAAATCAGGACTTACGCAAAAATCGCCGAAAAGCTTAATTTATCGAACCGCCTTCGCGCAGCGTCTCGTAGAGAAGAATTTGTAGAGCGTGCGTAAGTCCTAAAAATGATATGTCCTTCGTGGAAATCTACTTCAGGTAGAGTTGGCAATGGGGTAGGATGCGATCGCCATCATATTATTTCTGTTTTTATTTCAATATATTAAGCGTTTGTTCCCTGCTTGGTTGCTGTATAGTAGTATTGTTTTTAGACTTAGAAGTTTAGACTAAAACTTAAGTCAATTTACTTTATCTAAGTAAGTCGGTACGTTAAAAGCCGTATATGCTTAGTTTTGTAAATAGGTTGTAATCACCTAAGAGGTTGTTTGAAAAGTCTTCTTGTTGGTATCAAAAGTTCTAAATCCCCCTAAATCCACTTAAAAAGGGGGACTTTGATTCTTCCCCCTTTTTAAGGGGAGCCAGCGCGGTCTTTGGGGTTTCCCCCATGAGCGACTGGCGTGGGTTAGGGGGGATCTAAAAGTGCCTAAAGTCACAGTGAAATACTTTTCAAACATCCTCTAATACTAAGCTTTTCCCTGATTTTCAGTTTCGTCACATAAGTTTGTTTTTTAACCCTGACTTACTTAAATGGTAGCAAGGCTTTAAGATTTTGCTCTGTCAAATAGACTAGAAAAGGAGTGAATTAACTCTACCTCATGTCTAGTAAGACTTTTGAGCTTCCAGTATTAAAATTAGTCGAAACTTCAGTAACAAGTTGATCTGACAAGAAATTATTTCCAGAAACTTAAGTTAATTACAATGAAGGACAAAACCCATGTCAAATATCAACAATCTCACTTCTGTTTCTAACAATGCTGTTGTTGGTCAAGAACAACTGTTCACCGAATTAACTCTCGAAGAAGGAGCCGTTATTGAAGGTGGACTCCGCTTTAATCTGGGAAATAAATCGGATATTGAGGTCAACTATGATATTAACGGAATCAAAGGCTTTTTGAATCCTGATGAGGAAAAGACATATTCCTTCTTCCGGGCACCAACTGTTAGCTTCGACTCAAAGATTGGGTCTGGCGTTGTTTTAAAGAGAGTAAAACTAGTTCCAGGAAACAATAATTTTGATCGTATTGGCAAGACTTTAATTTTAGGTACTGGTGGTGGTGGTTTTCCAGCACCTAACATTGTACCTAACACCAGTGCCTAAGGGGGATCTCCAATTGATGTTGCACCTTAACTGAACGGTATTGAGTTATAGCCAAGCAATCAGAAATTTGATCTCAGAAGCTAAATGCTTAATCAAGTCGGCTCATTTGAACCGACTTGATTTTTTCGTTTAACCGCGTTCGGTAAGCCGTAGAGTTGGCAATGCGGTAGGGTGCGATCCAATACTGCGCAGGTTTTGGCAAAAAAATAAAAAATGTGTAGGTTAGGTTGAGGAACGAAACCCAACCGAAGGGCGGGGTTTGTTGGGTAACGCATTGCTCAACCCAACCTACAAATATTAAAAACCTACGCAGTATTGGGGTGCGATCGCCACCCAATACGGTTCGGTTAAGACTAAAAATAAAAATGTGTAGGTTGGGTTGAGCGTAAGCGAAACCCAACAAAGAGAAAGAAAATGTTGGGTTTCCTTCCTCAACCCAACCTAGCAATATTCTTAACCGAACAGTATTGGATCGCCACCATATAAGTAGTTAAACAAAACTAATTACAGTTAGTAACTTTATAGACAAATATCCTCAAGCCACTTTTCCCGGAGTGACCCGGAATGGGTAAACTGCAATACCCTCTATCCCTAGACCAAAGGCCGCTGGGATTACCTTTCTTATAATATTGA
>NZ_JAIVFV010000095.1 GCF_020829445.1 Nostoc sp. CHAB 5836
GAAAAAATAAAACTATCCAGTGGTCACGGTCCTCAGGAATTAGCACCAAAGGAATTTTGGCATTTAGAACCCGACCATTTAGATGAAACCCTAGTATGTTATGACAGTCGTACTGAAGACGGCTGGGATTTGGCAGATAAAGAATTAGCAAAACTGATTGCCGAAGTAGCAGAAAAAGACCCGCACATTACCATTATTATGGATTGCTGCCACTCTGGTTCCGGCACTAAAGACCCATTGCAAGAGACACGAATACGTCGCTTCCCTACAGACAAGCGAGAACGCCCACTGGATAGTTTTATTTTTTCCCTCGCCGAGTTAGGGCAACTTTCAGGTTCGCGCGACCCGGAAAAACACCCCACTGGCTGGAAGATACCCAAAGGTCGTCATGTACTTCTAGCTGCTTGTCGAGACTACGAAACAGCGAAGGAATACTACGGCGGTGACAAACACCGGGGTAGTTTCTCTTATTTTTTGATGGATACACTTTTTAAAGCCAATGGCAAATTGACTTATCGAGATTTGTTTGGGCGGACAAATGCGATCATCCGCAGTAAAATTACAGCCCAGTCTCCTCAGTTGGAAGTGAATAATCCTGAGGATGAAAACAAATTTTTCCTTGATGGAGCGATCGCAGAACGTCACCCCTACTTTATTGTTAAAAATGACCCAAACTATGGCTGGGTAATTGATGCTGGTGCTGTCCACGGAGTGCAACCACCCAAAGACGGCGAAACCACTTTACTAGCACTGTTTGCCTTTGACGCCAATATCGAAGATCTGCGTGACCCAGCAAAGTCTGTGGGTACGGCAAAGGTGACTAGGGTGCTACCAACCCAGAGTCAGGTAGATATCAAAGATGTACCAAACCTCACTGCTGATGGTACTTGTTTGAAAGCAGTTGTTACCAGCCTACCGCTACCACCTTTAGGTGTTCGCATTGAAGGAGATGAAGCCGGTGTAAGTCTCGCACGCCAAGCACTAGCAACAGCTGGACTTGATGGTAAAGTTTCAGCTTATGTGCGCGAGGAAAATGAAGTTGCTAAAGCCGAGTTTCGCCTACTTTGTCGTCATCAACAGTATTTGATTGCCCGACCTACAGATGACCGACCTCTAGTAGCTGAAATTGATGGCTATACTCCAGACAATGCAAAACAGGCAATTAAACGTTTAGAACATATTTCCCGTTGGACAACAATTGCGGAACTCTCAAATCCACCAACTAAGATTAGAGCCGATGATGTAGAGATGAAACTCATCTTTGAAAATGAAAAATCATCTCAATTGCAACAGATGCGTTTGCAGTACACCTATAGGGATGGTAGGTGGCAAAATCCGGAATTTAAACTGAAACTTACTAATAGAAGTCAGAACCCACTTTACTTTGGCTTAGTCAATCTTTCAGACAGTTTCGCTATTAGCGCCCCATTTTTTGAAGCAGGTAGCATTAAGTTGAATGCAGGAGAAGAAGCCTGGGCTTTAAGTGGCGAAGACTTGATACTCGAAGTCCCAGACGAGTTGTGGTCACAGGGAATTACTGAGTACAAAGACATGATTAAATTGATTGTCAGTAACGAGGAATTTGATGCTAGATTGCTGACTCAAAATAAACTTGATGCTCCTCGTCCACCTGCCACAAGAGATTTAGAATCTACAAATCAAAGTAGCCTTGACCGTTTGATGAATCGAACTCAAAATCGTGAAATCAAAGCCAAAAGTACAGCGAAGTCTGACGATTGGTATGCACAGGAAATTACCATTACCACTGTACGTCCCTTAGAGGATGTTTGAAAAGTATTTGACTGTGATTTTAGGCATTTGTTGATCCCCCCTAACCCAATACTGCGTAGTTTTTGGAAAATCGTAGGTTGGGTTGAGGAACGAAACCCAACAGATCCCCCCAAATGTTGGGTTTCGTTCCTACACGGGTTAAGGTTTTTGGGCTTAACCGAGCAGTATTGCCCCCTAACCTCCCGTTAAATTGAGGGAAGATTGAACCTCGCATGACTAGAAGTCACGCGATTCCTGCTTCAATAGGGCTGAAACTCTTTTTTTTACGAACCACAGAGGCGCAGAGAACACAGAGAGAAGAGAGAAGAGAGAAGGAGGAAATGCTTAACCCAAGTGTATTGGCTTATAGTCTTAAAACGTACTTTAGCTATGAGCCAGGAAGTTCAGTTCCGGGTGGTTTCTGTCTAGAATGAAATAGCCCTGAGATGAGGCGTACTAATGTCTAAACATAAGTTCAACCGTAATTTTGCGATTATTATCGGTATCAATGACTATGTGAATGGGATTAGAGAGTTAGAAACAGCCGTTCCTGATGCTCACAAACTTGCTCAAATTCTCCAAAAGCAACATCAGAATCTCAAAGAGCAATATCAAGCACAAAATAAATATGAAGTCCAGTTGCTATTGAATAAACGTGTTACCCTTAGCAAACTCAAAGAACTGATTGAAGACTTCAAACAAGGACAAATAGCTTTTGACAACGAAAAAGTGGTAGTTACCGAGAGCGATCGCATCCTCTTCTATTTTGCTGGGCATGGTATCGCTTTAGAAGCTCTAGAAAATCAAGAGGGGCCAGTAGGTTATTTGATTCCGCAAGATGCCACATTAGGAGATAGTAGTACCTACTTGCCGATGCAGGAGTTACATGATGCCCTAAATGCACTTTCTTGTCGGCATCTGTTAGCAATTCTCGATTGTTGTTTTGCAGGCGCTTTTCGTTGGGCAAGTCTTAAGCGAGAGATTTTGCCCAAAATCACAGTCTATAAAGAACGCTACGATCGCTTTATCAGCGATGCAGCTTGGCAAGTAATTACTTCCGCAGCTGATGATCAAAAAGCCTTGGATTCTTTGGGGATGCGGGGGGAAGTAAAAGAAGGTAATGAGGTTCACTCTCCCTTTGCCAAAGCTCTTTTTGATGCCCTATGCGGAACTGACAAAAAGGCTGACTCCAATGATGATGGCATTATCACAGCAACGGAACTTTATTCATATCTGCGAGATCAGGTTGAAGTTGTCACAGAAAAGCACTACAAGCGGCAAACTCCAAGTCTGTGTCCACTCAGAAAACATGACAAAGGGGAATTCATCTTTCTGTTACCTAATTTTGACCGAGATAAATTAGAGGATGCACCACCACTAACAAGAGAAAATAATCCTTATCGAGGATTGCAATCCTATGACGAAAAAGACAATAACTTGTTTTTTGGTAGAGAGAATCTGATTGAAAAGCTATACCAAAAAGCAGTTGCTAACCAACAACCATTGACATTAGTTTTAGGTGCATCTGGAACGGGTAAATCCAGCTTAATGAAAGCCGGCTTGTTACACCGTCTGCGTCATTCCCAGGAGCATAAGTTTCAGATTTTAGATCCCATGCGTCCAGGGGAAAGTCCTTTGCAGGCTTTAGCACAGGTGTGTTTACCAATTGCAAATACAATTACTACTTCACAATTGGTAAAAGACGAGCAAGCTTTAGCAAATATCGTAAGCAAGATTAATCCCCAGATTAAGCTATTGCTAGCAGTTGATCAGTTTGAAGAGTTGATAACTCTGTGTAAAAGTGACGAACAACGAGAGCAATTTCAGAAATTGATTAAAAATGCGATCGCTAAATATCCCAACAAGATCCATGTAGTTATCACTGTGCGACTCGACTTTGAGGCTCAGTTTCAAAGCTCTATACTCAAAGACTTTTGGAATGATCATACCCGATTTGTCGTCCCACCAATGACCCAAGATGAATTCCGGGAAGTAATTGAGAAACCAGCGTTAGAAAAAGTGGTATATTTCGACCCTCCCAGTTTGGTGGATGAACTAATCAACGAAGTCGTACAAATGCCAGGTGCTTTACCCTTGCTTTCTTTTACTCTTAGCGAATTGTACCTGAAATATTTAGAGGAGCGAAGGGACAACCGCGCCCTAAAAAAGGAAGATTACGAAGAGTTGGGAAGAGTAGTTGGTTCTCTAACCAAACGTGCTAACCAAGAATACGATCAACTAGTTGCTTCATACCCCGCATATCAAAACACAGTGCGTCAGGTGATGCTGCGGATGATTTCATTGCAGGGTGGCGACTTAGCAAGGCGACAGGTTCCCAAGTCTGAACTAATTTACCCTGATCAAGAAGAAAGCGATCGCGTGCAAACAGTCATCAAACGTTTTTCTCAAGCCCGCTTAATTGTTGAGGGTTCTAATTCTCAAGGCGAAGCCTATGTAGAGCCTGCTCATGATGCTTTGGTGCAGGGATGGGATAAATTACTCAAGTGGAAAAAAGAAGAAGACATAATTTTACAACGGCGGCTAACAGCAGCTGCCGAAGAGTGGGAAAGTGTCGCCAGTAAAAAACAGCCATCAGGTTTGCTCTATCAAGCTGAAACTGTAATTGATTGGTTAGATCGCAGGTTATACATCGCTGAAAACTTATTTAGTAAAATCAATACTCGGCTTGTTCAAGGATTGCAGCAAAGACAGAATCAACAACAGGTTTTGAGAGAGAAACCTATACAGTTTCTTTGGAATAGTAATCCTTATCTTGATGTATTGAATCAGGAACTTCAGTCTCATGATAATTGGTTTAATCAGTTAGAAACAGAATTTGTCCAACGAAGTGTTTTACAGAAACGCCGGAATATTAGTTGGCGATGGCGAATTGCGATCGCAATCATGCTGGGTTTAAGCGGATTGACTGTTTGGGCATTAATTAATCTTAGACAAGCAACGATAAATCAAATGCTGAGTGAGAAGGAATTGGCAGATGCCGACTTACGTTCAAATGAACCGATTTTAGATGCCTTGCTCAATAGTTTATCAGCTGGAGAATCCCTTAAGAATCGGTGGCTGTTGAAAGTACCACCGCCAAAAGAAGATGAACAACTTCAAGTAATTAGAACCTTACGAAAGGCAGTTTATACAGTCAAAGAATACAACAGACAAGAAGGGTTTCCTAGTGGTGTTCAAAGTATTTTTTGGGAAAAAGACGGTAGGCGTAGGCTACTGGTAGTTAGTACTGAAAATGATGGCACTGTCAGAGTATGGGACAAACAAGCCAAAAAGTTAGCCGAGTTACCAGGAAATCAATACTTAGTTACACAGGTAATTTTTAGTCCCGATGGTAGCCAACTTGCTATTGGCACAAACAAGGGTACTATCCTATTTTGGGATTGGCAAAATCAACAGCAGGCAACAGTATTACAAGGACATGAATGCGAAGATCCAAATGAGATTTCTAGTTTCAATTCATGTGCGATTACAAGCCTTAGTTTTAACCAGGATGGCAGTGAAATTGTTAGCGTTCGAGATGACGGCCTTGCCAGTTTGTGGAATTTCACTAGCAACCAATATCAGGAATTACAAGTACCTCCAAACAATATTATAATGACTGCTGGTTTCCAACCAGATGGTGAGTTATTGTTAGTTACTAAGACTCCAGATGGTAAAAGCGTCAGCGTGTTTAACTCCTATTTTCAAGAGTTAAGTAAAATCAACCAGCAGTTTCCAGTAACGCTCGATCAAGTAATCCTTAGTCCCAATAGTGAGGAAATAGCAATTATCTACGGAGGAGGTAGAAGCACCGTGGGTAGTGAAAGTTATTTGTGGCAATGGCGGCAAAACTACTTGCAACAGTTGTTAGGTCAGAACATCGATATTAATTTTAGCCAAGATGGTAAAAAGGTGGCTGCGGCAGGATTTAATGACGGTACTATACGCTTGAAAGATTTAGACAGCGGTATAATTAGTGAACTCAAAGGACATACAGGTCAAATCGCCAATTTCAATTTTCGCTCCGATGGTAAAGTTCTCGCTACTGCCAGCGCTGATGGCACTCTCCGTCTTTGGAGTCTGGAAGAACAACAGCCAAGTCAATTAGAAAAACTTCCAGAAAAAATCAACAGTATCACATTTAGTCGGGATGGCAAGCTGATAGCAACTCAAGCAGTAGATAGAGTTGTCCACTTATTAGATTTATCTGGCAACCCAGTAAAGCAGTTTAACAGTCAATTCCCTGTCTTCAATAGCCTGCGTTTTAGTCGCAATGGCAAGCAGCTGGCAACCCTAAGTCAACAAGGAACTGTGGGTATATTAGATTTATCGAGTCAGCAATACAGAGAATTTCCTGGAGAATATGACTCTAGCAGTAACCTGAGTTTTAGTCCTGATGGCAAGAAACTAGCAGTTACTGGAAATGACAATAATAACAAAGTAGTATATTTGTTGGATGTGTCCTCAGTCAAACCAGATAAGAATTCATTTCCTTATGCTGAAACTATTAGTATTAACAATGTGGTTTGGAAACCAGACGGTCAAATCCTGTTAGCTGGTATAGAGCAACTAAGTAAAGCTTACAGAAGTATCGTACTGTTGGATCTCAAATCAGGAAAACAACTACAAACTATTCCCCGTCTTCTTGGAATCGGAGAATTTTCCAATATCAGTACTAATAATGATGGGAATTTAGCCGCCTTTGTACAAGAAGACGGTACTGTCAGCTTGTGGTATATGGATGGAAGCAAAATGGGAGGAATTCAAGCCTCTGACCACAAAATCAAAAGTGTCATTTTAAGCCCCGATAGTAGTATGGTGGCTACCATTAGCGAGGACGGCACGGCTAAGTTGTGGGAAATTGGTAAATTAGACAAACTGCTCACCAGAGGTTGCGATCGCCTGCGTGAGTATTTGCAGAATAACCCTAATCAGAGCGATCGCCATCTGTGTAACAATCTACCATCAACTCCTACAAATCCCAACAACTAGATTGGGGTAAAAGCGATCGCCATCTCTGTAACAAAGGTATGACGGTTAATTTGCAATTGACTTCGCTATTGCTGCTAGTTGCAACCCAGGTGAATAAATTCCTTCTTCCTTTATCCGTTTAATTTCTGCATCCGTTATTCGCAAATTTAACTTTTGTGCCAACGCCCTTACAATATCTCCCCGGTCAATTACACCAGCGACAGCACCAGCCGGAGAAAGTACGGTAATTCGAGGTAACTGTTCATTTTCCAGCTTATTAATTACCTCAGCTATGGATGTTGATTCTGCAACAGTAGGTATTTCTGTCAGGGGATGCACAATGCTGTGTAAAGTTTCGGTTTCCCATTCACTCCTTTGGGTTAAACGAAAATCGTCAATGGAAACTAGACCCCGGTAACGTCCATCAGAAGCAGCAAAATAAACCTGTGAGGGAGTGCTTTCCAACAGGTATAAATCGGCAAAGGAACGCAATGTCTGGTCAGCATCAATGACGCGAAAATCACGAGTCATGGCATCAGCCGCCACCACCTTCAGCAAGCTTTCTTGCAATGTAGTCACGTTGTCATAGGTGTTGGCGTTGCGGACAGCAAACCAACCTAACAGGGCAATCCACAAACCAAGTACTAACTCTCTGGTGAAAAAATCTACAACAAATCCGAAAGCGATCCCACTGTAACCCAAAATTTGCCCAGCCCTTGCAGCCCAGTGTACGGCTTGAAAACGATTCCCTGTGATTTGCCATAGTGCTGCTTTTAACACTTGCCCTCCATCTAGGGGTAAGCCGGGAATCAGGTTAAATAGAGCCACTACCAAGTTAATTCTCGCCAAATCTCCAACCATTACACGGAGGTAGCTAGTATCAGGGATCACGATAGTTACCAGACTCAGCAGGAAAAATAGGATGATACTCACCAATGGGCCAGCGATCGCTACTTGAAAAGCTTTGAAAGGAGTTTTAGATTCTTCTTCAATAGCAGCGATACCGCCAAATAAAAATAGGGTAATTGAATTAACTTTAATGCCTTGCGATCGGGCTACCAAGCTATGCCCCAACTCATGCAACAACACCGAACTAAATAGCAGCAGTGCCATAACTATTCCAGCACTCCAAGCTATAACAGTCCCCCATTCCTGATAAGCTACCCCAAAGTTGAGGGTTGCCAACGCTAAAACCACAAACCATAACGGGTCTAAAAACAGGGGAATTCCAAATAAAGTCCCAATTTTCCAATTTGTTTGCATTACACTGTCCTAAAACTAGATATCGCCAGTAGTTTCTATACTGCAATAAGTACGTATATACGTACACGTATATTTCTGAGCATCAATTCGGTAGTGCCGAGTTCCGAAATGCTCTTATTTCTAGAATAGACAATTAATGCCTGTTGGGCATTGGGCATTGGGCAAGTAAGTGGGCGCAATTAAAGATAACTGATGATGGCTGTCATTTGTCCTTAAGTAGAGCGACGCAATTGAAGCTAACTGGCTAAGGCTGTCATTTGTCATTTGTCCTTGGTCATTTATAAGGGTTTAAGGTGTATTTACGTTTTGTAATATAGTTTGGTTTATTCTTGCCGACTTACTTAGTCACTTGTACTGAGCGACTTGTACTGAGCGTAGTCGAAGTAAGCCGAAGTATTCGTCATCTGGTGAAAAAGAATTGTTTTGACATAGCACTGCTACGTCTGTTGAATAGAGCTACTCGCCTACGCACAGCAATAGCCGGATTGGGTGAGAAGCCTACACTGTACTGCTTGCAGTCAGTGTAGGAGTATGTTACGAGTTTCGTATTGATCGCGGCATTACAAGTAATGCCGGAGTCATTGCAAAACTACAAACGACCGATGTTAGTCAGCCCTAAAACGATGCCAATGCCAATAATATGACCAAAAGCCATAGCAGCAGCGAATGTTGGAATACTAATCGGCAGAATCGGGAACTTGGGGCCAACTAGGGGTTTTTCAATCCTAGTACTTAGTAAAACCATGACTAAGCTGCTGACGCTGATGATGATCGCTACCATAGGATTCCACACGGGTGTTGGGGGAACAGATGCAGCTACTGCTAGTAAAATAGAGGAAATCAAGCTTTTGTCTCCTAAACAGAAAGTTAATCGTAGACCTCAAGATTATAAAATTACAAGGCCCAAAAGTTTTTGAGATAGTTTAGACTTTTTTGTTATATTTTTTGTTATATTTTCATGCGCGTTAAAATTTGCGGCATCACTCAACCACAGCAGTCTATAGCGATCGCCTCTCTGGGCGCAACGGCACTCGGATTTATTTGTGTGCCAACCTCACCTCGTTACGTGACTACATCCCAAATTCGGGCAGCAGTGGCAGAACTTCCAGTCAATATTGATACAATTGGTGTTTTTGCCAACGCTAGTATCTCCGAAATCAGTCAGATAGTTGTTGATTCTGGGTTAACTGGCGTCCAGTTACACGGAGATGAATCACCAGATTTTTGCTCCCAGTTACGTCAATCTTTATCCAATGTCGAAATTATTAAAGCACTGAGAATTCACAGTCTTGAGCATCTTGACACAGCGATTGATTACACAAAATATGTGGATACTTTGCTACTTGATGCCTACCATCCCCAACAACTGGGTGGTACAGGCAAAACTTTAGATTGGACAATGCTAGAACAATTCAGCCCCACTTGCCCTTGGTTTTTAGCTGGGGGATTAACAGCCGATAATATTTTAGAAGCCCTAAGTCAGGTTAATCCTAGCGGCATTGATTTATCTAGTGGTGTAGAACGGACACCTGGAGACAAGGATTTAGATAAAGTTGCCAAGTTGTTTGAGAAATTGGGGAGTTGGGGGAGATGGGGGAGATGAGGGAGATGAGGGAGATGAGGAGAATAACCCATTCCCTATTGCTTATGCCCCATGCCCCAATACTGCGTAGGTTTTGGCAAAAAAATAAAAAATGTGTAGGTTGGGGAGCCACTGCGTTGGGCGGGTTCCCCGACTTGAAGCACGTGGCGTTTGAGGAACGAAACCCAACCGAAGATCGGGGTTTGTTGGGTTTCGCATTGCGCTCAACCCAACCTACAAATATTAAAAACTGTTTACTGTTCACTGTTCACTGTTCACTGTTAAAAGAATGCCCCTTGATGGCGAATCAAGTTAAAAAATTCTTCGCGGGTTTTGTGTTCTTCTTGGAACAGACCAACCATCGCGCTAGTGACAGTCCAAGAACCTGGTTTCTGAACGCCCCGCATGACCATGCACATATGGCTAGCTTCCATCACTACGGCGACACCTTGAGGTTCCAAAATGGTCTGAACTGCTTCGGCAATTTGGCGGGTTAATCTCTCCTGTACTTGCAAGCGACGGGAATACATCTCAACAATGCGGGCCAGCTTACTCAGTCCTACAACTTTTTGCTTGGGGATATAAGCGACGTGCGCTCTACCCATAAATGGCAACATATGGTGTTCGCACAGACTAAAGAAATTAATATCTCTAACTAGTACCATCTCGTTATGCCCTTCATCAAAGATGGCATCGTTAACGAGTTCTTCAAGGGATTGGTTGTAACCACTGGTAAGAAACCGCATGGCCTCGGCCACTCGCTTGGGTGTTTTGAGGAGTCCTTCGCGTTCGGGGTCTTCGCCAACGCCCAATATTAGTGTCCGCACGGCCTCCTTCATTTCCTCCATCTGTTCCTCTGTTGGCGGTAACACATCCGCTTGTCGCCCGTTATGAGTATTGCGATCGGGTCTAGGAGTTATGGCTTCTGCCAAGTCGGGAATCAGAGGCGATTGAGAACAATTGGAACCGTTGGAACTAGCAATAGTCATGATTCGGTCTTCGTTATGGTTTGAATTTAGTTAGGAGTTAGGAGTTAGGAGTTAGGAGTTAGAATTTTTAACTCCTAACTCCTAACTCTGCAATTAGAGTGCGCCAGCACTAGGCATCAGGGTCAATTCATCAATAACTGCCTGTTGTGGTAACAGAACTGTGTAAAGTATTGACTGAGCCACAATTTCCGGAGTTAACATTTTGGAACGGTCTAAGTTGATGTGGACTGTCTCTGTATCCCAAAGTTCGGTATTGACTGCGCCAGGACAAATAGCTGTGACACGAATGCCATGATTGCGTTCTTCTTGTGCCAGGGTTTGAGAGAGGGCTATCAAACCAGCTTTGCTGACACTGTATGCTCCCCAACCTGGAAAGGGTTGCTTGGCGGCAATTGAGCCGATGTTGATTATTGTGCCTGTGCCCCGATCGCGCATTGAAGGTAAAATCCCCACGATGCACTGAAACACGCTGGTGAGATTCAAGTCAATTACCTGCTGCCATTCTTCTAGGGGGGTTTCGCTCAAAGTGCCTGTATAGCCCATGCCAGCATTGTTTACCAGAATGTCTAGATCACCAAAGTCAAGAGCGATCGCTTGGATCTTGTCTTTTACTTCGGAGATCTGCGCTAAATCGACAGCGTAAGCTTTTGCTTCCACCCCAGTATGCTCGACTGCTTCTCTTACCGCCTCCAATTTATCTAAAGAACGGCTGACTAGGGCGACATCTATTCCTGCTTTGGCAAAGGCTAAAGCCGTTGCTTTCCCAATTCCACTAGTTGCCCCAGTAATCAGGGCGCGTCGTTTTTGCTTAACACTCATGGTGTCTCCCAATTTTTTGGCAGTTCCCAAAGGCTATTACCACCCAATTATCCACACTTCTTGGTTTGGATAGATTAAAGCAATCTAAAAATCTGATGATTTCCATCAAGCAAGTGCTATGATCCAATCCAATAGTGGGCATATTGTGAGTATCAGTGAACACAACGAATCATTGCCTGGAAAACCACGCTGTCCACTAAAATTAAATTACTTAATAATACAAAACCCACTCAATCAAATTGAGTAGATTTACTAAACAAGCAAATGCCTATGGCTAGATTGTTAAAAATCTTTAAGCACATAGGCAATTATAGCATTGCTGCTTGGCTAATCAATCATTATGCAGTTCTGTTAGTGGGCAACTTCTGTAAAAACACCAATTTTGCGGAACTTTTCATAGCGCAGTTGGCGGCGTTCTGGAGCGGTTAAACGGTTGAGTTCGTCCAAATTTTCTAGGAGGACTTGCTTGAGAATGGTAGCGGCTTTTAAAGGATCAGAATGAGCGCCACCAGTGGGTTCAGGGAGTATTTGGTCGATAATTCCCAACTTTTTCAAGTCGTGGGAAATAATTTTCAGAGCAACGGCTGCTTGGGGAGCCTTACCAGCATCTTTCCATAAAATGGCGGCACAAGCTTCGGGGGTGGCGACGGTATAAACGGAGTGTTCAAACATGAGTAGGCGATCGCCTACGCCGATACCGAGTGCGCCACCAGAACCACCTTCACCAATAACTGTGCAGATAATTGGCACATCTAAGCAAAACATTTCCCGCAAGTTGTAGGCGATCGCTTCTCCTTGACCTTGGTGTTCTGCTTCTACCCCAGACCAAGCTCCTGGCGTGTCGATAAAAGTTAGTATTGGCATACTAAACTTGTTGGCGTGTTCCATCAACCGCATGGCTTTGCGGTAGCCGCCAGGGTAAGGCATTCCAAAGTTACGGGCAATATTGTCTTTAGTATCGCGACCTTTTTGATGACCTAACATCACCACAGGTTGTCCACTCAGACGACCGACACCACCAACTAAAGCCGGATCGTCACCACCACAGCGATCGCCATGCAATTCCATCCATTCATCACTAATAGCTTGAATGTAATCGAGAGTACTAGGGCGACGCGGATGACGAGCGACTTGCAATCGCTGGGACGGGGATAGACTACTGAAAATTTCCTCACGCAGTTGCATGGCGCGTGCTTCTAGTTGACGAATTTGACCAGAAACATCGACGCCATTTTCTTCTGCAAGTTGCCGAATTTGATCAATTCGCGTTGCGAGTTCTGCTAAGGGTTTTTCAAAATCCAACAGTAGCGGTTTACGCTCGGTAGTTGCCATCGTAGGGTTTATGAATTAGGAGTTATGAGTTATGTATCCTTTGTCATTTGTCATTTGTCAGTTGTCCTTTGTCATTTGTCATTTGTCAGTTGTCCTTTGTCATTTGCAAATAATAAATGACCAATGACCAATGACCAATGACCAATGACCAATGACTAATGACCAATGACTAATGACCAATGACCAATGACTAATGACCAATGACCAATGACCAATGACTAAACTAGCAGTGGTCTAAATCCATGTTTTACTGACACCCGACCAATCTGCTCCATTTTGTCTACGGTAATCTGATTGCGTCCCCACGAAAAGTTCGTGTATAACTTCTCAAATTCCAGCAGCATTGATTCCGCAAAACAAGCAAACAACTGGCGGGCTGGCACGTCCATATTGACGATTTTCATAATTTTCCAGTCAATATCCAGGGAATGCTCTACAATTCCACCATTTAACACGTACACACCAGGATGTTGAATTTTCGTTGCTAAGTTTTTAGGATAGCCACCATCAATCAACAAACAGGGTTGTTTCAAAGTGGTAGGGTCAATTTCCACGCCTTTGGGCATACTGGCAACCCAAACTACAACATCAGCTTGAGGGAGGGCTTCTGTTAAACCCATGATTTTTCCCCGGCCCAGTTCGCCTTGCAACTCTCTGAGGCGTTCTTGATCGCGGGCGATCAACAAAAGTTCTTGGACATCTGTTTTCGCATCTAGCCACCGTGTAACTGCACTACCAATATCCCCAGTTGCTCCACATATTGCAACAGTCGCCTTTGATAGATCAATTCCCAGTTGTTTTGACGCTTCTTCCACCTGCTTACAAATAATGTAGGCAGTATGGGTGTTTCCTGTGGTGAAGCGTTCAAACTCTAGTTTAATGTTGCGGACTTGGCTAAACTGCTCTAACTTAAAGTTTTCAAAAATAATTGAGGAAAATCCGCCTAAAGCTGTAATGTTAATGCCATGCTTCTGTGCATGGGCCATGGCGTTGAGGATTTTGCGCGTTGCGGCTTTGATGCGACGGGTAGCTAGCATCTCCGGCAAAAAGCAAGATTCTACATATCGTCCTTCAATTTTTTGCCCAGTTATACTGGTGACAATAATGCTATCAACAATTTGCGGCGGGGCGCTACACCAAAAGTCTAGCCCTTGGTCGGCATATTCTGGGTATCCCAATTCTTGAGCTACCGCTTGAGCGTGTTCTAAACTAGTCAGATGTCCAATTAGACCAAACATGTAGTGATTATTAGGCTATGCTGTCGTGAGGCGTGGAATTTAGTAGAGTTGGGAGTTAGGAGTTCTGAGTTATGAATTTCAATTACTCAGTAACGCCAGTTGCTTCTCCTGTTGGGAGGGGCTACGCTAACAAGTCGGCAGAGGCGCCCAAGGCACTGGCTCCTCGGCACTTGTTATTCGACACTTTTCTAGGCGGCTATGAGTCCGTAGGCTGACAGGCGCATAATATCACGAGTCGTAAAACCGATGTTACTTAATGCTTCACCGTACTGAATCATAAAGTCTTCTACCAAAGCATCTTTTTCCATTGCCATTGTGTGAGCATCTCCCTCTACTTTGTTAAGCATTTTCCAGACGATGGGCAGATTCTGGCGGTTTGCTTGTTCTAGTTCCGCTTTCGATTCTGTAAAGTGTTCTTTCAACCAAACTTCTCCAAAGTTGAGGTGGCTATATTCTTCTTTGACTACACCCTCCGTGATTTTACGGGCAAAAGCGTCGGCGACCGGGATGTAAATGTTGTATGCTGCGATCGCAAAACATTCAATAATTAGAGACTGAATCAACAAGCAAGTAACAACTTTGCCTGATGCGGCCGCTGTTTGGAAATTTTGGTGTAGTCCAGAGAAAAACTCCTTGGCAAATTGCAAATCTGGGGTTACATCCAAATTGCGTCCACAAGCTTCAAATCCTTTTTTGTGGCGGCTTTCCATCTTGGAAAGGCGAATTAGTTCATCATGAGATTCTGGTAGAAGTTGGGCTAGGGTGATGTAATTCTCATGTGCTTCTTGTTCCCCTTCAATGACGATGGCATTAATCCGGCTATAAGCATCTTTGTATGTTTCGCTCTTGAAATCTAATTCTTTAAATTGGTCTGCAAGCTGCTGCATGGTATGTTTACTCCTGTAAAGGAAGAATTATTTGACACCAGGATTCAATTTACCTTATGAACAGAGGGTAATAATCACTGTGGTTTAATTTAACTTAACAAGTAACTATGTTTATAGATTAACTGTTGCTGGGGGCGATGCTCTAGTACTAGCAAAATAAATGCAATGCAGCTCAAGTTATGTCCAAACCAAACCCGAGTCTGAAATCTGGCGATGTTTTGAGCCTAGTAGTGTTACTGCTAGGGGCATTTATCGTTCTACTACCGCTATTTGTGGTCTTTCTCACCTCCTTTGCACCGACGGTTGCCAGCCTGGAAAATTTGTCCAAAAATAAGTGGTCTTTAGCTAATTATCGCGTTGCATGGCAACAAGGAAAATTTTTACTGGCGTTTGCTAATTCTACCTTGGTAGCGATCGCTGTGACGGCGTTTCAGATTGTCACTTCTGCTTTGGCTGGTTACGCCCTAGCACGGCTGAAGTTTCGAGGACGCCAAGCACTGCTATTGGTGGTCTTAGCAACTTTGGTAATTCCCTTTCAGTTATTGGTGATTCCCATCTTTTTGATTTTGAAGTGGGGACACCTGATAAATACCTATGGGGCCCTGATTCTACCCACTGCGGTCAACGGCTTTGGGATTTTCTTGTTACGTCAGTATTTCCAGACAATTCCGGTGGAGTTAGAGGAAGCCGCCGCCGTCGATGGGGCGAACCGACTGCAAATTTTGTGGCGGGTGATGTTACCTTTAGCGCGTCCGGCCTTGGTGACGCTGTTTTTGTTCACCTTCATCGGTGAGTGGAATGATTTATTTAAGCCTTTGGTATTTACGACACGACCGGAATTAAGAACAGTACAACTGGCGTTGGCTGAGTTTCAAGAGCAATTTACGAATAATTGGCCTTTGATGATGGCGGCGGTGACTATCGCGACTGTTCCAGTGATGGTCTTATTTCTCATCGGTCAGCGTCAGTTTATTCAAGGTATTGCTGCGACAGGGATTAAGAATTAGTATCGCTGATTTCGTAATCACCTTTATCCAAGCGATCGCTATTTGGCATTGTAGTATTGTATTGTCTTGTAGTTAGACGGATAATCTAAAAACTCTAGATTTAAATCGCACTAGGACAATTTATGAATTATGGCAGGGCTATTTCAGCCTAGACATGAAAATAATTCGTAATACCTCGACTTCGCTCGGCACAAGTTCGTGATACTTCGGCTACGCTCAGTACAAGTTCGTAATTCGTAATTGAATTAAGCCACCCACTAAGGGTGGGGTTTCAACCTACCTTGCGATGATGCGGATTTTTTCTCTGACGAGACGCTAGCGCGAACGCGCCACTTGCGGGCGAGGTTTTGAACCTTCACTTTTTCCATAAACCACCCGGAACTGAAGTTCCTGGCTCATAGCTAAAGTCCGTTAAAACGGACTATAACATGAGTCTCAGTCGTCTTTAGACGACTTTCGCTATTAGACTCAGAATTCATTCTGAGGCGGGCTAGATGAGAATGAAATAGCCCTGTTAATTATAGGACAGCGTTGCGTGCTGAAGATCCAAATACAACCTTGTATTTAGTTATACCATTGGCATTATAATGACTTCTTTAACTTGTCTTTTATTCAAACTGTAGTTAAAGCTGATTATTTACAATGTGGAAACGGAGGTAATAGAACAATGGACAAATTAAATGAATATCGGACAAAAATTAGGCAACTCTTAACTAAATATCTCCAGTCCAAGCCTAGTTATGGAGATGTAGAAGTGGAACAGATTTTTGATACAGAACATGACCATTATCAAATTATTAGCGTTGGATGGAACAATCAAAAGCGGATTTATGGGCCAATAATGCACATAGATATCAAGAATAATAAAATTTGGATTCAACAAAATACAACGGAGGCGGATATTGCTTTAGAACTGATGGAAATGGGTATAGATAAACAAGATATTGTGATTGGTTTTCATACTCCCAAAATGCGTCAATTATCAGGATTTGCTGTGGAGTGACATACTCCCACACTCCCCTTCGGGTGAGTGAGTGCTTCTCAATGACTCTTCTATAAAGACATTAATTGAGCTTTGAGGGCGTGTGTCCCACGCGCCTTTATATTAAGAGATGCGTTCAAATCACGGCACAGAGTGACCTTACAATTAGGACAATTGTGCATTCTTTGAGATAGCAGCTTTTTAACTTTATGACCGCAACTAGAACATTCTTGGCTTGTGCCGTTTGGATTTATAGCTATTACTTTTAAACCAGCATTTTCGGCTTTGTTTGAAAGTATCGAAATAAATTGTCCCCAACCAGCGTCGTTTACACTTTTAGCCAATCGTGTTTTAACCAGTCCTTTGATATTCAGTTTTTCTGCTGCAACAACATCATATTTTTTGAGTAAGTTGTTAGCAGTTTTGAAATGGAAATCTTTTCTAGTATCAGCGACTTTTTTGTGTTGCTTACCTAATATTTGAATAGCTTTCTTGCGTCTGTTAGAACCCTTTTTGCGTCTTGATACTTTTCGCTGTGCTGACTTTAGTTTGCGTTCCGCTCTACGTAGATGTTTTGGTGCAGTAATTCTGGTATTATCAGAGGCAACATAGAAATCTATCAGCCCAACATCAATACCGACAATATTATCAGGATTAAAATCAGGTTTAATAGTTGGAACTGTTTTGTCGTCAAGGCTAAGGGTCACATAGTAGCCATCTGCTTTTTTGGTTACAGATACAGTTTTTATGTCAAACCCGTCTGGTATTGGACGATGAACAATCACCTTAACATCCCCAATCTTTGAGAGCGTTATCCTATTGTTGACAAAATGATGTCTCTTAAATTGGGAATATGTAAATGTTTTGTATTGCCCTTTGCTCTTGAATCTAGGTCTACCAGATTTTTTCCCATTAACGTCACCCTTCAACCATCTGTCAAAGGTTATCTCAACTTTCTTAGGAACTTCTTGCAACACCTGAGAGTGGATATCTTTGTACCAAGGTCTATCTATTTTGAGTTGAACTAGAGAGGCTTTTTGATTGTAATAGTTGGGTTGCTCTTTTAATTCTGGTAAATGACAAATTAATGGGCATCTATCAATAGGGCATCGGTTCATCTCGTACCAATCAAACCTTTGAGCAAGCAGATAGTTATACTGATACCTCAGCATTTCAAGCGTTTTATCAATTTTTTCTGATTGCTCTTTATTTGGTTCAATCTTATATTGGTATGAAATTTTCATTTTGCCCTTTGTTGTTTTTCGACCTGAATACAGGATAACATAATATGTATCCATTGTGTAACCAGAATGAAAAACAAACAATTAAGGTTGAGAATGTCAGAACGGCGGTTTAATAAGCTTCAAAATTATGCCATTTACGCAGATAAAACCATGACTCAGGTCATTGATGAGCTCATTGACTCGTTGCCAAACACAGAAAATGGCAATTCCTTATCGACCTACAACCAATTCAATCCTGCGGATTGAATTGGTTGTAGGTCAATTCGTCATTGCCCAAAAATTCATCTCGTCACCTACCCAAAGGGAGGTGAGAGGCTTCTTTTTGTTTAAGCTAAAAAAATATATTTATATACCACGGGGATAGCGCCGGCGGCAAGCGAGTCCGCGAGCGTCTTAAAATCCCTCGTGTCGCTCCCCTCCCAGCTTTAAAAAGCTGAGTTTCCCACATCCCGCGCATTTCTATGAAGTTTTGTTAAACAATGCATAATTATTACTAGCCAAGCTGAAATCATAATTATGGGAGTTTGCAAGAGCTTTAAAAAAATAATGCTTTCGTGCCACTCTAGACTCTGTATCGTTGATTCTTTCGTTACCAGAGTGTACTAATCAAATTCACGTTAACTTAGTACATCACAAGATAAGTTCACACATCTACCAACGTACGAGGAGAGCAAAAATTATGGAATTTAAAACAGTAAAGCCAACATCCATAGATGCTGAAACATTACAGCAGTTACAAGACGAGATTCAGCAGGAAATACGTGAAAGTCTGAACAAAGCTAACTTCAGAAAAATACTCGAAAAGTATGGTATATCAACGGAAGAATTTCTGAAATTTCAGTATATATTCTATATAACTAAACTCCAATCTAATGAGGGCAATGAACGTCAACAAATACAGAATTTTTTAGAATCACTTCCAAGCAATATTTTCAGTATGTCAGCTTCCACTTGTTGGTCAGAGAAAGAAGGAAAAATGGTTGATTGCACGGATTAATCGTTAACATATTGTAAAATTAGTGTCTGTTATCTTCTTAGCTTATTAGAGGATGTTTGAAAAGTAGTTTGCTGTGATTTTAGGTACTTGTTGATCCCCCCTAACCCCCCTTTTTTAAGGGGGGAACCGGAATCAAAGTCCCCCAACTTATCGGGGGATTTAGGGGGATCTAAAATTTTTGATACCGACAAGAGGACTTTTCAAACATCCTCTTAGTAATAAAAGAATAATATAGCGTTTCTGAAGTACAAGAACCTCACTCCCCACCCTCTCCCCACAAGCGAGGAGGAAGCTATGATGTACCTCATGTGATCAGAAAACGCTATAGTATTTAGCAACTTTTACTTTATTCGGAAAGGTGCAATATCCACTATGGGTAATCTTTGGATCTGGCGTAAGAGATTAGGAGTTGCAACAGGTGGTGCAATAGCTTTCTCCACTAATTGTGTTGTTGCCCAAATCCCAATAATTCCTGATGGTACTCTATCCACTAATTCTCTTGTTACAACACAAGGTAATACCACAAATATTGAAGGTGGAACCACAGTAGGAAGCAATTTGTTCCACAGTTTTAAAGACTTTTCTGTACTTCCTGGAACTACTGCTGAGTTTATAAATACTCAAGGTGTTGAAAACATTATTAGCCGAGTAACGGGGAAGTCATTTTCTAATATCGAAGGCATCATTAAAGCTCAATACAAAGCTAACCTGTTTTTAATTAATCCCAACGGAATCATTTTTGGCCGCAATGCTTCTTTAAACATCGGCGGTTCATTTGTGGCAAGTACAGCGAGTAGTCTGAACTTTGCCGATGGTACTAAATTTAGCGCCACAGATCCCCTAACTATACCCTTGTTGAAAGTAAGTGTTCCCATTGGGTTACAATTCGGGGCAACTGCCGAGCCGATCCGCAATCAATCCCAAGCACTTAGTCGAGATAATACAACTAATATCTCAGGTAAACCTGTGGGTCTACAAGTGCAGCCAGGCAAAACTTTGGCACTTATAGGTGGTGATATAACGTTAGAAGGCGGAAATTTAACAGCAGTGTCAGGACGAATTGAGTTAGCCAGTGTCACTGCCAATAGTTTGGTAAATTTAAATCAAACAAACCAAGATTTGTCCTTTGGATATAAAAATGTCGAGAATTTCCAGAACGTTCGACTAATCGGGCGAAGGGCTAATGCTTCTGAAATTCCGTCTCAAGTAGATGCTAGTAACAAATTTGGTCGTGGTGGTAGTATTCAGGTACAAGCCAAGACCGTGGAACTAACTGGCAATGGTGTCAGTTTGATAAGTCAAACTAGGGGTAACGAACATGGAGAAAATATACAAATTACTACAAGGAAATTAATTGTTCAGGATCGCGCACAAGTAAGTACTTCTACTCTAAATAAGGGTGCAGCGGGAAATTTGATTGTTGATGCTTCCGAGTCCGTGGAGTTAATTGGTAGTCTTAGCTCGCCAAATACTCTGACTGGATTTTTTACTATCAGTGCTGGTGAAGGAAAGGCGGGCGATATTACAATCACAACTGGAAAACTGCGTATCAAAGATGGCGCTAGGTTAACAGCAGAATCGAGTGGAACGCTACAAAACTCACAAGTAATACCCTCTGAAGGAAAAGGAGGGAATATAACTGTGAAAGCCTTGGAGTCGGTAGAGATAGCTGGAAGCCCAATACCAAATCGCCCCAGTATTTTGTCGGCATCAACTCTAAACTATGGAAGTGGGGGAACAATTGACATTTCCACAGGACAATTAATTGTCCGCGATGGAGGTCAAATTAGTGTGAGTGTTATAGTTGCAGGTAATGCAATCTACCAAAGAGATGTAAGTAACCCAGGAACACCAGGCGCACTAAACGTAACTGCTAATTCTATACTTCTAGACAACGCGGGACAACTCATATCTACTAGTCCTTCAGGACGGGGTGGTAATATTACACTCCAGGTGCGGGACTTGTTACTGATGCGCCGCAACAGCCAAATATCCACTAACGCAGGGGGTGATGGAGATGGCGGTAATATCACCATCAATGCACTTAACGGCTTTGTTGTCGCCGCTCCCTTTGAAAATAACGATATCACCGCCAACGCCAACTTTGGCTCTGGTGGTAAAATTACAATCACCGCTAAGAAAATCTTTGGTTTTGTGCCCCGCACCCGTGCAGACCTAGAGAGCCTGTTGAACCCTAAAACTCCACTAGACCCAAGTAGGCTGCTAACAAGTGACATCACCGCATTTTCTCAACAAAACCCTTCATTAAACGGCACGGTACAAATCAACTCACCAGATGTTGACCCCAGTAAAGGATTAGTGCAATTACCCACAAATCTAGTTGATGCTTCCCAGCAAATTGCTGCTGGTTGTGATTCTGGCGGAAGAATAGCAAGGAGTTCATTTATTACCACTGGGCGTGGAGGACTAGTAGCCGATCCCACGCAGCCATTGATAGCTGATGATGCGGTGCTGGCAGATTGGATCACACTGGAGCCAGAGAGTCAGAATCGTGCTGGCGGTATTCAGAAAAGAGCGGTTGTTCAGGCACAGCGAAACACAGAAGAAAAATCACAGAAAGTTAATTCTGTCAATGAACCTACTCAAATTGTAGAAGCCCAAGGATGGATTATAGATGCCAATGGGAACGTGGTTCTGGTTGCTGAAGTACCCACTGCAACGCCCCATAAATCTTCCCTCACTGCTATATCTTGCGCTGGTAATTAGATGTGAATTCGCCATATCATAACCTGTTCCACATTTAACTTGCATAATTAGGGCGCTCATGTTGGAGGGCTATTTCATTCTCATCTAGCCCATCAGTGATAGGTTAAAATCATTAACCATTTATCAATAAGTAATAATGCTTAAAATTTTGCCAAAATTGGGGTGAGAAACACAATTTTTAGGCAAGCGATGCCTAGGTTGGGCTGCGCTTACGCTTAATCTTGATACCCCTGATTTATTTTTGCCCCGCAAGTTCCGTACAAAAGTTAACTTAATACACTCACTGGCTATAAATTTTAAGCAAAATTACTAATTGACAAAAATAATTTTGTTTGAGACACTGCTCTCTTAAGGAAAATCGTAGGTTGGGTTGAGGCTCTGCGAAACCCAACAAAGCCCCCCAAATGTTGGGTTTCGTTCCTCAACCCAACCTACACGGGTTAAGGTTTTTGGGCAAAACCTACGCAGTATTGATTTTGTTTGGAACTCTCACGAATGCATCTAGCCCGCCTCAGAATTAATTCTGAGTCTAATAGCGAAAGTCGTCTAAAGACGACTGAGAAAAGGTTATAGTCCCAGGACTTACGCAAAAACTCTCTGCAACTCTTATTTCTTGGCGTACTTGGCGTACTTCTCCCAGGGGGAGACGCTACGCGATGGCGGTTCGTTTTTTCATGATTTTGCGTAAGTCCTAAGTCCGTTTTAACGGACTTTAGCTATGAGCCCGGAACTTCAGTTCCGGGTGGTTTATGTCTACAATGAAATAGCCCAGGCTCATATTGCCCACCCCAGAAGAGTTATATTAATTTTGAATATGCAAACTAGATGTGGTTTAGCTTAGTAATAGCTAAAACCCTTAGTCATGCTGCAATGCCGCGACGGAAACTTTGCATTATAACTTAGACAAAATCTCTGGCAAGAACTGACTAGGAATTTTAGATAAAGCCAAATTTTGTCCCTGTATCCCTAATTCATGATGAAAAGTACGAATAGTTTTCACCACATAAGTAAAAGTTGTTTGATAAGCCTCTGATTGTTTAGTTAATCCGTTTAAAGCTTGCAAATGGTTATCTAACGCTACTTCTAAGTGTTGAGAACGTGTTACTTCCTCCCCATTAAAAGACGAGTTATCTATTACTAGCTGATAATGTGCTAGTCCCAGGTTATTGTGAGAGGCAAGCAAATCAAAACTTAAAGCAGTACCCCTAAGTGAGTCAGCCAAAGCTATAGCCTCTTCATAAGCACTGATACATAGTTGCAGATACTTTTGCCGTGCCTCTTTAGTTGTTTGGGATAGGTTTGCTAGATGCCAGTAAGCAGTTCCCAGATTATTTTGTGTAGTGGCGCACGCACTGGGAATATTAGCTGGAGTGCGGTATTTGAGAGCTTCGGTGTAGACATCTATAGCTAGCTGGAGATTTTTGGTAGGTTGTTCATGTTGTGCGAGATTCCAGTAGGCAGTACCGATATTGTTTTGAATCATGCCATACTTGAGCGGTTCCTCGTCGGGGTTGTAGTGTACAAGTGCTTCGTTGTAAGCTGCGATCGCTTTCTTTAAATGCACAATCGGTTGATTGTATTGCCCTAGATGCCAGTAAGCAGTACCCAAATTATTCTGACAAGCCGCATACTTTAATGAATCCATCTCGGCTGTACGGTAGTTAAGTGCTTCAGTGTAAGCTAAAATTGCTTGCTGCCAATTTTCAGCTGGGTCAGAAAAACGAGCTAAATCACCATAAGCTGTCCCCAAATTATTTTGCACACGAGCGTAAGTTTCCGAATGTGTCTGAGGCGAAATCATATTTAACGCCAATTGATAAAATTCTATTGCCTGCTCTATATAAGTTTGTCCTTCCTCCGAATTGGGTGGTGTGCGGTATAACATCCAGTAGAGTGTACCCAAATCATTCAAGATATTTGGGAGTTGCGGTGAGCTTTCGTCATAACTAATTGCCTCCTGATAGGCAATAATTGCCACCATCAGGTTTTCTAGAGTTGACTCTCCTTGCTCAATGCGAAGGCGGTATAATGTGCCCAAGCGATAATAAGCTTCTGCCAGTAACTCCCCTGGAACTCGCTTTTCGTGTAATTCTTCAATCTCCAACAAAATCTGCGGCGGTTGTAAGTAATCCTGAGTATTTTGAGCAGCATTTGTGTTGATTGTTGCTATTACTAGCTCCGTCAACTCGGTGCTAACATAAGATAAAGATGACAGCGATTGATTATTACTCGAACTACCAGACCTATTAGTAGATTCCTGTTGTTGTGACGTAGCCTTCAATAAATCCGCTGTTGATAATGAAACTTCCTGAGTTTTGTGTACGCCATTCCCTTCTATCTCTACTGGGAAATTGGAATTATTCTCAAACTTTAACTCGGATGCTGCGGTTCTGAGTTCTGCTTGGTTAACTGATTCATCTAAAATCGACTGCTCAATATTCCCTAAATCCAAGTTTCTGGAATTAGAAAAACGTTCTGGATAGCCCGAATTCTGAATTGCTGGTGTGGGTTCTCCAGCAAATACAAATACGCCAGTACGACAACGCCAAAACTGTGGTGCTGATTGTTTGATAGCAGATAACCAAGGACGTGGTATCCATAACAGCAAATTAGATTCTAGGAATCGGCTGGATTCTTGTGTAGAGAAATATTGTTCGCTGAAGCGGAGATAGTGCAAAAATAGCCGTTGTGTTGCAACTGGTTGCTTAGTGAGATGCTCCACACCTACAATCTGAAATGCTGGTACTGAAGAAGGTCTTGCAGGGGTATCTTTTGATGCTCCAACAATTGGCGGTGGATAACTAGTCAACCATTGATTAATTTGGATTATGGGATTGGGATCATTTAAATTCAAACGCAACGTGACTAATCGCGGATAAGCTGGAGTGCTATTTTCTTGAGTATTTGATAACTCATATAGCACCTGCCCAACAGGATAAGCCAACGTAGAATGCAAGCGGGCTGCTACCTGATTTCTTAAGTGTAAGTCATCACATACTGCTAAAAAGAGCTGCCGTCGTAAGCCAAGACTTAGGGCAAGTTTCAGACGGTGGTATACTTGCCGATTCCAAGTCGAATTATTTTTGTGTGCAGGATCATTCACGCTCATAGCGGCTAAAGAGCCAAAACGCAGTATGTATCACCTTTGTGGGTGCATCTAAGTGGGATGAACTCATAATAAAAAAATTGGCTAATAACGCACTTCTTAAGAAATTAAGAAGCCCACATTGTACAGGTACTCCTGTCAGTGTGTGGAGTAGTAACTACAATGTCTAAGCTAGTTTTGAAGGTTTGTAGTCAGCACTTGAGTACTTAGAAATAAGGACTCAAGTCCTTACTACGAACTTTCTTACCTATGAATTCAAACTTGACAAACTCTTGGTAGGAATAAAAAAGTATGTAAATATACATTTAATTGCTAACTCAATTTTAACAAAAAAATAAAAAAGCAGGCTCCTCCTAAAATCGGAACCTGAAAAATTATAGGACTTATGCAAGTGTCACAAAAAATAAAAGCTTTTACTTTGTAGTAAGGGCTTCAGCCCTGATTTTGAGGACTAAAATCCAATACAGTTCAGTTAAGCATTTCCTCCTTCTCTCTTCTCTCTTCTCTCTGTGTTCTCTGCGCCTCTGTGGTTCGTAAAAAAAAGAGTTTCAGCCCTTTTGTGAACCGTATTGGACTTTAGTCCTCTCTTCTCTACGAGAGGCCACGCCAACGAGACGCACTCGCGTTCACTACAAACTTCAAATAATATGCCAGTTGCGTAAGTCCTAAGAGGATGTTTTAAAAGTCAAAACCAGTCAAAAATCATGCCAATCGTCTGACCATAATCCGAATCATCGCAATATAGATAAATGTCTCCGAGGTTTGGGGTAATCTTTCATAATCTTTACTTAA
>NZ_JAIVFV010000096.1 GCF_020829445.1 Nostoc sp. CHAB 5836
AACTGGCTGATATAAAAAATATATCCAATGAATTTTGGGCATTGCAAAATATTAATTTAGAAATTATCAAAGGACAAACAGTAGGGATTTTAGGACAAAACGGCTCCGGAAAAAGTACATTATTACAAATAATTGCCGGGACATTAACACCTACAACAGGAGAAGTTAAAGTTCATGGACGACTTTCAGCATTGTTAGAACTTGGTAGTGGATTCAATCCAGAATTTACTGGTGAACAAAATGTTTTTTTTAACGGACGCTTGTTAGGCTTAAGCAAAGAGGAAATTGAAGAAAAATTTGATGACATTGCGGCCTTTGCAGATATCGGAGATTTTTTATATCAGCCAGTTAAAACTTACTCCAGTGGTATGTATCTCAGACTAGCTTTTTCAGTCGCTATTAACGTTAATCCCAGCATTCTGATTGTGGATGAGGCCTTAGCTGTTGGAGATGCACGATTCCAACAACGCTGCATGAGTCGGATAAATCAGCTACGCAATAATGGAGTTTCTGTTCTATTTGTTAGCCACGATTCCGAAGCAATCAAGCGGCTATGTGACTATGCAGTAGTCATAGAAAAAGGCAAAATTGTAAATCATGGTTTAGCAGTAGATATGGTGAGCTGGTATTTGGCTTTGATGACTGTAGACTTTAATATCCAAAAGCTGCACGAAATAGAAGATATAGCTAAGATGGAAAATAAAATTACCAATGATAATTTTGAGCATATTGCTTTAGCCAACTGTGTGGAGAAGAACCCAACAGAACAAGTTGCTGACTTGGAAAACTTGAATAAGATAGTAGAATCACAGGGAGAAAATCGAGCTATTCAAGAAGAGACAAATACACCTAAAACACAATTTTATAATCCTATAGAATTTAGACATTTCCGTCATGGTGATGGTCAAGCGAGAATCATCCGCACTTGGATTGAGAATGACCAAAATCAGGAGGTGGATTTTGTATATTTAGAGCAAATGATTACAGTTTATGTTGAAGCAGAATTTTTAACAAATTTAAGCAAATACCTGATTGGTATATTGGTTAGAGATAGATTAGGTACAGATATTATTGGAATTAATACATATCAAGAAAATATAGAAATTCCAGAAATATTTAAGGGTGATAAGTTTATATACTCTTTCCGCTTTGCAATAAATATTAAACCTGGAGTTTATAGCATCTCAAGTTCTGTGGCTTATGACCAATACTCAATGCCCTGGATGGATTGGGTTGAAAATGCATTTATATTACGGGTAATGGATTTAGAACCAAAACGTTTAGTTTTTGGTGTTTATCATCCACCTCAAAGATATGTAGATATCAAAAAACTCAATGCTTAAAATATAATCTTTACAGAATCAGGAGTAAATTTTTATGGATAAGCATGATCTAGGTACTTTTTATAATGAATACTACTATACTCATTGCTGTGGCGTGCCCTATAAGCGCGATGATGGATGGATGCGCTTTTTTAATACTATTGCGAAAGAAATTAAAATTAATATCTGCCCTAAAACTGTACTTGATGCTGGTTGTGCAATGGGATTTTTAGTAGAATCTCTACGCCAACAAGATGTTGAAACATGGGGAATAGATATTTCCGAGTATGCAATTCAAAATGCACATCCCAGTATTCAACCCTATTGTTCGGTCGGCTCGGTAACAGAGGAATTTCCGAGGCGCTATGATTTGATTGTCTGCATTGAGGTATTAGAACATTTAACTCGACAACAAGCAGAACAAGCGATTAAAAACTTTTGTCAACATACAGATGATATTTTATTTTCATCCAGCCCGCTTGATTATAAAGAAGCAACTCATTTTAATGTCCAACCATCTGAATATTGGGCAGAACAGTTTGCCAAACAGGGATTTATTAGGGATGTAGATTTTGATGCTTCATTTATTACTCCTTGGGCAGTACGTTTTCGTCGTAATCACGAACCTTTGCATCGCATAATTAGAGAATATGAACGTATATTGTGGCTACTACGGAAAGAAAACCTTGATTTACGCGAGTCTGTATTAGAAACTTATAAACAAATAGAGACTCTTGAGAAGACAGTACAGGAACTAACTGCAAAAGTAGTAGATTTGAATTCTCAGTTAGAGCAGTATCAGTCTCAATTGCAAAAAACCCAATTAGAACTGGAGCATTGGAAATCTCAAGAGCAAAAGACTCAATCGCAACTGGAGCATTGGAAATCCCAATTACAAAAAACCCAATTAGAACTGGAGCATTGGAAATCTCAAGAGCAAAAAACTCAATTAGAGATAGAACATTGGAAATACCAATTACAAAAAACTCAATCAGAATTAGAAGAGCGAAAATATCATGGACAAAAATCTCAATCAGATTTACAAAAAACTCAGGCAAAATTGCAGGATTCTCAATCACAGCTGCAAAAAACTCAAGCAGAATTGGAAATATCGAAGTCTGAATTAATATATGCTCAGACTTTAATCACCGCAATGCAAACCAGTAAATTCTGGAGATTAAGGACAGCTTGGTTCAAAGTTAAAGGGTTACTAAATTTGGTTTCCGACTTAGAAATCTTTACAGATAATAAGGTGTTAAATATAGTTAATAAAACAGAAGATATTCTGAAAAATTCTAACTCTAGTCAAAAAAAATTATCCCCTGATAACAGTTTAAAAATGTTTGCTTTTATTAGTGGGTGTCCAGGAGATGCTTATCGTTATCGATGTCATCATCAAGCGGAAATTTTAAACTACCTTGGCTATACAGTTGATGTATATGAACCAATGGTATTTTTATACAGTCAGCTTCTCATTAAATATAAAATAATTATTGCTCATCGAGTTCCTCATACTTACGAATTTGAACAGTTTGTTTTCAAGGCGAAAAAACTAGGTATTAAAGTTATTTTTGATACTGACGACTTAGTGTTTGACCCATCCTGTCTTTCTCAAATTCATGCTTATACGCAAATGGATGAACAAGAGAAAACACTATACGAAAATGGAGTCAAGCGATATCGTAAATCCATGTCTTTATGTGACTACATAACAGTAAGTACCGACAAACTCCAGCAAAAAATCAAAGAAAGCTTTCCTAATAAATTCTTAATGATTTTACGCAATCGTATAAGTAATGAGATGGAACAAGGAGCAATCGAAGCTCGTAAGTGTTATGTTCCTAATGATGGAATGCTTCGGATTGCCTATTTTAGTGGTACTAAAACCCATGTTCAAGATTTTGCAGAATGTGTTTTAGCTTTGAAAAGCATTCTGACAAAATTTCCCTATGTCCGCCTCATGATAGTTGGACATCTAGATATCCCAGAAGCATTACAGGAAGTTGCCTCACAAATAGAGTGTATTCCATATATGCCTTGGAGAGATTTACCAGCATTGTACCGAAAAGTTGATATTAATCTTGCACCACTAGAAAAAAATAATGACTTTACAGAAGCGAAAAGTGAACTCAAATATTTTGAAGCAGCACTTTTATCTGTCCCAACAATTGCTTCGGATACAAGTGCTTTTCGGATCGCTATTCAAAATGGAGTCAATGGACTGCTATGTAATAATTTAATTGAATGGGAAAATGCAATGTATCAACTGGTAACTAACCATAAGTTGAGACAGGAAATGGGGCATAAAGCCTTTGAAGATACAAATTCTCGTTATTTGACGCGAGTTGCAGCCTTAGAAACTTTGAAAGGGTGGAGCAATTTATTAGGGGGAAGTTTATTACCCAATAAACCTCTTGCAATTGCGTTTATTTTGCGTGCGCCGATTGCTCAAACAGGTGGAGGTTATAAGCAAATTTTTTATTTAGCCCATTATTTAGCAGAACACGGCCATCATGTAGATATTTATGTTGAACCGATTGCTCATCTAACAGATTTTACTCCTGAACAAGTTAAACAATTCTGCGACGATAACTTTGGCAAGAGTCCGGCTATTATTCATTGTGGTCACGCTAATATTTTAGATTCTGATGTAGCAATTGCAACAAATTGGCCGACAGCTGAGGTTGTTAATCAGTTAATTAATACAAGGTTTAAAGCATATTTTATTCAAGATTATGAACCTTATTTTTATGAACCAGAAGATATTTGTTTTAAACAGGCAGAAGCAACTTATGATTTACCTCTAGGAATGATTTGTATTGGAAAGTACTTGGCGGAAGTATTGAGTAAAAGAAATCGCATAAGCTACTCTTATATAGATTTCTCATTGAATGAAGCATTTTTAGCTAAAGACCCTAGTTTATATCGTCATTTAAGTACAGATAAACCCTGTTCAATACTATTTTTTGCTCGTCCTCATATCCCCAGGCGTAATTTTGCTTTGGGAGTAGAAGCATTAAATAAATTATATCGGCATAATTCTGACGTGCAAATCAAGTTGTATGGACTGGAGGAAGCTTTAGAACTTCCATTCCCTTACGAAAACTTAGGAGTTTTAACTCAAGGTGAAACAGCAGAAGCAATGCGTTCATCTGATATACATCTATCTTTTTCCATGACAAATATAAGCACAGTTGTTTTTGAAGCAATGGCTTGTGGTTGTGCCACAATCGAGGTGGATGTCCCTCCAGTGCGAGCAATGGTTAAGGAAGGAACTTGTTTGTTATCTGAGCCTAATTCAGAAGCTGTTTTTAATGCATTAATGAACCTAGTAAATAATGCGCAAATGAGGCAAAAAGTTGCTACAGCTGGGTATGAATCAGTACAGCATCTAAAGCTGCAAAATATGTGTCTTCAATTTGAAGAAATTCTTATGGAATATAGCTTTAAAACTAAAAATTTAATAAGTATAGATAAAAAAAACGAAGCTAGTGATTTGAGTTTGAAAAATTGGAGTCAGCACAAAACATGATTACTAGAGTAGATTATCAGTTAAATCGCTTACAATTTTTAAAGAAATTAGTTAATTTAGAAAATTCCGAAGGTTTAGAAATAGGAGCTTGTGATTTACCTACTGTTAGCAAAGGGGTTGGCAAATGTGAGTTTGCCGACTTTCGTTCAGCAGAAGAAATAGTTGATCTCTGGAACCTTCCGCGTGAAGCAGTAATGCCGGTCAAATATATTCTCCAAAGAGATAGTAAAGTTCACCTTCAAATTGACAAAAAGTTTGATTTTGTAGTTCTCTGTCATGTCATTGAGCATATTCCTAATGTGATTGGCTATATTTTGGATTTACATAATTTGCTCAAACCAGGTGGACTAATTATTATTGCCTGTCCAGATAAGAGAATAACTTTTGATGCCTCAAGACCTTCAACAACAATAGAACATTTGCTCGACGATTATTACAATAACCGTAACTATCCCTCATTGGAACATATCTTGGAATTTGCCAAAGCTGCATCTGATGATTTAAGGCAGAAAAGCATAGAATCACCTAAAGAGTTTTATAGGTGGGGATGCGATAATTTTGAATCTGGACTTGCAGATGCTCATTGTCATGTTTGGACAGATGAAGAATTTTTCACTCAAATAAAATACTTGATCGATGGGGATATCATTGAAGGCTTGAAAATTGTTGATAAACAATACAATAATGGTGCTTATAATGAATTCCTAATCGCTTTAAAATCTTCTGAATGAATCCAGATATAATCAGAGAAACATCAATTTATCATGAAAGTAGTCTGTTACATTATCAATTTATTCAATATGTCACAATCGCCTTGCCGATACATCGCTTTACTGGATAAGTACTACGCAAATGAAGTCTCAGTATAAGATAGCAGGTTATATAACTGCTTATGAAGATCCAAAAGCAGTTATGGATTGTCTTAATGCTATTGCTTGCCAATCCTATGTAGTTGACAAGTTGCTGATATTAGATAACTCCACAAAAAAGCCTTTATTGCATCTCACAAATAAAGAAAATATTTTCATCAAATTTCATCCAGAAAATATAGGAATTGCGGCAGGACTAACTTGGGCAATCAAATGGGCTATCGACCAAGAATATGACTTCTTATGGTCTTTTGATCAGGATAGTGTTCCCACTGCAAACTGCCTGGAAATTTTGCTGAGAATTTATCGTCAATTGTCTCAACGAGATAATTATGAAATTGGTATTATTGCCCCTACTTCTTCTGACCCTAGAACAGGTAAGGTTGTAGAAGGTGCAGTTTTTTGTAACGATCATTTTCTAGGACTTAAACATAATAATACTGTTGATTTTTATGAATGTGACTCACCCATTACGTCAGGTTCTCTAATTTCATTAGCTGCGGCTAAAACTGTTTCTCCTCCTTGTGCTGACTTATTTATTGATGGTATTGACCTTGACTATGGATTGCGACTAAGGCAAAAAGGCTTTCATAACTTGATTGTTACTAAAGCTATTATGCACCACAATTTCGGTAGTCCTATTCAAGTAAGATTTATGAACAAATATCGCTACATACAACAATATTCAGCTTTACGTTATTACTATATCTGTCGTAATCATAGTTATTTAGAAACTCGCTTTTCTCAAGGTTACTATCGCTTCACTAGCTTAATGCGACGAATAAAATATATGCTACTTCAAATTTTTTTTATTATGCTCTATGATTTAGAAAATCAACAATTAAAAATATGGGCTTGTTTATTAGGAACTTATCGGGGCTTGATAGGAAATATTGGTAAAACTTGGTAATTGATATTTTGAGCAGACAGAGTGTAAGAATGAACACACGATTAATTAACTCAGTATCAATTATATTAGTTAACTATAATGGTGCAGATGTTTTATCAGATTGTTTAAATTCCCTAGAAAAATTTATTCCTAGAGTTAACTGTGAAATTATTTTAGTCGATAACAATTCTCAAGATAATAGTGTAAATATTCTTAATGATAAATTTCCTAATATCAAATTAATTAAACTACCAGAAAATGCTGGTTTTGGAGCAGGAAATAATGCTGGTGCAAAAATAGCTCAAGGTGAATTCTTATTATTATTAAATACTGATACAATCCTTACAAACAATATTTTGCCCCATCTTATAAAGTTAATGTCTGCAAATTCAGATGTAGGCGTTATTGGTACTAAATTACTTTTTCCAGATGGAAGTTTCCAAATTTCTTTTTCACCTGAAATTGGAATTAAAGGAGAATTTAAAGCAAAAAAAATACATAATAATGCTCAAAGTAAAAATAATTTGAATTTGATAGAGCAGGATTTTCAAGATATAAAAGAAGTAGATATTGTTGTGGGAGCAGCATTTTTTATTAGGGCGGATTTGTTTAATTTATTAGGTGGTTTTGACGAAAAATTCTTCATGTATTTTGAAGAGTCTGATTTGTGTAAAAGAGTCAGAAGCAAGGGGTATAAAATTATATATACTCCCCACGTATCTCTAATCCATACAAGAGGACATTCTGTCAAAAAAATATCGAATGAAATGTCTGTAGAATATAGACGTAGCCAAATTTATTACTATCATAAACACCGTCCGAAGTGGGAAATATTGACGTTAAAAATATATTTACTCTTTAAATTTTTATATCAATTGTTAAAAACATCCAATCCTTATAGTTTGCAAATTATCAAATTAGTTTTTATGTATAAATAATTATGTCTTTATTAATTAACCTTTCATTTATACTCACTAAACCCACAGGTACTACAAACTATGCGTTTAATCTTTTACCTCACTTAAAATCACTTAAACCAACACTTTTAACTTCACAATCTTTTCCTAACTATAATTCCTATCAAACTCCTGTTAATCAAACTTCAGAACAAGGTATTAAAGGTCATTTACGTCGCCTGATATGGACACAATTCCAACTACCAGAAATCTCTAAAAACCTCAAATCTAGTCTCTTATTCTCCCCGCTACCAGAAGCACCCCTTTATAGCAACTGTCGCTTTGTGATCACGTCTTTTGACACGATACCGTTGCGCTTTCCCAAACGCTTTTCACCACTCATACCTTACCACCGCTACTACACCCCCCAAGTCCTTAAGCAAGCAGAACACATTATTTGCATCTCCCAGACTACAGCTCAGGACATCACCAATTTTTACGGAATTCCTGCAAACAAAATTACTCCCATCCTCCTGGCGCACGATCGCACTCACTTCTACCCCCTCAATCTACCTACCCGCAACTACTTTCTCTACATTGGTCGCCAAGAACCATACAAAAACATCCAGCGACTCATCGCCGCCTTTGCTGCGTTACCTAACTGCAAAGACTATGAACTGTGGTTAGCAGGGCCAAGCGATCGCCGTTATACCCCAACATTAAAAGCGCAAGTTGCAGAACTAAGTATAACTACTCAAGTAAAGTTCCTAGACTATATTCCTGACAGCGAATTGCCAAAAATCATCAATCAGGCGATCGCTCTGGTTTTCCCCAGTCTCTGGGAAGGTTTTGGTTTACCCGTCCTGGAAGCAATGGCTTGTGGTACCCCCGTCATTACCTCCAATCTCTCCTCCTTACCAGAAGTTGCTGGCGATGCGGCGATTCTGATCAATCCCTACAACACCGGAGAAATTACAGAGGCGATGCAGGGTATTGCAACTGATTTAGGGTTGCGATCGCGCCTTTCTAGCCAAGGTATCACTCACTCTCAACAATTCAGTTGGGAAAAAACAGGAAAAGCAACCGTCGAAGTGTTATCCCGCTACCTATAAAAGATAAACTAACGCCAAAATTTGGATGCAAAGATTTGGGATTTTGTCCAGATTTCAGATTATCTTGGCTAATGACTTGTAAATTAATCCTCAATCATTATGAAAGCACTAATTCTTTCTGGCGGTAAAGGCACACGTTTACGTCCTCTCACCTACAGTGGAGCAAAACAACTCGTACCAGTTGCGAATAAACCTGTTTTATGGTATGGCATTGAAGAAATGGTCGCTGCTGGTATTACTGATATTGGCATCATCATCAGCCCGGAAACTGGGAAAGAAGTCCAAGGGAAAACCGGAAATGGAGAATCCTTTGGAGCGAACATCACCTACATTGTACAAGACCAGCCAGCCGGACTTGCTCACGCCGTCCTAGTCGCCCATACCTTTTTAGGAGATTCTCCCTTTATCATGTATTTGGGCGATAACCTGATTCAATTGGGTGAGTTACGTTATTTTCTGCAACAATTTAGCCAACAACAGCCAGATGCTTTGATTCTCTTACGTTCAGTTCCTAATCCTAGCGCCTTTGGTGTGGCCGAGGTCGATGAAACAGGACGAGTATTACAGTTAATTGAAAAACCCAAAGTTCCTCCTTCAAATTTGGCATTGGTAGGAGTTTATTTCTTTTCTCACCTGATCTATGATGCGATCGCAAATATCCGACCTTCCAGCAGAGGTGAGTTAGAAATTACTGATGCTATTCAATACCTTATTAATCAGGAAAAGCAAGTTTTAGCCTACAATCTCCAAGGTTGGTGGCTTGACACTGGTAAAAAAGACGACTTATTAGAAGCTAACCGATTGATTCTCGACACCTATTTGACAGCATCAGTTTTTGGCGAAGTGGATGTCCAAAGTCAGATTAGTGGGCGAGTCCAAATTGGTGACAAATCGAAAGTAATTAACTGCACAATTCGGGGGCCAGTAGTCATTGGTAGCAATTGTTATTTAGAAAACTGCTTTATTGGCCCTTATACTAGTATCGCCAACAATGCCACACTCATTGATACTGATTTAGAACACAGTGTGATTTTAGAAGGTGCTAAAATTGCTGGAATTTATCAGCGCATTATTGATAGTGTGATTGGGCAAAGGGCACAATTGACTGTTGCACCCCGTCGTCCCAAAGCTTTGCGATTTCTGATTGGCGACGACTGTCAAATTGAACTAACGTAATTTACTTAGTGAAAATAGGACAGGGGATCGTCAGCCCCTTCGGGGAAGTCAAAAGTCAAAAGTCAAAAGTCAAAATTTACCAAGTACCTTTTTCTTTTTGGTCAGAATATTATTCTAATACCTGTAAAATACAAGTATTAAAATACGCTCACAATTAACACTGTGGCACATTACTTGTAATCTTAATGAGCATTGTACATACCAAAATCCCCGAAGTTATACAACTTGAACCCCAAGTCTTTGCAGACGATCGCGGTTTCTTTTTTGAAGCCTACAACCACCAACAATTTGCCCAACAGACTGGTATAGTTACCAACTTTGTCCAAGATAACCACTCTTACTCTAAGCAAAACGTCTTGCGTGGGCTGCACTACCAAATCCGACAACCCCAAGGAAAGCTCATCCGTGCTGTTGTCGGTACTATTTTTGACGTAGCCGTAGACATTAGAAAAAGCTCGGCTACTTTTGGTAAGTGGGTGGGTTGTGAACTCAGTGCTGAGAACAAACGCCTACTGTGGATACCACCAGGCTTTGCTCACGGCTTTCTCGCGCTTTCAGAAATAGCCGAAGTTCTCTACAAAACTACAGATTACTACGCACCCCAAGGCGATCGCACCATTCTATGGAACGATCCAGATTTAGCTATAGATTGGCCTCTGAGTGCGCCACCGATTTTGTCAGCTAAAGACCAAATTGGTAAACCATTGAAAAGTGCTGAAATATTTGATTAAGTAGTCATTGGTCATTGGTATATACCCCATCTCTTGTGATACCCTAAGTGCAACATTTCACTAATTCGTAGCGAATTCTCTTTGCGTTCCTTTGCGCTTCCCTTTGCGCTCCTACCCTGCGGGAAGGCGAAGCGCCTATGCGTTTAAATTTCAACCCTCAATTCGCCACGATTTTATGCTGCATCTGTACTAAGTTTACTTTTATGGTGGGCGAAAAAACTTTGTCTCTCATCGGACTAATTCAAACCACGTTAAAGAGTGGGCGTGGCTTCTCTTGGACAAATGACAAATACTTCGACTCCGCTCAGTACAAGTGACAAATGACAAATGACAAATACTTCGACTCCGCTCAGTACAAGTGACAAATGACAAATGACAAATGACAAATGACAAATGACAAATGAGTAAATCAATTCTGCTGATTGGTAGCAATGGTCAAGTGGGTAAGGAACTGCAACAAATCCTCTCATCCTACGGGAATGTTATTTCAGTAACACGCCCAACAGTAGACCTTACCCAGCCTGATACTTTGTGCAGCGTTATTAGATCCAAGCAACCGCAAATCATCATTAACGCCGCCGCCTACACTGCTGTAGACAAAGCCGAAAGCGAAGCCGAACTTGCTACCGATATTAATGTTACTGCACCCCTAATTCTTGCCCAAGAAAGCCAAAAATTAGGAGCTTTTCTAATTCATATTTCGACCGATTACGTTTTCGATGGTAATGGGTGTAGCCCTTATCAAGAAACCTATGTGACTAATCCCTTAAGTGTTTATGGTCAAACCAAACTCGCTGGAGAAAAAGCTATTCAAGAAACTTGCGCCCATCACCTCATCCTCCGCACTGCTTGGGTTTATGGAGCTTTTGGCAAAAGTAACTTTGTCAAAACTATGCTGCGACTAGGTGCAGAACGTCAAGAAATTCGTGTTGTCGCTGATCAAATTGGTAGCCCGACTTGGGCGCAAGATATAGCCACAGTCATAGGCCAGATGATTCCCCACTTAAGCCCAGAAATTAGCGGCACTTATCACTACACTAATAGTGGAGTTGCTAGCTGGTATGACTTTGCCGTCGCTATTTTTGAAGAAGCACAACAGCTAGGCTTCCCTTTGAAAGTTGAACGTATTGTCCCCATTACAACCGCCGAATATCCGACACCAGCCCGTCGCCCTGCTTATTCCGTCCTTGCTTGTGGAAAAATTTCGACAATTCTAGGGACTTATCCCCCCCATTGGCGACAAAGACTCCGACAAATGCTTGCAGAATAGGGGATAGGAAATAGTTACAGCGTTTTTCAGGTCAATGAGGTACACAGGTAGGGGCACAACATTGTTCATTGGTGTCTACTTGAGCTAGAAATCTCTTATCTGTTGGCTGATACCCCCGCCCTGAAATAAATTTCAGAGGCTTATAGCTAAAGTCTACTTCAGTAGACTAAAAATTTTTCCGATTATTTAGTCATCTTTTAGATGACTTGAGCTATTAGCAAGGAACTGAAGTTCCTTGCGGGAGATAACTTTCACGTTAAGTTGACACGTATAAACATTGTTGTGCCCTTACAATAATCTGTACCTCACCAAGTTGCAATCTGCTGTATTTTCCTCATCTCCCTCATCCCCCGGTTGGTGAGCGAAGTCGAACCACATCCCCCTCATCCCCCTCATCTCCCCATTCCCTATTTATTTTGACTTTTCAATACTCCCGTTTCATGTTGTATAGGCAAGACATCTAAAATATCAGTTTGGGAACAATATTTTAAATCATCTACACAGTCAAGACGTAACAATCGTTGACCGTGACTAGCTTGGTGAAGTAATCCCAATAAGTTATCTTGCCACTGAGAGTAAAGAGCGATCGCACTAATTACTTCATCATTACCAGCTAGTTCTTCTGGTGACAACTGGGTTTGCTCCACAAGACTATGAGCGATCGCACCAGCACAAACTGTATCCTCTAAAGAAAAACTACCTTCCCAACCAGAACCGACAATCCATACTGTCTCTGGTTGTTTGTTTAGGAGATATTGCACCACCGCCGCCCGGTTAATTAAGGCTGCTGCTAGTACACTTGGGGAGTCTTGTACCCGTTGTAAAGCACGGGTACCATTTGTGGTGCTGATAAACAAGCGCCGCCCTTCCACCAATTCTGGTGTGCAGTCGAGGGGAGAGTTTCCCAACTCAAACCCACCTACTTTCGCGCCGCCGCGTTCTCCAGCCCGCAGACGTTTTTCAGGGGGCCATTGTTCGCTGACTTCAATTAAGTGATCTAAATCGCTGAATACTTGTACAGCTTCGCCTCCAGCTGCCAAGACTGTCGCAATTGTGCTAGTGGCTCGCAAGACATCAACTGCGATCGCACATTCTGGCGCTTTATCCGTTGGAGTCAATTCCGGAGTGTGGTATACGAATAGCTTCACGCGCTGGATACACCTGCTTTAATGGTACTGCCGCAAATAACATTTTACATACTTGGTGTCACTAACTATAAATCACAATTTATTCTCAAGGATTTTTTACCATCAAAATGCACAATGTATTTCATTGAATATATAAATGCGAGTGGAAAGTAGGGAGTGGGTAGAGACGCGATTAATCGCGTCTGTGGGGAAGGGTTAAAACCCGGGGCTATTTCAGCCTAGACATAAACCACCCGGAACTGAAGTTCCGGGCTTATAGCTAAAGTCCGTTAAAACGGACTATAACCCAATACACTTGCAATACGGTTCGGTTAAGATTTCCCCGCCTATGGCGCAATACGGTTCACAAAAGGGCTGAAACTCTTTTTTTTACGAACCACAGAGGCGCAGAGAACACAGAGAGAAGAGAGAAGAGAGAAGGAGGAAATGCTTAACCCAACTGTATTGGCCTATAGCGACCCCTTTAAAAAAGGGGGGAGAAAGGTTTTAGCCCCCCTTCTTAAGGGGGGTTGGGGGGATCTTCCAGGGCAAAATATCACTAACCGAACCGTATTGAATACACTTGGGTTAAGCATTTCTTTCTTCTCTTTGCGTCCAACTCTTACGAGACGCACTCGCGTTGGCGGTTCGGTTCGTTAAAAAAACTGACTTTTACTCAGAGTTTTAGCCTTAACTGAACTGTATTGGACTATAACCTTTTCTCAGTCGTCTTTAGACGACTTTCGCTATTAGACTCGCTAGATGAGAATGAAATAGCCCCGGTTTTTAACTGAATCTTAAGAGTCCCTAATCCCGAAATAAATATTCAAAAAGCGCATTTTTATGCTTTGATCTTTCAGACTTACTGCACTATCTTGTAATCTAAGACAAGAACAGACCTTCTAAAAAGCGAAAAAGTTACAGCGCAAACGGACAGATATTCACTCATTCCCCATTCTCTATCAAAATCGCTATGGCACCCTTACCCGACTACCGCCCTAAACAACTATCTTTAGGCCCGTTGGAAGCGGAAATTTTAAATATCATCTGGGAACTTGGTTCAGCCACAGTTAAGGATGTACACGATCGCATTCTGGCTGATCCCAACCGCGAATTAGCGTATACTTCTGTCACTACCGTTTTACGTCGCCTCACTGATAAAGGTTGGCTAGCCTGTGACAAAAAAGAGCGAGCATTCTATTGGCGACCAATGTTGAGTAAGCAGCAATCAGATGTCATCAAAGCTCATGAGCAGTTACAGCGATTTCTAGCAGTGGGAAATCCCGATGTTATTGCTGCTTTTGCCGATAGTCTGGATGAAGCAGCTAGTGAGCAAATAGCAGCGATCGCTAAACGCATTGAATCTGCACGCCAAGCCAGGGAGGAACAATGATGCATCTGATGATGATTTTGATTGCTTTGGCAGTTGCCTGGTGGTTAAGATCCGCTTGTAATCAACCCCAAGGTAGTTGGAATTTGCGGTGGGGGCGATCGCTATTTTTGTTTCTCTTCCCACCCTTGCTAATTTTCATGACTGCGATCGCTATACTGTTCATGGGCCCCCAAGGACAAATGGGCGGAATGTATACAGGCTCAGTTAGCTACTTACTAGCATTGATTTCCTTGGCATTTTTTGCCATTTCATGCATTAAACTTGCTTTTCAAGGTTGGCAGTCCGTGGAATCTGCCCGTAACTGTCCCCTAGTCAATCTTGGCGATCGACGCGCCAGGTTGCTGCAAACGGGCGCGTTGTTTGCGGGTCAAATTGGTTTTTGGCAACCAGAACTAGTGGTTAGCCAAGGATTAGTGCAAACTCTCTCACCAGATCATTTAGAAAGCGTCTTAGCCCATGAGCAAGGGCATCACTATTATAGGGATACATTCTGGTTTTTTTGGCTGGGTTGGGTGCGTTCCTGCACTGCATGGTTGCCGAATACAGAGGTTTTGTGGGAAGAACTTTTAGCTTTGCGCGAACTCCGTGCCGATGCTTATGCAGCATTACAGGTAGATCCTTTGGTGCTAGCGGAATCACTTTTATTAGTAGTTAGTAGCAGCCCCGTCTTATCAGAAATTTGCTGTGCTGCATTAGGTTCCTCTGGTGCAGATCGCTTAGAACAAAGAGTAGAAGCTCTATTAGCACCACCAGAACCAACCCCAGAAGCTCAATTGCAATCCTGGCATGGCTTTCTGTTGGCGTTCCTGCCTCTACTGACTGTGATATTTCACACTTAAGTAAGTTGGCGCGAAAAAATCAAAGTATATTACGAAACGTAAATAGCCTTAAAATCTTTACTAGTGACCAATACTTCGACTTCGCTCAGTACAAGTGACAAAGGACAAATGACAGCCTTAGCCAGTTAGCTTTAATTGCGCCGACCTACTTAAGTTGAATTGAAAAAGCGATATTAATAACAAATGTAGAGACGTAGCACTGCTACGTCTCTACTTAATTTTTGCAGGTCGATACATTAGTGTAGCGCCGGCTTATTCTTCTTCTAGCAACTGTTCTATATATTTTTGTACCAAAGGCACTTGAAAAGCATTGCCTTATTGAGTCAAAATTTCTTTTCGCGTTAGTTTGCGGACAACGCCTTTGTCTTGCCGTGTGGGAGTTTCCCCTTGGATTAAACGCCGAAGTAAATTGCATGGGCGTAGCCCGTGGTAGACATCGCTATCTGTTAAACTCTTCCATAATTCCCGAAAATACTGATCGTCTCGCTCAAGCACTTGAGGGATAATCTCTTGGGCATTTTGTGCAGTGAGCTAAATTTTCAGCCAATCCTTTAAATTTTTAGCGCCTCAATAACGCTAATTGGTGACGAGGTTGGAATAACTTGGGTAAGTTGAAAGCCTGCCTTTTGCAGTAGCACTTGATATTCCTCCTCTGTGCGTTCGCGTCCACCAGTCATAACTAGCATATTGAGGTCAAGCAACTTGCTAAAAGAAGATACATTCCCACGAGGAATTACTGTCTCAAACAGCAACAGTGTACCATGCTTTGACATTGCCTGATGACAGTTTTTGAGAATAGCGATCGCTTTTTCCTCATCCCAGTCATGAATGATGTGCTTGAGAAGGTAAGCATCACCACCTGCTGTTACTGACTCAAAAAAGTTCCCCGACACTACTGTACATCGGTGAGACAGAGCTGCGGGAGGGTTTCCCTCCGCAGGCCACTGCGAACCCGAAGGGTCTGCAAAACCTTGTGCTTGCAGGCGAGATTTTGCTTCTTCTATCACCGTTGGTATATCAAAGATAATGCCTTTAACAGTCGGATAAGCTTTAAGGATGCTAGTCACCAAACTGCCCTGACCTCCTCCCACATCAACAATGGTGTTGAATGCTGAGAAGTCATAACTGCAAATAATTGCTTCCAAAACGGAAGCTGTTAGATTTGTCATTGCCCAATTAAACAAGTTGCCAGCTTCGGAGTTTTTAAGGTAATAATCCCAAACACTCATTCCAGCGATGTGGTCAAACGCAATCTCGCCAGTTTTGATGCTATGTAGCAGGTTATCCCAGCCTAAGTAGTGTACTTGTCCCAGTTCGGAAATGGCAAAAAAACGCAAAGAGCCAGGAACATCCGTTTGTAACGTAGCAGCCAAGGGTGTTAAGAAAAATCGATGATCGTCATCTTCAGCAAATATACCCACACTGGCAAGCGCACGCAGTAATCTGTACAAAGATGGCACGTGAGTATCAGTGATTGCAGCTAGTTCCTCTAGTGTCTTTGGCTGTTCCTTGAGGTAGTCAGCAATACCAAGTTTAGCAGCAGCGTGGATTGCCCGTGACACCCAAAAGCCAGAAATCATCTGAAGCATAACATCGGATGCAGGGACTTCAGTACTTATGCTTGGTTCGAGTGAACTCATATTCTGTAAATTCTTTTCAAAGTTCTGGATTTGTGCGTGTACACAACTACAACTCAATCATATCCGACCACTTGGATTTAAAATCTGCAAGATGTTGTTCAAACTGCTGTTTCGCTCACTTGATTGCCTTGCATTGTTAACGTGCTTCCCACAAATAGTAACCAGCCAATTGCAACTTATAAGGATGACGGTCGCCCCATTGCTGGGCATGATTCTGTTCATAGGAATACGCGGGATGCGGGAAACTCGGCGGCTTTAGCCCTGAGAGGGAAGTGGCACGAGCGAATGAGAGTCGCCTTCAATATTCACCTCAATAATAAGTCTATCAACAAACTCTCTTAACTGTTTTTGCCAATCAGGAACGGCTTTTAGTTTGTCCTTAACTCCTGGTAAAACTTTAAAGCAAACGGGGTCTTTATCAAATGGTTGTTTGCTTGTGAAACCTAATTCGTGTTTTTTCGGAAATGGCATATTTCTACTACGCTGAATCACCTGGCTATTTATCTTATATATTGATATACTAATATCTGAAACATTGCCAATCCAAACAATGTCTAAAGCGAAAAAGTCAATGGGAGTGCAGCAAGTTTTGCTACATCCCAGCGATGAAACTAAGTCAATCCTAGAATACCTTTGTCAGCAATCAGGCAAACTTTATAACAGTGGAGTTTATTTCGCTCGTCAAACGCTTTTTCAGACAAATAAGTTATTAACAGGGAAGTTTGACTTAGCCTTTGAACCATCGGTTGCAAAGTCAATGGTTGCTCAATCTTTGCCTTCTACGCCAATGCAACAAACCTTGATGTCAGTTACGGAGGCATTTAAATCTTTCAAAGAATTGAGAGATTTATATATCAAGGGTCAACTACATTTCAAGCCCAAAGCACCGGGGTATCTCAAGGGTTCCAAGTTGTTCAAAGTTGCATATCCTAATTCAGGAGGTCAAAGACCACTTATTATCAATGGACAACTGAGATTTTCTCTGGGGCTGACAGTTAGGCGATGGTTTGGAATATCTGAATTTTTCTTACCAATGCCGTCAAACATTGACTACTCAAAGGTAAAAGAGTTTACAATTCTACCCAAGAATGGTGCTTTTTACCTGGAAATGTCATACGTTGTAGCTAAACAAAAACACGACCTAAACATAAACCAAGCATTATCTATCGACCTTGGAACTGCTGATAATTTAGCCGCTTGTGTTGATACATTGGGTAATTCCTTATTGATTGATGCTCATGTGATGAAGGCGATGAATCAACTCTGGAATAAGAAAGTATCAACACGCTCAGAAGGGAAGCCAGAAGCCTCCAAAGACAACTGGTTAGACCGTGTAACCCGAAAACGGAATCACCAAATGCGGGACGGGATTAACAAAGCAGCAAAGTTAATTATTGACCACTGCCTTAGATATGGCATTGGTACTCTAGTAATTGGATGGAACGAAGGGTTTAAAGAAGCTGCCAACATGGGTAGAGTGAACAATCAGAAGTTTGTTCAAATGCCTTTAGGTAAACTAAAAGATCGATTAAAACAACTGTGTGATTTGCACGGCATTAGATTTATTGAAACCGAAGAAGCCTACACTTCCAAATCGAGCTATTTAGATGGAGACTCCCTACCCAAATATGGTGAGAAACCTATTGGATGGAAAGCATCTGGAAAGCGAATTGAACGCGGTTTATATCGGTCAGCGAATGGTTCAATTGTGAATGCAGATTTGAACGGCAGCGCGAATATTTTACGAAAAGTAGCCAGCAATCTAAGCATCGACTTAGGCTTACTGGGTAGACGGTGCTTGACGACCGTAGCGAGAGTTAGACAATGGAAGCTTCCGAATTCTCCTCTGTCTGTAGAATCTCAGTCCCTAAAGGGGCTGAGAGTGTCAACTACACTCAAAGCAGCACCAATTTTAGAGCGACTTGGTAAGCATTCAAAGAAATAGTGTGACCAATATTGAAAAAACTAGAGACAAACCGATGCTCGTTAGCATAAACATCCAGTTGTTTACGCGAAGCCACCACTAGCATCAAGGCGTTGCTATCCATCAGCGATCGCAAATTGTCATAAAATCCATTATCGAATTTATCGGGATATTTCAAAAGGCTTTGAACGCACCTCATCTAAATCTTTGATTATAGATGGGGTGCGTTCAAATTCCAGCACTTGTTTAAAACAAGCACCAAAATACCCATGATTCAGAAACGTCACAGTCGAGTCAAGCGACCGTAAACTTCTGATGGATAATCTAGAATCCAAACAAAATTTAAAATCTAAAATTCCTAAACTCCCCAGGCTGGATTCGAACCAGCGACCAATCGATTAACAGTCGATCGCTCTACCACTGAGCTACTGAGGACCACTCACGATTTATAATCTTAGGGCTAAAAATAGGATTTGGCAAGTACTTTCGCCAATATTTTTTTAATCGGGCTTAATTATAGAAATTTTCCAGCCAATATCGAGTCCAGAACTTAAGCAGAGACTTTTAAATACTAATATTTACTGTAATCCCATTCGTAACTCAGCCAGACGCTGCCGCGCCTTAGCATCAATGGCATTAGCTAAAAACCGACTCTTGGATTGTTTGCGCGGATGATACTTTTGTCGCATCAGGCATACAGTGGTTTCCACTTCGCCACAGAGTTGTTGTGCCGACAACCATTCAGCCCCATAACCTTGTATCATCAACTGCTGTGCCCGATCTGATGTAGCAACAATCACACGAGAAATCAGAGATTGGGCTATTTGCTGGCGAAAAGAAGCACAAGATTTTTCAATATAAGTATCTGCTGTCTGCCCAAAGTCAGTGTAATAAACTGATAAAAGCTCAGTAATTATTTCTTTATTACTAGAAGAGTTCTGGTATTGAGCATCAAAAACTATTTGAGTTGCATAACCTTGAAACGCACTATAACCAGTCATTGCTTCCACTAGTTCGCCCCTTGCTGCCTCTAGTCCAACGCTATCACGCGTTTTTTTCAGGCAAGGCCAAGCACCTATTATATTATAGCCGTCTACTAACAAAACGGCTTGGAGTAAGGAACGGGGCATGGTTTTTAATCACAACTTTCTAGAGTTAACAAAATTCATTCATAAGTTTTATAGTAATTGATGCCTTGTCTGTAACACTATGTTACACAGAATAAAAAGTACGCCAGCCTCAGCAAACTCAAATCGAAAACAGACCCACCAAGTTAAAACGCAATACGGTTCACAAAAGGGCTGAAACTTTTTTTTTACGTAGACGCATTCGCGCAGCGTCTCCAAGAGTTGCGGCTTGCTGCAGGCTACCACTCCAGGTGCAGAGAGAAGAGAGAAGGAGAAAATGCTTAACCCAACTGTATTGACTTAAAACGCGCCTTTTAAACAAAGGCGCGTCGCAGTTCTTTTTAAGTAGTGGTGAACGGTACTTTTTACTTCAGTCAGCACTGGGCACTTAATTAAGAGGCTTCGCTGTGTACCTCCATCAGACGTTGTTTGAGGCGCTGGGCTTCACCCCTATCTACCAGAGAGCCTTTTTCTAGTAAGAAAGCGCCGTCACAGTAATTTAACTCGTCTAATCGATGTGTTACCCACAGAGCTGTAATACCTCGACTTTTGACAAGGCGACGCACACCAGCAACTAAATCCAACTGGCTATCTGGATCTAATAAGGCAGTGGGTTCATCTAATAATAAGACTTCACAGCGACGGGCGATCGCACCGGCGATCGCGACTCGCTGTTTCTGTCCCCCAGAGAGTGCATAGATAGGGCGTCGTAGAAGGGTAAGCAAATTCACCGCCCCTAGCGCCTCCTCAACCCTGGCTCTAGTAGCAGCAGGTGGCAATTTTTCTTCCACCAATCCAAAAGCCACATCAGCACCAACAGTTGGCATCACCAGTTGATGATCTGGATTTTGGAAGACAAAGCCAACGGGGTGTAAAACTCGAATTTCGCCAGATTCAGGAGCTAATAACCCCGCCAGTAGTCTAAGTAACGTTGATTTCCCACTGCCATTTGTACCCAACAGCATCCAAAACTCACCCTTGGGTACTTCTAAAGAGCAAGATTTGATCACTTTCTCTCCACTAGGCCAACTGAAATTTAAATCCTTGACCTCAATGCCCACTTGAGCCATTTGTCAACCTTGGTTACTCAGCAGCGACAGCGAAAAAGCCAGGTGGTCTGCCACCACCAGGGGTTGTACCATCTTTCTGAACAATCTGCACCCCAGAAATTTCACTAGCGCGGACAGCAATTTTTTTCTCTGTCTTACCCTCGCACTTGAGTTCTACAATGTCAGGGTTCCCAGAACGGATTGCTGCCAAAATTAGCTGATAGACAGCCTCAGCATCTTCTGCTGATTTACGTTGCACTGAGATCGGGAAAGCAGTGTTTCTGATGCTTAAATCGATGGTAAACATTTAGCAATAATCTTTCTTTAACTGTAGGACTCATTTTAGCGTCAGCTGACTGATTCTAGGGAAATAGGCATTGGGCATCGGTTATTAATTCTTCTCCCTCACTCCCCCATCTCCCTCATCCCCCTCATCCCCCTCATCATCAATAAAAAATTAATTTTTATTACAAAACCCCTAGAAAAATTAGCAATTTACACCTAATATGATTAAAGGTATGTAAAAAATTGTAAACTTGGTTAACAACCCGGTTAACTTTCTGCTTATGGATGAGACTTTTTTATATAGCCATCTATAATACAGATACAACCTGTACTTATAAACATTTGGAGATTTGCTCTAATGACCATCGCAGTTGGACGCGCCCCCAGTAGAGGGTGGTTTGACGTTTTAGACGACTGGCTCAAGCGCGATCGCTTCGTATTCGTAGGTTGGTCAGGAATACTACTATTCCCCTGCGCCTTCCTAGCACTAGGCGGTTGGTTGACCGGTACCACCTTCGTCACCTCTTGGTACACCCACGGATTAGCTTCTTCCTACTTAGAAGGCGCTAACTTCCTGACAGTGGCAGTATCCACCCCCGCCGACAGCATGGGACACTCCTTATTGCTGTTGTGGGGCCCAGAAGCTCAAGGCGACCTCACCCGTTGGTTCCAATTAGGTGGTTTGTGGCCATTTGTCGCCCTACACGGAGCTTTCGGTTTGATTGGCTTCATGTTGCGGCAATTTGAAATTGCCCGTCTAGTAGGTATCCGTCCTTACAACGCCCTCGCCTTCTCCGCTCCCATTGCGGTATTCGTCAGCGTATTCCTGATGTACCCCTTGGGACAATCGTCGTGGTTCTTTGCACCCAGCTTTGGCGTAGCTGCGATCTTCCGGTTCCTACTATTCCTACAAGGCTTCCACAACTGGACACTCAACCCCTTCCACATGATGGGTGTGGCTGGTGTATTGGGTGGTGCTTTATTGTGCGCCATTCATGGTGCCACAGTGGAAAATACCTTGTTTGAAGACGGTGATGGTGCTAACACCTTCCGCGCCTTCAATCCCACCCAGTCGGAAGAAACCTACTCAATGGTGACAGCAAACCGTTTCTGGTCACAGATTTTCGGTATTGCTTTCTCAAACAAGCGCTGGCTGCACTTCTTCATGTTGTTCGTGCCAGTTACAGGCTTGTGGATGAGCGCCGTCGGCATCGTCGGTTTAGCACTCAACCTGCGGGCTTACGATTTCGTCTCCCAAGAATTACGGGCGGCGGAAGACCCAGAGTTTGAAACCTTCTATACCAAAAACATTTTGCTGAACGAGGGTATCCGCGCTTGGATGGCTCCTCAAGATCAACCCCACGAACAATTTGTATTCCCTGAGGAGGTATTACCACGTGGTAACGCTCTCTAATAGACCAAATATCTTAGGCGGCACTGGACGCGACCAAGAATCCACTGGGTTTGCCTGGTGGTCTGGTAACGCACGTTTGATCAACTTATCTGGTAAACTGCTGGGTGCCCACGTTGCCCATGCTGGTTTGATTGTATTCTGGGCTGGAGCGATGACCTTGTTTGAAGTCGCTCACTTCGTTCCGGAAAAGCCCATGTATGAGCAGGGCTTGATCCTGTTACCTCACCTCGCCGCTCAGGGTTGGGGTGTTGGTGTTGGTGGTGAAGTCATCGATACCTTCCCCTACTTTGTTGTCGGTGTACTCCACCTAATTTCCTCAGCCGTCCTTGGCTTTGGCGGTATCTATCATGCCGTTCGTGGCCCAGAAACCTTAGAAGAATACTCTTCTTTCTTTGGTTACGACTGGAAAGACAAGAACAAGATGACCAACATCATCGGCTTCCACCTGATTATTTTGGGATGCGGTGCGCTGCTGTTGGTGCTGAAGGCAATGTTCTTTGGTGGTTTGTATGACACCTGGGCACCAGGTGGTGGTGATGTTCGTGTTATTACCAATCCAACATTGAACCCAGCCGTTATCTTCGGTTATGTAATCAAGTCTCCCTTTGGTGGCGAAGGCTGGATTGTCAGCGTCGATAACTTGGAAGATGTGGTCGGTGGTCACATCTGGATTGCCTTTATCTGTATTGCTGGCGGTATTTTCCACATTCTTACCAAGCCTTTTGCTTGGTCACGCCGCGCATCCATCTGGTCTGGTGAGGCTTACCTCTCCTACAGCTTGGGCGCTCTCTCCCTGATGGGCTTCATTGCCTCAATCTTTGTTTGGTTTAACAACACCGTTTACCCAAGCGAATTCTTTGGCCCTACAGGCCCAGAAGCTTCTCAAGCTCAAGCTTTGACCTTCTTGATTCGTGACCAACGCTTAGGTGCTAACGTTGGTTCTGCCCAAGGCCCCACTGGTCTAGGTAAATACCTGATGCGCTCTCCAACTGGTGAAATCATCTTCGGTGGTGAAACCATGCGCTTCTGGGATTTCCGCGGCCCTTGGTTGGAGCCTCTACGTGGCCCCAATGGTCTTGACCTAGAAAAAATCAAGAACGATATTCAGCCTTGGCAAGCTCGTCGCGCTGCTGAATACATGACCCATGCTCCCCTTGGTTCTTTGAACTCTGTAGGTGGTGTGGCTACCGAAATTAACTCCTTCAACTACGTATCTCCTCGTGCTTGGTTGGCAACTTCTCACTTCGTTCTAGGATTCTTCTTCCTAGTTGGTCACTTATGGCACGCTGGTCGCGCACGGGCTGCGGCTGGTGGTTTTGAGAAAGGAATTAACCGTGATACTGAGCCAGTGATGTTTATGGACGACCTAGATTAGGTTGTAAAGTTTATTTCATTACTGACGATCAAATCGTTTAAAGGCTCTTGCATAAAAGCAAGGGCTTTTTTTGTAGGAAAATTAGTAATCTATCGATTAAACTGAACGACTTAAGTACATTGGTGCAAAAAAAGTCAAGTATGTTACGAAACGGAAATAAGCTTAAAACCTTTACTAATGACAAATGACCAATGACAAATGACAGCCTTAGCCAGTTAACTTTAATTGCGCCAACCTACTTACTAAGGTAATTAATACCATGAGTGATTCCAATTTTATTGATGCTTTGCGATGGACATCTGAGGCTAAAGAAAAATTGCAAAACATTCCCTTTTTTGTTCGCTCTCAAGCTAAAGCCAGAATTGAACAACTAGCCCGTGAAGCAGGTCAAGAAATTGTAACAGCTGATTTGGTAGAACAGGCTAGGCTTGAGTTTGGACAGTAAAACACTCTGGAGGTCGTAATAATGACAGTCGCCAAAAATCGAGCAGACCGAGTAATGCTTTATGACATTAGCTGGGAACAGTTTGAAAATCTTCTAAAAGACTTGGGAGAACATCGGGCAGCACGGTTAGCTTACGATCGCACCACTTTGGAAATTATGACACCTTTACCTGAACACGAATATTACAAAGAAGTCATTGGCGTTGCGGTTCAAGACATCGCTGAAGAGTTGGCTCTAGACTATGAAAGTTATGGTTCGACTACTTGGAAGCGAGAAAGCCGAATGGCAGGGGTGGAGTCTGATAACTGCTTCTATTTCCAGAATGAAGCTGGAATTAGGGGTAGATTCGATCTGGATTTGAGACAAGACCCACCACCTGATTTGGCACTGGAAATTGATGTTACCAGTAAATCCCTAAATCGTTTTCCCATTTATGCCCGCTTAGGAGTACCAGAACTCTGGTGTTATGACTCCGGTGAACTCAAGATTTATCTCCTGCAAGATGGGGAATATGTGGAGTCAGAGAACAGTTTAGTATTTCCTACTTTAGAAATTCGATATCTGCTGAAACTGATTGAGCAAAATCGGGCAAATGGCAGACGGGCAATTCGTCAGGCGGTTCGGGAATGGGTGAGAAAAGGCGGGAAGAGTGAACTACCCAGTTAACCTAATTACGAATTACGAATTAGTCTCAACTTCCTCCCACATTCATTGCTGCTAAAACGGATTTCTGGCTTACGTCTGTGTAAACTGTATTCAAATACTTCATTACCACATCGCTGGAATTTGAATTTGCTGCATTTTCTTCTTCCTTCGCTAGGGGGATTGCTCCTAATACATCTAATACTGTCTCACTACTGGACGGCACAATCACTACCAAAGATGACTCTAGTGGCTCATTATATTGCCAGAAAGAATCAATTTTTACCGAGTATTTGTTGGTAGGAGTTGACTGTTCAACATCAAGTGTTTCTGTCGTATTGTGTTCCATCTTAGCACTACGCAACTG
>NZ_JAIVFV010000097.1 GCF_020829445.1 Nostoc sp. CHAB 5836
AAATAGATATACCTAATTTGATTGAAGAAATTGAAAGCATGGGGAGAAGGGAAAAACGCGAGTTAAAAAATCGATTAATTGTGTTATTGATGCACTTGCTGAAATGGCAATATCAACCAGAAAAACGTAGTGAAAGCTGGCGCAGTACCATTTCTGAACAACGTATCTGTATTGAAACATTATTAGAAGATAGCCCCAGTTTGCAACCTCTACTTGCAGAAGTATTTGAAAATTGTTATCAAAAAGCTCGTGTAAAAGCATCTGATGAAACAGGGATTAAATTAAATTTCTTTCCTGAAAAATCTCCGTTTACATTAGAAGAAACTTTAAAAAATAGTTATTAAGTTGGAGAAATGAATGAATTTTTATACCGTTGTACTCAGAAAAAATTCTGGCTATTGGGTTGCTTTATGTTTAGAAAACGGCATTGTCGGGCAGGGGAATAGTCAAGAAGATGCAATTAAAAAACTGAAAGAAGCAATTGAGTCTTTTGAAATTGTTTATGACTCTGAAAGTAATATTTATAAATCTCCCGTTTCAATAGATGAATTACATGAATTTTTATTTGTTGAAGAAAAAGAAGAAGATTCAGAGATATATGAATTAAGGAAGGTTTATGCCTAAAAATATACCTTCCCTGAAACCAAAGGAGTTAATTAAGCTTTTAGAACAAGCAGGTTGCACATTTTATAGAGAAGGAAAAGGCGACCATTGTTTATATACTCGTGAAGTTGATGGTAAAAGAAGAGTAGTTCCTATAGATATGGGTGCAAGAGAAATATTTGCATACCTGTACCTCACCAGGTTGAAAATGGCTATACACGGGCTTTTTTGCTAATTATCACAAATAAATATATTTTAAGTATAATTACGATCGCCAACGGAGAGGGGCTGGGGGAGAGGTCAATCATAAAAAATAAACAACCTATTTTCATAGTTCATAAATGAATAACCCAACACCCGAAGAACCCTATCCACTCAAAAAAGAGGGGACTCGCAATATTGTAATCGGATACAAAGTAGACTTAGTTAAAGTGCAACGTGCCAAAGAACTTCGTCAGCAAATGACACCAGAAGAAAAAATTCTTTGGCAACATCTTCGTGCTAATCGTCTGAATGGTTTGCACTTTCGCCGTCAGCAGATTATCAATGGCTTTATTGCAGATTTCTACTGTCATGCAACAAAATTAGTGATAGAAGTAGATGGCAAAATTCATGAACAACAAGCCGAATATGATGCAGAACGGGACAAAGTTTTATCAACTAGGGGACTGGGTTTGTTGCGAATTAAAAATGAAGAAGTCAGACACGAACTTGATAAAGTTTTGATGCGTATTTCCACAGCTTGTTCTCAACAGACCTAACCCCCCAGCCCCCTTCCCTACGAGGGAAGGGGGAGAAATCCGGCTCCCCTCTCCGCTTCGGAGAGGGGTTGGGGGAGAGGTCAATCTATGCGATCGCACCTGTGAAATTAGGGATGCGACGCTGTAAACTGTCAAATTTTTTTGCTATAAATATAAATATAGGGCGAAAACCTTTAAGAAATTTAAAATTAAAAAGTAGCTAAACAGAGTTGAGGGATTAGTCATTTTTGACAATCCAGCATCTGGAAACCAGAAACCGTAAAGACCATTTACCAATGAAATCGGAGGTCTATTATGATGTTTAAAAAGATTCTAGTTGCATTAGATCGCTCGGAAATAGGGCAACAGGTTTTTAAAGAAGCGTTGGGTTTAGCAAAGTTAACGCAAGGGAGCTTAATGCTACTGCATGTCCTATCTCCCGAAGGAGAGGGTAGTCCTTATGTACCCACGCTGTCTAATTTTGACTACTATCCCGGATTGAGCAGTCAAAGCTTCGAGTTATATCAAAAACAGTGGGATACCTTTAAAAATCTTGGAATCCAGATGTTGCAATCTTTCTGTGCCCAAGCTAATACAGCAGGTGTAACTACGGAATTTACACAAAATATTGGTAATCCTGGTCGCATCATTTGTGATTTAGCTCATAGTTATGGCGCTGACCTAATTGTGATGGGGCGTCGGGGTCGTTCTGGGCTGATGGAATTATTTCTCGGTAGTGTGAGTAACTATGTTCTTCACCATGCTACTTGTTCAGTGCATATTGTGAATCTTTCAGTTACTCCTAAAACAAATGAAGTTGTTAAGGAAACTACAAGTACTTTAAGCATTAACTAACTACTACTTTATCAAGCCAGTTTTTCAGGTTTGTAGTAAGCACTAAAGTCCTTACTAGGAACTTGCTTACCCATCAATTTCGACTTTATCCCATTCAGGAAACTAGCCCACTTTAGTATTTAGTCATTTTGCTACCAAGAAGAGAACTTTTCAAACAACCTCTTAGACAGGGCTATTTCATTCTCATCTAGCCCGCCTCAGAATGAATTCTGAGTCTAATAGCGAAAGTAGTCTAAAGACTACTGAGAAAAGGTTAAAGTCCGTTTTAACGGACTTTAACTATAGCAATCCTAAATGAGTCGTGAAAAATATAAAATTTGAAAACGAACCGCAAAGTACGCTAAGAGCGCAAAGGGAAGAAAGAAAAAAGAGATTATAATTTTCACAAATGATTTAGGATTGCTATATGACCCTTGAACAGCTTGAAGCCGAAGTTCTTGCACTTCCAAAAGATTCTCAAGTGATTTTATTAGCAAGATTACTGGAAAGATTGGGTCAAGAAAGTGGAATAGATCAAGAAATTGCGGCTAGTTGGGTTGAAGAAGCCCAGAAGCGTGATGAAGATATGAACACCAATCAAATTACTGGTATTCCGGCTGAAGAATTGTTTCAACGAGTTCGTGCATCTTTACAATGACAAGAATTGTATTTCATCCATTGGCAGAGCAAGAGTGGCAAAATTAACCTTGTTCTTGGTAATAACGATCTAAAAAACTTTGGATGAGGGCAGAAGATGTACGAAAGGTGGTTAATTGCAATTTAGAAATGGCGTTAGGAAAATCAATTATATCTTGGGTTCCTGCACGATAAAGAACACCGAGTAAGCCTGTGACATTAAGACCTTGTGCGATCGCTGCTTGTCGAGCATCCATATCATCTAAGATAATTAGGGCGGCGTTGAGTTGGACAGCCAGAGAAATGGTTTCTTGCTCACCTATACCAAGTTTGTTAGATAAGTTGGGTAATAGAGATGTGGTAGTTTGAATCTCTAACCAGCTTGGAGGTTGGGCTATCCAGTTTTGAACTTGGATGTAAGAACCTTCGGCCAGAAGTTCTGTGCAGACGGCATTGGGGATGGTGATGCGACCGAAAAGTTGAGGCAGAATTTCAACACAATCAATCAAGATGAGATAGCACAAAGGTGAAGTATCGCAAACAACTATCATTGCTGAATAATTGCTTGGTCAATAGCTTGCAAGTCTTGCTCTAAGTCAGCTACGGTGTAGGGTAGGTAAGCTTCATAGGCTTTAAGAAAAGCATCGGTAGCAAGTCGAGAAGAAAGATTTAACAGACGTTGAACTTGAGCAGTAGAAATTTGCCGATGGCGATAAGCTTCAACCACCAGCGATTCTAAGGCGCGGCGAGAAAGTTGGTCAGGGGTATTAGCGAGTTGATGGGCAATGTCATCGGGTATTTCGATGGTAATTTGCATTTGCGGTGTCCTTTGATGGATGTATGATGCTTTTTTTTAAGAATAACTGAGCAGCATCATACATTTTTAGGACTTACGCAAAAACTCTCTCAAACTCTCATTCCTCCGTGGCCTCCGCGTCCTCTGCGGTTCGTTTTTCCGTTACTTGTGCGTAAGTCCTAATTTTTAGCAATGCTCCAGTTGGGCTAGGCGTAGACGCAAAGCGGCTTGTCGTAGACATCGCTTCTCAAATTAAACCACTGTACGAGCTATTCCTCAATATCTTTTACATCATTTGGCGGTTCAAACATAATCTCAAAACCTCCATTGGGAATAGTTCGACGCAAAAATCTTAAATGGTCGTCTGCATCTTGGCGGTTAGCAAAACGGGCGACGGTGTGAGATTGGGTAATCACTACAGTTTTTACTATCACCCAAGGATGATTTTGGACAATAACTGGTTTTATCATGGTGAATGTCTCCTTTTGTTAGGGAACCAAGAGCCAGCAGGAAGCGTCGGAAACTTATTTGCTGGCTTTTGACAAGATTTGTAATTTTGTTGCTGCGTTGCTGTAAGTATGAGTGTGTTTTCATCGCTTCTAAACACTCTCATCTCATAGATTTTGGGGTAAAAGCTGGGTTGCATCATGGTCGTGAAGTCCTGGGACAACTAGCCATAGCCACATCCGGCACTTGAACAACCGCAATGATAGAAGTTCTTCCGGGAATTTTTGATTTCTGTGACCTTGCCAGTGTCCAAGGTGTGCAAGTTGTTGTTTGGCGCAGGTTGGGCAGAGGTCGCCTGGTTTTCCTTTGTCGATGGTGTAGTTTGAGTCTTCAGGATTGAGGGGTTTAATTCCAGGAAAGCGCCCTGCTTGTGAATGGGGGCAGGGTTTGCCGTCGAGTTCTGCGGGGATGATGCCAGTGCAAATTAGATTGTCCGGGTATACGTTGCCATCGGGGGAGAGGAAGAGGGCTTTGGGTTCGGTGTTTTGAATATTCATTTTACAATGTAGATTGTATATTGACAAAAATAAAACTTACATTGTAAAATGTCAACAGACAGACCCAAAAATTCTTTTGACTTCTAACCTCTCTCTGTATATTTAAATCCAGCTTGATCCGCAATTAAGGTTAGGTATTTCGATGTAGCTAGGGTTGGCTCATAGGCTGCAATTTCCCATTGACTGACTGTTTGCTGATAGACACCAAGCCTTTTTGCAAACTCTGCCTGTGTTAAACCCATGTGAAGACGCAGTGCTTTGATTAATTCGCCATTCCACAGTACAGTGTCACCTTTAACCTGAACTTGAAAGTTATTAGGAGGTTTATAAAATTTGATTTGCTGCTTATCAAGATCAACATCTTCAACCCGATATCCTGCTTCTATCCAGGCTGAAGCTTGTAATGCGCCTTTGCTGCGATTACTCCACCACGCTCGTTTACTTTTCGCTGAATTGGGTAAAGTATCTTTTATTAAAGTCTCGATTTCAGCAAAAGAAAGAGCTATTTCACTTTGGTTAGTGCCACGCAAAAAGTCTAGGAGTGGCTGGTATTTACTGCCCTCCTTCATGCCATATCTTCCTGTCCCAATATCATGCGCTCTATACGAATTTTTGCTGTTAAAAGTGTATCTTCGGCTTCATGGCGTAAAAAATTGGCTTGAGTACGTTGTTCATCTGCTTCTTGAACTATTTTATTTTGAATTTCAATCGTTGGTAAAGGGACTTTAAGTGCTTTGATACCCTCTATAGTAATATTCATTTGAATAGAGCCTGTTTTCTGTTGTTCAACTTGGGCTTGACCAATTGCTGAATTCAAAAAATATGCAACAAAGAATGGATTTACTAAATCATTACGCAGCCGAAATTTAATTTGAAATGAACCGAAGGCAAACCCATTTGCCTGAGATGGTACAACTGCGACTATACCCACAGAACCACTACGAGACATTAGTAAGTCTCCTGGTTTAACAAAGGCTTTTCCAAGTAAACTGCGTTTACTTTCATCAAAATAGACAATATTAGAAACATCAATATAATTGGGCTTTAGGTTTCCAATCCGTATAAACGGAATGCCATCATCAGCATAGTCATTTTTTACTGATGCACCATAGTGTATTTCCTCAATTAAATTTCCTAAATATTTTATATCATGTCCGCTATTATCTAATATAAATAAAGCATTTTTAGCTCTTGGAGATTGATCGTTAAAATCATCGTCAACCCTCCCAGATAAAATCCCGGACGTTCTGGAAGTCCTTGTGTAATTCCTCCTGTAATGCTACCCAATCGCTCCAGCGAATCCATTACCTTTAAATCGGCATATTGTGCGCCATTCATTAAAGTATTAACTCGCGCTACGTGCATCACATTTCGAGAATATTCAGCACCAAATAAATGATTATCTCGAAACTTGATAAACTCTTGTGTTGGTTCTTCAGGATTAATCCCTTCAGCACTACCACCATTATTTGCGATCGCTTTTGCATACTCCTGCTTACGCACATAATCCAAAACGTGGGTCAACATTCGCGCTGAACCGCAAGCAGGATCGCCAACATAATCATTTACTGTAGGTTGCAAAATTCCCACCATTAAATTAATTACTGGTGTAGGTGTGAAATATTGCCCCAAATCATCACGGAAAGTCTTGCTCAAAAAATCTTCAAATACTCCGCCTTTGACATCTGCTGAAGATTTTCGCAAACTCCAAGGCTGTAAACGCTTGACGATTTCCATTGTCGTGTGAGGCTTGAATTGCAGCACATCAGCCTCATTAAAAGCCAAACGTGCCGAAAGATCGTCGCCAAACTTTTTTGCTAAAGTTTCTCTTTCCCACTGCTTCGCTTTCTCAAAAGTGTCTCTGACTTGAACTAATAAACGTTCTGGGTCAGTTTCATTACTAACACTAAATACATAAGCGCGTGATTCTCCTGTTTGCTTTACCAAGTCAATTGTTGCCTGTTCGTCATACCACTTAGCAAACAAGAATTTAACCATTGCATCAACCGCTTCTTGTGGCTGCAAACCCTCATTATCCCTCAGAATAGAGTGACAACCAGAACGCGTATCCCCCAAAACCTCCCGAAACCTATCACGGGTTAGTGGCGTGAGTCCTGTTTGAATCCCATCTGGTTCACTGGGATTAAGGATTACAATGTAGTCACTGTGCTTTGCGGCTTCACGGGCGCTTTCATACTTTTGCAAATCACCAATTATTTCTAATTTGCGTGGGTAGTCAAGGTCACGACGATAAATTACTGTATGTTTACCACTGGTTAAAATGGCATAACGGGCAGATGGTGAAGCACTCATGTAAGCATTGAGTCGGTTAAGATGATCAACCCAACCTTCCCCCTCAGTCCCGCCAACTTTTTTACTTGGTTCCATAGCCTCCACCATAATGAAGGCTACATCCAAATTACCTACAGAATCAGCATAACGGTCATCGTAAACTACAAGGTCTGCCCGTCCTTGATAGCGTCGTCCACCTTGATAAGTTCCCTCGGCAAAATCTGAATTTAGTTCTAGTTCCATTGCCTCTAGTGGAACACCGTACTCTTCTACTAAAATCTCAAGCGCCCACATGGTCACAGGGTCTTCTGCTGGACGCACATAAGAACCATCAGCTTTAAATAACTTCAGTAGATTTATATACTGGCGATACTTCTGTGGTATATTAGCCGGATTTTGGTAAGGATTAGTGAAATCGGAGAAAGGCATGAAGTTATTGTTATGGGAGACAGATTACACAGTAGATAAATGATATGGTATTCTGGGCGATCACGCCTTATCTATGTACGGCTATGTCTTTTTAATTGCTTCTTCAATCTCTGAATGAACAAGTGGAACTATCCAAAATATTCGCACAGTTGCAGAACTTGAAGTCTCATGAGAGGAAGAGACTTAATCAGTAAGCTTGAAGAAATGGGTTGTATCTTCGAGTGAAGCTAGAAAATGATACGATCAACTGAATTTAGTAGCTAGAGAAACTTTTTAACTAATAGGTATGGCTAAAACTACTGACAATCAACCAGCCATTATTCGGACAGAGCGTGGTCTGACAATTTCAGGGACAAGGATTACTCTCTATCAGTTAATGGATTATGTTCACGCAGGTTATCCGCGCCATTTGATTCGTCACCAATTTTATCTAACTGATGAACAGTTTGATGTAGCTATGGCTTATATTGATAACCATTATGAAGAAGTAGAGTCAGAATATCAAACTGTCTTACAACAAGCACAAGAAATCCGCCAATATTGGGAAGAGCGTAATCGAGAACGTATTGCCGATATTTCTAAGCTTCCCCCAAAGCCTGAGTATTTATCTGCTTGGCAAAAACTGCAAGCGCGTAAAGCTAAACGAGCAGCGATCAGCCAGTGATTTTTCTCATCGATCACAACATTGAAGGTCAATCAATCATGCTTTTCGGCAGCATTTCTTCTGAAGGTTGGCTTGAAGATTTAGCTATTCGTTTTATTTCCTTTAATGAAGTGGAATTGTCAATAGATAGCAGCGATCGCATAGTTTGGCGATTTGCTCAAGAGAATCAAATGATTTTGCTAACAGCCAATCGTAGTATGAAGGGTGAAGATTCCTTGGAGCAAGTTCTTCGAGAAGAATGCTTACCAACTTCATTACCTGTAGTTACTATTGGAAATGTTGATCGGATTGTTGAACGTGAATATCGAGAACAATGCATTGACCGCTTGATTGAAATTGCATTTTATCTTGAGAATTACCTGGGCGTAAGTCGTTTGTTCATCCCATAGTCAATGTCTGAAAATGCTTTGGTTCTGGACTTGGTAAAGCGATATTTAAAAGCTAAAGATGAGAATCAGCCTCTAATAAACTGGGAAATTATATAGTGCGATCGCTGCCATGCAAAAATTCCAGGAGTGGCTGATAAGTCATCAGATGTAGAAAGGATTGGTAGCTCATAACGAATCTGATTTTCAATTTGTGCCATTATGATAGGGTTGTTTCTCTTCTCATGCTTTTTGCACCAAATCGCTTTTTTCGACAACCACCAAGCAGCATCGTGTATTTTTAGCGACGCACCGCTAGAACTCTACTTTACGGGCTTATTTAGGGTAAATTTTTGACTTGACTGGGAGGATCACAACCCACATTCCGCACGCCCAAAGGTCAAAAAAGACTCCCAACAGCAGAAACGGGAGATTACCAATTTAATTAAATCAACCTAACGAGGAAGACGAAATCCCCAAAAAGCTGTTACTTAATAACTAGTGACTTTTTGCCAAACATGATTTTGATAGCAGACGAATTGTGATGAATACAGCTAATTTTCCGTGGCTGACGACGATTATTCTGTTTCCGATAGCCGCGTCGCTACTTATTCCCGTCATTCCTGATAAAGAAGGCAAAACAGTGCGCTGGTACTCCCTGATCGTGGGGCTGATAGATTTTGCACTAATTGTTTATGCTTTTTATACTGGGTATGATTTCTCCAATCCAGATTTGCAGTTGGTGGAAAGTTACCCCTGGGTACCACAATTGGGTTTGAATTGGTCAGTAGGGGCAGATGGCTTATCTATGCCCCTAATTATTTTGACTGGATTCATTACCACGCTGGCGATTTTAGCAGCTTGGCCTGTCACCTTCAAGCCCAAGCTATTCTACTTCTTGATTTTAGCGATGTATGGCGGTCAGATTGCCGTGTTCGCCGTCCAGGATATGCTGTTATTTTTCCTGGTGTGGGAACTGGAACTAGTACCGATATACTTTCTGCTGTCGATTTGGGGAGGTAAAAGACGGCAATATGCAGCAACCAAATTTATTCTATACACCGCCGGCGGTTCGCTGTTTATTTTGCTGTCTGCCCTGACAATGGGATTTTACGGCGATACGGTGACATTCGATATGCGATCGCTCGCCTTAAAAGATTTCGCCCTAAATTTCCAACTTGCCCTGTATACTGGCTTCTTAATTGCCTACGCCGTCAAGTTGCCAATTATTCCCTTACACACTTGGCTACCTGATGCCCACGGTGAAGCTACAGCCCCCGTACATATGTTATTGGCAGGTATTCTGCTGAAAATGGGCGGTTACGCCTTAATTCGGATGAATGCCCAAATGCTCCCCGATGCCCACGCTTATTTTGCACCAGTGTTAGTGGTTTTGGGGGTAGTTAATATCATCTACGCTGCGTTGACATCCTTTGCCCAACGCAACCTGAAGCGCAAAATTGCCTACTCTTCAATTTCTCACATGGGCTTTGTCATGATTGGTATCGCCTCCTTCACCGATTTGGGATTGAGTGGGGCAGTATTACAAATGGTTTCCCACGGGTTAATTGGGGCGAGTTTGTTCTTCCTGGTTGGCGCAACTTACGATCGCACACACACCCTGATGTTAGATGAAATGGGCGGTGTCGCGAAGAGAATGCCGAAGATTTTTGCCATGTTCACTACCTGTTCAATGGCTTCTTTGGCATTGCCAGGGATGAGCGGTTTTGTGGCAGAATTAATGGTATTTGTGGGTTTTGCTACTAGCGATGCTTATAGCTCTACTTTCAAAGTTATCGTGGTGTTCTTGATGGCAGTAGGAGTGATTTTAACTCCGATTTATCTGCTGTCGATGTTGCGAGAAATTTTCTACGGTAAAGAGAACGAGGAATTAGTTTCTCACCAAGCTTTGATAGATGCTGAACCCCGCGAAGTATTTATTATTGCCTGTTTGTTAATTCCAATTATTGGTATTGGTTTCTATCCCAAATTGCTGACTCAGATGTACGACGCTACAACTGTACAATTGACGGCAAGATTGCGTGATTCCGTGCCGACATTAGCACAGCAAAAAGAAGAAACATTAAAGGTTTCTTTGAGTGCGCCGGAAATTGGTAATTAGTTGCGATCGCTAGTTTAGTTTAAATATTGATTACTTTGAGGGCTGGTTTTCTACCTGCCCTTTTTTATGTACATTGCTTAGAGATAATCCAAGACTTCGTAGGTTGGGTTGAGGAACGAAACCCAACAAACCCCTTACATATAGCAACGGACAGGAAGCTTAGGACAGCAATAAAATCACAAACTAGGCTGTTGAAGGCGCGTTTACCGCCAACTATCGTAACGGCTTTGGCGACTGCTATAAAAATAGATTTTAAGCTGATTGATTTATTTGTAACCAGTTAAGTAAATCTTCCATAGCAGTAAAATCTAACAAAGCTTCGCCAAGGTTTTCTAACTGATTTAAAGAAAGAGATTGGATACGCTCTTGCAATTGTGGTGATAATTCTCCCACTCGTCTTTGTAGTAACCTTAAAATAAGTTGTTGTTCACCTTCTTGTTTACCCTCTGCTTTACCCTCTGCTTTACCCTCTGCTTTACCCTCTGCTTTACCCTCTGCTTTACCCTCTGCTTTACCGCGCTCGTAGCCGATTCGCTCACCTGTAGTTACATACTTCATAGTCCGCTCCTGCTCAAATTGTTTAAACTCTTCCCAAAACTGATTTTCTAATGCCTTTGGTAATATCATAACCCAATCGATAAATCGATACAGATTACGAATATCCTGCTCTTCTAAGCCCAAATCATATAGTCTGCGAATTAAGCTAAACTTCCATATTTTGCGCTGTTCGGCTGATGAGCGTGTCTGCTGGGTTTTCAAATGTGCCATGACGACAGTTGCAAATGGATTATCGCTATTTTCTAACTCGTGAAAGCGATTTTCGTAATCCAAAAGTTTTATACTGCCAAATTCAAAAAATAAGCGAGTATTGGGATAATTGTAACTGTAATTGCTTGGTCGCCATTCGCGGTTTGAATCACAGAGAATTGCAAGGCTAATTGCTGGTTTATCAAAGCGGTCAAATATGCGAAAGTTGTAGGTAAACATCCGCTTAGGAAAGTTATCTTCTTTTTGTGCCTGAATTTCAACATGGATTAATAACCAAAGTTCTTCTCCTTGGATTTGCCAAACTTTGACTAGTTGATCGGCATATCTCTTACCCTGTTCAGCTTCACGAGCTATCTGTTGAAATTCTTTATCTAGAAATTCATAAGGACGTTCCCAATCAATTAATGCAGAAGTTTCTGGAAAAAAGAAATGCATTGCTTGAGGAAAATAAGCTTCTAGAATTTCTTTCCAAGGGCTATCAAAATCAGCGCGTAGGGGTAGCCCGTCGTAGACATCGCTAATATTGGTCATATTTATCTAAGAGGCTGATTTTTGTCACATTCATGTCAGTACTTTAATTTACAATCATTTGTCCCTTGTATATCTACTTAATTATCGATAAAATTCCTACAATCAAGGTACAATCAGATGTGGCAAAACCGCTCATGTTAAACTACAATCCGTTACATTGTTTGCCATCTTCCGAAGAACTACCCGACTCAGATGATACTGCTGTGGATAATGAACTACAAAATTTAATTCCCGGCTTGCTGAAAACGATACTGGCTTTAGTTTGGTGCGATCGTTGGGATTGGTTCTTTGGTGTAGACATGGGTATTTATTATGACCCAGACAAAGCAGCAATTGTCCCTGATGGGTTTCTCAGCTTAGGAGTTAAACGCATCATTGATGAGGACTTACGCCTGAGTTATGTGCTGTGGCAAGAAAAGAAACTACCAATATTAGCACTAGAAGTCGTTTCCCAAATATATCGGGAAGAATATAGCACAAAAAAAGAATTGTATGCCAAAGAATTAGAAACTTTGTACTACGTTGTATATAGTCCCCTTCGTCGTAAAAAGCCGCCTTTGGAAGTGTATCGCCTTGTTGATGGGGAATATATTTTAATGTCAGGAAATCCCGTTTGGCTACCAGAGATTGGTTTAGGAATTGGGCGAGAACGGGGAATTTATCAAGGTATAGTGCGGGAGTGGCTGTACTGGTATGACGAAGAAGGGCAAAAATTGCTGGCACCAGAAGAACGCATTAGAGAAGCCGAAGAACGCACAGTTTTTGAAGAACAGCGACGTGTGGAAGCAGAACAACAAGTGAAAATATTGGTGGAAAGGTTGAAGATGCTTGGTGTTGATCCAGGAGCTTTGTCATAGATTCACCAAATTTTGCAGGGCAAGCGATCGCGTCTACAACTCACTGATTAGAAATTATAGACTTCATCGCCAATTATTTCCACAAGATTGGGATTAATATTCTAGCCTCAAGCTGAGTGCGATCGCTTGTCTGTTGCATTGCAATACGCTTGGAATAAGACTAAAACCATTGTCCAGTGGACAGTGTAGAGACGTTGCATTGCAACGTCTCTACAGGCCTATGGTTCTCCAGAAAATCCTTAACCCAAGCGTATTGTGTTGCATTGAAGCTTTAGCCTCCTGTGCGATCGCACTCAAGACGAAAAGGATTGACAACTGCATTCATCGCAGTCTCAAATTCATACCTTCTGAATGTTCATTAGTTGCTATCTCCGGGAAAAATAAGTATAAGGTGATGCCTTGTTATGATGTTTCACCCGTAGACAAGTACTAACCAAATACTAATCACATCAGGAGTATTTCATGATTCCACTGATTTTGGGTGCTATTGCTTTAGGAACTACTGCTTTCGGAGCAGTAAAAGGTGCTAAAGGTGTTGGGAACATGAATGAGGCAAAAGAAATTGGTAAACGTGCCGAAAACCGTCATTCATATGCAGTCAGTGAGTTGAAAGCAGACTGGGAGACAACTAACGAGCTTGCAGAAGAGTATGGTCAACTCCAGCTTGATGTAATGATGAGTACAATTGGGCGCTTTGTTGACTTTATCGAACGAAATATTGGTAAAGCAAAACAAAGCGAGAAGGAGTTTTTAGAAGGGCTGGAAGGAATTTCAGTTCAGCAGATCAACGAGTACAAAGCCGCCGCAATGGAAGCTGAACAGTTTTTCAAAGGTGGCACTAAGGTAATTGGGGCAGCAGCAGCAGCATATGGTGGTGCAATGAGTCTTGCTACTTCTGTAGGAGTAGCAAGTACTGGGACACTTATAGGAGGACTTAGCGGTGCAGCAGCCCAGAGTGCAACTCTCGCATGGTTGGGCGGTGGCTCATTAGCTACTGGTGGCGGAGGTATGGCTCTTGGTTCTCTTGTGTTAGGTGGTATCACCGTTGGCCCTGCTGTCCTTATTGGAGGCTTTGTACTTGCTGGTCAAGGCGAGAAAGCGTTGACAAAGGCACGGGAGTATGAGGCTGAAATTAACACAGCGATCGCTAAAATTGAAGCAGCAAAAGACTTTATGCAACAAGTAAGACGGCGGATTACGGAGTTACAGGGTGTATTTGAATGTCTGAATAAATCTGCTATTTTAGGTCTTGAAGAACTTGAATCTTTACCATCATTTGACAAAAACAGGGACGCTAGTAAGTTTCAAAAAGTCGCACTTTTTGTGAAAGCACTTGCAGAAATCATGAAAACTCCTGTTTTAGATAGTGAAGGGCAGTTGAATCCTGTTACTGAGACTATCCAAGCCAAGTATCGTACTTTGGGAGGTAATTAGGAATGTCGGTCAAAAAAGTTACCACAGTAGTCCAGGAATTTATCAATCCTGCTCAATGCTTACAGCAAATGGTTTCAGCATACACCGATTACCTAAAAGTTGCCGAACAGGAACAGACAAAGAGACGAGAGATTGATGCTTGGGAAAATGAAACAATCACCAAGATTAACGCCCAGCGAGAGTTGTTGATGGCGTATCTAGATCGCTCTTTTGATGAACGTGCAGAAAACTTTCGCGCTTTGTTTGCTGTCGTTGATCATGCGATGGCATCTGGCAATAATGAACAACTAGCCCTTACCTTAAACTCAATTACAGAAATAGCTAAATCTTGCCCTTTCAAAGACCTTGCAAATTTAGCTTCTGTTCGCGCCGCCCTGGATGATCCAGATCACCAATGGACATTTTGATTTTAGAACAGCGCGATCGCTCTGGCAAAACTTTCTAAAAAGCCTGATAACACAGGCTTTTTTCATGTAGTGCGAGGCTTGTAGGTTCTAAGAAATAGCGATTGCCACTATAATTATGTTGCATTGCCACATATTGCAATATAATATATTGCAATACAACTTTTACAACACGATGAGCAAAGAAAATATTACGTTTCGGATAGATAGCGATCAGAAGGCTGCACTTGATGCGATCGCAGCCGGAATGAATCGCGATCGCAGCTACGTACTTAATGAGGCAGTAGCCACTTATCTACAGATGTACCAGTGGCAAATCGAGGAGATTCAAAAGGGGATTGCTGAAGCGGATGCTGGAGACTTTGCCAGTGATGAAGAAGTAAAAGCAACTTTTGCAAGACTCACCAATGCAGATTAAGTGGCTGCGTCGTGCGCTTCGTAATTTGGAACAAGCCCATAGCTACATCCTGAAAGAGAATCCAGAAGCAGCGCAGAAAGTGATATTGAGGATTCAGCTTGGTGCTAGTCAACTTGAGAATTATCCTTTTATGGGGCGACTTGGACGTATAGAAGGTACAAGGGAGCTAGTAATTTCTAGCACGCCATACATTGTTATTTATCGAGTCAAAGAAGAGTCGGTAGAAATTCTTCGGGTTCTTCACACGTCAAAACGCTATCCAGATTAGCGCCACTACCCACACAGTCACAATTACAGTTATCAAATATTGCTTGCTTCCGGTAGCCAGTCTTCATCCAACACTAACTCTACAGAAAATGGACACTTTTCTGGAAACACGGAAATTAGCAACTCTGTTTGTTTGGCTACTTGGCGACGCGCCCTTTGATAACTTTCCTCAAGTTGCTCTGTAGGATAGCTCTTAAGACTAGGACTATCGAGTATGGCTAACTCAATTTGGGTGCGAGAATCGGTGATAGAATCGAGCCAACTATCTGAGCGACGCTGAGGTTGATATTGCCACTTTAGCAGATGCAACAGCAAGCGAGTTAGTTGACTAGCAATAGCCCGCCGTTCACTTTTGCCCAAGCCTTCAACCTCTTCAATCAAATGTTCTACATCAATTTCATGCCAACTATGCGATCGCAATAGTTGGGCTGTCTGTTCAATCCACAAATTAAAATCTGCTTTATAAGCTGCGCTCATAGCCTTTATCGATCAGCCGCATGGTTTAAGCCAAAATATCCTCATTTTCCGATGCGCTCAAGTTCCAATACGGTTCGGTTAAGATTTCCCCGCCTATGGCGACCCCTTTAAAAAAAGGGGGGGAAAGGTTTTAGCCCCCCCTTCTTAAGGGGGGTTGGGGGGATCTTCCGGGGCAAAATATCACTAACCGAACCGTATTGATCTCTGATGGTAATTGCTAAATCGTCAGAAAACACGGTCACTGCATCAGCAAAGTCAACACCATGCTTGTCAAGATTGGCTGCTGCCTTATCCCTATCCCACTGATACGCCATCTAAATCTATTGTATGCACAAATGTACACATTGGGAGATGAAGAGTACTAAACTGGGTACTTCTGTATGTTTTCATCAAGCCTCAAAAATCTTCATCATCAACAAAAAATTCGGCATCGTCTTCTAATCGAGAATTACCCTGCCCAAAACCAGCTAGTCCCCAGAGAGGTTGCAACAGTGCCATACCAATTAACCCTAAACCGGCACTAAAAGCTAGCACTAAACCCATTGGTATCTGAATCGATTGGAATGTTAAGAATTTTAACGATACAGGTGTGGCATTTTGGACTGAAATAATTGCGATCGCGATTATCCAAACCGCTACAACTAGAGATGTCAAAAAAGGAGCAAAAGTTTTCATACTTTGATGAAGTTTGGAGTTTGGAGTTTGGAGTTAGAAGTTTGGAGTTAGAAGTTTGGAGTTAGAAGTTAAGAGTTATTAATTTAGAACTCTTAAGTAAGTTGGCGCGAAAAAATCAAAGTATGTTACGAAACGTAAATAGCCTTAAAATCTTTACTAGTGACCAATACTTCGACTTCGCGGTTCCTGAGTTTACGGTGAGCATCTCGACTCCGCTCGATGGAACCGCAGTCGAACTGCGTAGTCGTTGGCGTAGCCTCTCGTAGAGAAGGGCAGTACAAGTGACAAAGGACAAATACTTCGATTTCGCGGTTCCTGAGCGTAGTCGAAGGGCAGTACAAGTGACAGCCTTAGCCAGTTAGCTTTAATTGCGCCGACCTACTTAACTGTTAATAGGAGTTAAGAATTGTTAATTTACAACTCTTAACTCCTAACTCCTAACTCCTAACTTTTAATTTTTATCCCTCTAGTTTAGCAATGGCACTCTCTAGCTCTTGGGCGATTTGAGTGAGTTTTTCGGGAGTGTTGGTTTCGAGGTAGACGCGCACCAGTGGTTCTGTACCGGAAGGACGCAGTAAAACCCAGCTACCTTCTTCTAAATAGAGCTTAATACCGTCTTTACGCCCTACTTCCTTGACTTTAATTCCGGCTACCTCTGTAGGTGGATTTTTGGTAAAGGAGTCGATGACGGCGGTTTTATGCGCTTCTGTGAGGTGCAAGTCTAGGCGGTTGTTGTAAAGTGGCCCATCGGCTTCGGCGATCGCTTCTTTGACAAGTTGACTTAGGGGTTTGCCTTCATAGGCGATCGCTTCTGCCACCAGCATATCGGCTAATACTCCGTCTTTTTCAGGAATATGCCCAATAATACTCAAACCACCTGATTCCTCTCCACCGATTAATACGGCAGTTTCTCGCATTTTTTCGCCGATGTATTTAAAACCTACTGCCGTTTCGTAAATTTGCAGCCCATTTTTCGCAGCAAAATTATCTAGCAGGTGGGTTGTAGCCACAGTGCGGACGATCGCGCCAGTTTTACCTTTATTTTTGATTAAATGACGTGCTAGAACTAACAGCACAGTGTTAGGAGTGAGGACAGTTCCTTGTTCATCAACGATACCAAAGCGATCGCTGTCTCCATCCGTCGCCAAGCCCAAATCAGCCTGATCGCGGATTACTGCTTCCACTAATTCAACTAACTGTTCTCCTTTGGGTTCTGGCATTCCACCCCCAAATAACACATCCCTCCAATCGTGGAAACTTTGTAACTGAACGCCACTATGTTGCAAAACTTCATCTAAATAGCCGCGAGAGGTAGAATACAAAGCATCGTACTTTACCTTTAAATTAGCACTTCTAATCTTTTCTACATCAAGTAGAGTGTAGATAAATTGTAGGTAATCAGGTTTCGGATCAAAAATTGAAATTGAACCTGATGGGTTACTTCCAGGCAACTCATCCGATGCACTTTCTATATTTGCCACAATAGTATCAGTAATCTCTGGAGTGGCAGGCCCAGCATAATCGGGTATATATTTAATTCCACAGTAGGGTGCTGGATTATGGCTAGCAGTAAACATCAACGCTCCTGCGGAATTTAGGTAGCGGGCGTTGTAGGCAATTACTGGTGTGGGACAATCCCGATCAGTAATTTTCACATTCCATCCCAAGTCTGCTAGTACTTGGGCCGCAGCTTGGGCAAACTGGTCAGCTAAAAAGCGAGTATCGTAGGCAATAAGTACTGGTCTATCTTTTGTGTAGGCTGTTTCTAAATAAGTGGCGATCGCCCTCGTTACTTTCCGCACGTTGGGGAAAGTAAAGTCATCGGCAATAATCCCTCGCCATCCATCGGTACCAAATTTTATCTTGCTAGACATTTTTGCCACTTGCTCCCGTACATGATCGGTACTATAAAAGCTTCCCGCAAAGCGTGTGTAGCAGCAAGTATCCCCCGAAGTTGTTTTCTAAGCAAGCCTTAGCTAAAACTTCTCCCCACCGTATTTTCTCTCACTGTTTCTGAGTAATGTCAACCCCCGATCGACCTTTTGCCAGTTATCACCTTTGGTCTCTAGTTGCCCCAGCGACCGGGCAAGAACGCTGGCATTGCCAGATGAGACGGGGGTTTATCAAAGCGCGGCAACATGAACCACAAGTCAAAGCGCTTTTAACACAAGCCACTGCACCCCAGCGCATTGGCATACTCGCCCAAAAAGGCATTTATGAGTTTCATCATCACAGGCATCTGTTGAAGCAAGCAGATGGTGTAGAAAGAGTTGCACAGCTACTGAGATTAGCCCACTCAAGCGATCAAGTCCAGCAGCGCGTGCTGCAAATTTTGAAAAAATATCATGATGCTCCATTGCTTTTGGATAAAGACATTATCCAATTAACTTCGGGTGATGAAGGCTTTCCCAAACCGATAGTAGTTGAACAAGAAGATTATTGCTTTCGCTTATATGCGGCTATGGACTGCGTTTTCATTGAGTCTGATAGCACATTACATATTTTAGATTTTAAAACTGGTAAATCGGCTTTTGATCGACGACAGGCTTTAGTTTACTTGTTAGCTGCTCGTTATCTTTACCCTGGGCGAGAAGCCGTTGCATCATTTTATAATTTAGAAATATGCAAAAAGTCAGAGTTAATTAGCATCAATAATAGTGAATTGGAATCCTTAAAATTTGAGTTAGCTAATATAGCCCATAAGCACCAACACGATTTGCAAAAATATCAGGAAAAAACTAGTAATTTCAGTAAAATTTTCCCTCCTAATCCTGGCTCTCACTGCCGTTTTTGCCCATTTAACTCCATCTGTGAGTTTGCCAATTTTAAGCAACATCAATCATATCCATTGCCTAGTTTAAGAGTTAATAGCTAATTGGGAAAGAAAGATATAATTTACAAACTTCGCTTGTCGTAGACATCCTATCCCAAATAAATACCTGAAAATATTGCCTGACATTGATACAGTCAAACAATAAGTTGGCGTATCTCCAAGCGAGCCAGAAAGGGAATTTGAGGGGTTTCAATCATGGATTGAAGAAAAATATGGAATTAACTCAGGTCAGTCATGGGCTAAGATAATTCTTTTTTATTCTGTAGACGAGGATGAGGCACTACAGAAATTTTTTGAATTGTTTGAAGAATACTTGAATAGGAACGAGAGTTCAGAAGTAGACGAAAATAGTGGTTAAGCAGAGGTATTAAAGTGCGTTAGCCTACGGCATAACACACCCTACTCGCTAATTTTTTTATTGCATCAGATTAATGATCGTGCGAGTATTAACGTGATGGCTATTGCACCAGAATAGGTCGATTCAAAATGCTCATGACCTCGCCTGGATTGGGGCTTGGTAGCAGAGGACTCCAATCACCAACATCTGCATAACCAATATTGCAAATAGTGAATTGTGCTGGTTACAGCTTTAGCTGAAACAGCAAGAAGCCCCACGTCTCACTTTAGCGATCGCTTTATTTGGTGTCCAGCCGGAGAGCGATCGCATTGCAACACTCACAATCATACTCCCTAAATAGGACAATAGGATAATAGGATAAACCACTAAATCAACATAGCCTAAAAAGCTGTGCAAAAATTAAGCGGTTGTAAGGTGTGCAAGGTTGATGAGTGAAAAGAAGGAATTACGGGGCTATGTTTCTCCAGAGTTAAACCGATTGTTTCGGGCTGTGGTAGCTCTCAAAGATAAAAACCTCAGCGATACGATCGCTGAGGCTTTAGAAGAATGGCTCAATAAACCTGAAAACCAGGAGCTAATTAAAAAGCATAATTTGGGTAAATAAATCGAAGAAATTTAAAAAGTGGGTAATTCTTTAAGAATTGTGAAGCGAATATGATTTATCGCCAAATCACCGATGGGGATATCTTCTTTAGTTAGCCGCGCACCTTGACTTGTCACAGTTTCAAAGGTGATGCCTTTGCCAATTTCAATGTGATACCAGCACAAGCCCATAAAAAAGCGCGTCGGATAAGGGCCACCTTCACTCACATCGTCAGGATTTGATTCCATTGGCAACCAGCCAAAATTCGGGATGTAGAACTCCAGCCAAACATGATTAAAATCGGGTTGTAGCGGCACTCCTTGTAAGTCACTATGGGCAGGACATTTGTACCTCCCGACGGTACGGCAGGGGATACCATTTAAACGGCATAAGGCCAGCAAAACCCCAACATATTCGCCACAGGAACCAACGCCCCGTTCTAAAACTATATCTGGTGAGTCAATATAAGGTTTTATACCGTATGACAACTCATCATAGACGTAGTTGCGGATGCTGTACATTTTCCGCAGCACATTGGTTTCAGAACCAATGGCTTCTCTGGCGGCGCGGCGAACAATGGTTGTATCCATTGCTAAATCGTCGTCATCCACTAAGTAGCGTGTTTGTAATTCTGAGGACAGTTCTGGAACGTCTTCCACATCTCTGGGCGTGATGCGATATTTAATGCCTCGTACTTCCAAAAGTGCTTTCCAGCCAAATATATGCCGTTCTCCTGGTGCAAGAGAATCAAATTTAAAGACTGCTACACGTTGCCCCTCGATCGCTTCTTCGGTAAAGGGTATACCTATGGGTTCAACGTGTTTCACCTTTTGACGCTCAGTTTCTGATGGTAGGGCAATGCGCCATTCCACATCAGGTAAATAAACCTCGTCTAAGGGGGCAATTTCCTCAGCATAGGACATTTCGATGAGATAGCCATTGGAGAGGGCGTAGCGCTTATCTGGTTGGTAATGATAATACAGAGGGTGAATAAAAGTGCGATCGCGGAACGTTAACTCATGACTAGGGTTAGCATTGGGGTTATCCCGAATATAAGGCTCCTCTGAGGCGTAGGCGACGTAAATACTTTCTTTATCTGTTTCGCCATTTTTATGTATTGCGATGCCTGTGGGACATTCAAAGGGTGTCAGGACACTAAATTGAAGTTCTCCTGTTGCCCTGTCCATCGCATAAACTGATTGTTCAGTGCGATCGCAAATCCACAACATTTCTTGAGTAACTGCCAAATTCTCTATCCCAACACCAGGGGGATAAAATCTGGTAATTTCTTTTCGCGTTTCGCGGTCAAAAACCAGAATGTAGCCCAGCCTTTGGCAACTGACATAAACTGTTGTTTCCCAAACAGCAACCCCATCAGCAGGATAAGGCAATGTCACAAAATGTTCCAAACCCAAAGCATTGAGCTTGCACAAGTAAACACTATTTTCTCGGCTCACCCACAGGGTATCTTCCCATGCAGCTAGACCAGTGACATCAGTAAATTCTTTAACTTGATGGGAATTGAGAATTTTGCTGTTGTCAGAGGTGGGATCAATTTCTAGTAGATGGCCTTTAACACTGTCAATGGCAATCAGTTTATCTTTGATGAAAGTAATGCCACACAGGGTAGCAGCAGTAAGCGGTCGAATTGTCTTTTGCCCAAACATCTGGCTAACGGTCAAAGTGGGGAGTGCAAAACTCATAGAACCTTGTGGGAAGTGTAAAAACCCCTCTCCTTTAGGTAGAAGAGGAAACATGACTTAAGCGGTTTTAACCACCGTCACGCCAATTGCTGGATCCGGAAAATCTTACTTGAACAGTGGCTCCCCTGATTGGGGTGAGTGAACAGAGTTAGGACTTTATTCCTTTGTGTCCTTTGCGTCCTTCTCCCAGGGGGAGACGCTGCGCGAATGCGGTTCGTTTTCTCATGATTTTGCGTCAGTCCTGAGAGTAATAGTAAAACCTTCCTGGCAACTTATCTGAAAATTAACAATGAATAAATGCTCTTTTGACAAGCATCCTGGCTATTGACCAGATGTAAATTAAAGCAATACAGCCCAAAATTCATCAAGCTTCAAAGCTCTATTACTTACAATTATCTGTATAGTGCGTTCCGAAAAACTCTTTCGTGAGAAATAATACTAATCAAAACAGGAGGAATTTACAAATCTTAAGAATTACATATACACTCATACATCCGGGCGATCGCCTTAATCTAACCTGAGAAGATGGAATTCATGCCATCACTAAATTATGATCGAATTTTGTAACCATTTGCTGTGACCTACACGATGTCTGCTAATTCTTTGCCTGAAGGTGCCGCCGTTTGCCATAGTTTAGAAGTTGATAAAGCGCTAGACCTGTTTGATAGTAACGCAGACAGTGGCTTAACATCTCAAGATATACAAGAGAGGTTACAAAAGTACGGCCCCAACGAACTTGAAGAAAGTGCTGGCCGAAGTCCTTGGGAAATTCTGCTGGATCAGTTCAAGAACATTATGTTGTTGATGCTGATTGGCGTAGCTCTGATTTCTGGGTTTTTAGACCTGATGGCTTTGCGGGCGGGCACTTTGAAGCCCGGTGAAGTGCCATTTAAAGATACAATCGCGATTTTAGCAATTGTTATTCTCAATGGCATACTCGGCTACGTTCAAGAAAGCCGTGCCGAAAAAGCCCTCGCAGCCTTGAAAAAAATGACTTCTCCCTTAGTGCGGGTTATCCGTGACTCCAGGCTAGTGGAGATAGCAGCTAAGGAACTAGTTCCAGGGGACGTAATGCTGCTGGAAGCTGGGATGCAGATAGCTGCTGATGGACGCTTGATAGAACAGTCTAATTTACAAGTGCGTGAGTCAGCATTGACTGGTGAAGCCGAAGCGGTGAATAAACAAGCATCACTAAAATTGCCGGAGGAAACATCATTAGGCGATCGCCTCAATGTCGTCTTTCAAGGAACTGAAGTAGTCCAAGGACGCGGTAAGGTTCTGGTAACTAACACCGGAATGACTACAGAACTGGGTAAAATTGCCACTATGTTGCAGGCGGTGGAAAGTGAACCTACACCGTTACAGCAGCGAATGACTCAACTGGGTAATGTCCTAGTTACGGGTTCTTTAATTCTTGTAACGATTGTCGTTGTCGGCGGTGTAATCAGGGATGGAGGTTTTAAGAATATCCAAGAACTCTTGGAAGTTTCCTTGAGTATGGCGGTTGCTGTGGTGCCAGAAGGTTTACCAGCTGTAATTACCGTCACCTTGGCGTTGGGAACTCAGCGAATGGTGCGCCAAAATGCCTTGATTCGCAAATTGCCAGCAGTGGAAACATTGGGTTCTGTAACTACTATCTGTTCTGATAAAACCGGCACGCTGACTCAAAATAAAATGGTGGTGCAATCGATTTACACCAATAACAAAACTTTTCGCGTCACCGGTGAAGGTTATGCTCCCACAGGGGACTTTCAGTTAGATGGTCAAAAAATTTCCCTTGAGGAGTCTCCAGAAATTTCCGCGTTATCAGTCGCCTGTGCTGTTTGTAATGATTCGGTGTTGCAAAAAGAACAAGGAGAATGGGCAATTTTGGGAGATCCTACAGAGGGGGCATTAGTCACTCTGGCGGGAAAAGCGGGAATCGAAAAAGACCAGTGGAACAGTAAGTTACCTCGCGTTGCGGAGTTCCCCTTTTCCTCGGAACGGAAGCGGATGAGTGTGATTTCTCAGGTGGAGGGAGTCGCCACAGGTGAAGCGTCTTCGAGAGGTGTTGACCCAGTGATCGCCGATTTTCTCCAATCTGAACGTTACTTAATGTTTACCAAAGGTTCCCCAGAGTTAACTTTGGCACGTTGTACTCAAATTCACTTGGGTCATGACACAAGCCCCTTAACTGAAGAACAACGTCAGAAAATTTTGGCAGAAAATGACCAAATGGCGAGTAAAGGTTTGCGGGTACTAGGTTTTGCCTACAAACCCCTGGTGGAGATTCCACCAGAAAGTTCAGATGAGACATCTGAGCAAAATTTGGTATGGCTGGGATTGGTGGGAATGCTAGATGCGCCCCGCCCAGAGGTAAGGTTAGCAGTCCAAGAATCCCGAGAAGCAGGCATTCGCCCAGTAATGATTACTGGCGACCACCAATTAACAGCACGAGCGATCGCCACCGATTTGGGAATTGCCCAAGAAGGCGATCGTCTGCTCACAGGTCAAGAGTTGCAACGGATGAGTGACCAAGAACTAGAGCAAAACGTTGACCTGGTGAGCATCTATGCCAGGGTTTCCCCAGAACACAAACTGCGAATTGTCCAAGCACTGCAACGCCGGGGCAGATTTGTCGCAATGACAGGCGATGGCGTCAACGATGCCCCAGCCCTCAAACAAGCTGATATTGGTATTGCAATGGGCATTACGGGCACTGATGTCAGTAAAGAAGCCAGTGACATGGTGTTACTTGATGACAACTTCGCCACCATTGTCAGCGCCACCAAAGAAGGCAGAGTTGTTTACACCAACATCCGCCGCTTTATTAAATACATTCTGGGCAGTAACATTGGCGAAGTTCTCACAATTGCAGCCGCACCCCTAATTGGTTTGGGAGGCGTTCCCCTCACTCCCTTACAAATTCTGTGGATGAACTTGGTAACAGACGGTTTACCAGCTTTGGCATTAGCTATGGAACCTCCAGAACCAGATGTGATGAAACGTCCGCCTTTTAGTCCCCGCGAAAGTATTTTCGCCAGAGGATTGGGTTCTTATATGATTCGCGTTGGTATAATATTTGCCATTATCACTATTGCCTTAATGTGGTGGGCTTATCAACATACCCATGCCCCTAGCTATCAAGGCAATCCCGATACTTGGAAAACAATGGTATTTACTACCTTATGTATTGCCCAAATGGGTCACGCGATCGCCATTCGCTCCAACAACCGACTGACCATTGAGATGAATCCTTTCTCTAATATATTTGTACTAGCAGCTGTTATCGTCACCACAATTTTGCAACTGATGCTAGTTTACGTTCCACCCCTGCGAGATTTCTTTGGTACCCACTACCTGACTCTACAGGAATTGGGGATTTGTGTTGGCTTCAGTGCCTTAATGTTTATCTGGATTGAATCAGAGAAGATATTCTTGCGGATTATGGGCAAGAAGGCCGTGTAAATGGGGGATGAGGGGGATTAGGGGGATGAGGGGGATGAGGGGGATGAGGGGGAATAATAATTGCTTGCTTTTTCATCTCCCCCTACTCCCCCCACCCCCCCATCTCCCCCCACTCCCCCCCCCCCCCCCCCCCCCCCCCCCCCCCCCCCCCCCCCCCCCCCCCCCCCCCCCCCCCCCCCCCCCC
>NZ_JAIVFV010000098.1 GCF_020829445.1 Nostoc sp. CHAB 5836
CCTACAAGGGAAGGGGAGCAAGAATCAAAGCCTCTCTTCGTGTCGGAGAGAGGAATGGAAGTGAGGTTTTAAGAATAAGTTGCACATCGCGTTAGTTAAGTGAACTACTCCGCCGTAAGACGGACGGGGCTTCCCAATTCATCGGGAACAGCTTCCAGAACTTTGTCGTTCTAGAAAGTCTGACATTCCCTCCAAGGGCAGGAGTCCTGGTTCCCAAGACCCAAATCTTTCTCTTCTCCCAAGGGGAGACGCCAAAGGCGATGCGACACTTACCTATCCAGCTTGGTTTTCGCTTACGGCATTGGTGGTCAAGATAGCCCAAAGCTTGTCAGAAAATTTTGGCGCTTCGTCATACATCCAAATATTTGTTTTTGCTGACGCAAAAAAACAATACCGGATGCAATCCTCAGCCCCCGCTCATAATCCCCACCTTATGATTACATTGAATCTGGGGAGTGCGATTCGTTAAGAATCAGGAATGAACGCAATTTGCACCATGTAGACGAGGAGCGTGGCTTTGTAAGTTAAAAATCCCAAAAATATGGGCAGAATCTGTAGCTCACGCCATTGAGTTGCTACGATCATGACTCCCATAAATAGAGCAAAACGAGTTTTGCTCAAGCTGGTTTTCTCACTACCGAGCTGCTCAACATCTCTAGCCAACATTTTTAAGTAAACCACACCTGTACACGCCCCAATTAAATAATTTAGGGCAATGTTCAAGGAATAAAAAATCCACACAGAGATAAAAATAACCCCCGTCAAGACAAGCGTGATTACCAACAATCGCTGGAAGAGTTGATAGAACTCTTGCATAGAGTTACCTGATTCTGTGTCTCCAGAACCAGTTTTAGCATCTTGTTGCGTTGTCGGAGTGGGCGCAATTGATTCGTCTGACAAGCTCACGAGACTTGAAACCAGTACAGTTAAATATGATGACTGCACATTCAGTCAGCTGAATCATATCACGATCCGGTAACAATACTTTAGGAAAAAACAATTAACTTCTTGTCAACCTTAGGTAGTCAGCAAAATCACCCTCTAAGAAGCGAGAGAGCGGCTTTTGAGATGCACAATACCCCGTTTTTGGGGCACTTTCTTAATCTACATTAATTTACCAAAAGTGGTGATGAGCGATCGCTCATCACCACGGGTATAAATTTTTTTCTTCTTTCCGTATCGAATGGAAGTGCGATTAGGTAGGTGTCAATAAAATCAGCTGCTGCTGAAGAAGTTTTCTCACCTCATCTAATCCCAGTTGCACACCTGCCAAAATTTCTGCCACTGTTGAATTAGCATCACACTTTTGCATAAACTCAAGCTCTGCTACAGATAAATTAACAATCTGGTAATCGTAATTAAAGAAACATTGACTAGGGAATCCTTCAATACAAGGATTCAGTTCGGGAATAGCTACCAATAGGACGTTATCGTCTGACCAGTCGGCTTTGTTGAGGGGAGGACGACCGAGGAAAAACTCGTAATGAGTGACTTCTGGATCAAGTAATTCTATCAGACGGTAAAGCTGGCGATCGCTCAACTCTTTTGCCCGTTCTACTAACTCTGGTGCTTTGCTCAAAAGTCTCTCTAAATCCCAGAAACTCGGATTGGAGAAACCAATAAATTCCAATCCCGAAGCATCAATTAATTCAAAGAGCGTCTCAATGTTGTAGTCAATTTCTTGAGGATGAACGTACATATCAGCAAAATATTCATCCTTGTTGTTTTCTAGTGACCAACGTTGTTTATCGTATTTGACAATTCGGTTATTTTCTGGTAAGGAAGCGAATATTTGTCGTCCGACTTGAACACCATCGCGGTAGTCGCCTTTTTTGTCACCTTGAATCAGGGCGATCGCTTTTTGCATGAGTTGAATTTCCCAGCGCCCTAACTCCCCATACACAAAAATGTGCATCAAACCGCCAGGGGCTAACTTTTTCGCCAAAGCTTGAATACCACCAATGGGATCGGGGGTATGATGCAAAACGCCAACACAGTTAATTAAATCAAATTCACCCGGTAACTGTTCCACATCAAACAAGCTGAGGTGATGAAATTCGACGCGGTTAGCCCCTGAACGCTGACAACGTTCTTTGGCTACAGCCAAAGCGCCACTACTGAGGTCAATTCCCACAACCGAAGCTTGAGGATTGAGGTGAACCAAGTACTCTGTACCCACACCAGTACCGCAACCTGCATCTAAAATCCGAATATCTTGTTTTTGAGGTTTTTGACCTGTGCAGAAGTTATGAGCCGCTAGCCAATTCCAGCGCCAGTTGTAGCCTGGAGGTGGTTCATCCAACAAGGCTTCCGGCGGAAAGGGGTAGGTATTGTAGAGTTTGGCAACAGCAGCACTAACAGTTTGGGAATCGGACATGATGAGGAATAACGCAGCATTTCTGAGTTTAACGGATAGTGGCTGATTAGAGGTTGTTTGAAAAGTCTAATTTATTACTGACCCTGGCGACTAGAAGTCGCGGCTACACGAGACTTTACCCACCGACCTGGGTTAAAACCCTTGATTTTGTATTAGTCCACGGAGGTGGACAACGCTAGTGTAGTAGCGAATTCCATTCGCCCAATACTAAAGTCCTCTTTCATCAGGGCTGTTCGCGGAGCGTTCCCGTAGGGTAGCCCTTACTATAAACTAAAAGCTTTTATTTTTTGTGACACTTGCGTAAGTCCTAGTAAATAAACTAAAAATTAAAGGAAAGTTGTTCAGTATAACTCAATAAATATTAAACTATAGGACTACTATTTGATTTCTGAACAGATACGTAGGGTGCGTTAGCGTTTCGCGTAACGCACCGAATCCTTAAGAATGGTGCGTTACGCTGTCGCTAACGCACCCTACAAATACTTAATGTTGTTCAAAAATCAAACCGGATTCCTATACTTTGGCGATCAAACTCAGATTAAATTCTCAGGAGTACTAAATGATGCAGTTTTTTAGTTGATAAATTTTAAGATATAGTCCAATCTTCTAAACGCAAATTAGGAACTTTCTCAAAATCTTTCCGATTGCGAGTAATTAAAATCCCACTCACTGACAGCGTAATTGCTGCAATGCGTAAATCTTGAGTACCAACGCGAATTTTTTGCTTAACTAATTCAGCATAAATGTTGCCAGCATCTTCGCTAAATTGCAAGACGTTAATACTATTTAAATCCTCTAATGTATCTTGTAATCTAGCATAAGCTAAGACTAATTCATCTGATGAATCAGCCCTATTAATGGTATTCATTCTTCCCCGTATTTGTTCAGTAGCCGTCACAATAGTTATGGCAATATCTTGAGGCTTAAATGTATTTAATCGCTTTCTAATAGATGGATTACCCCTTTGGATTAAAGATAGGTGATCCGTATCTAATATTCTTAAATTATTCACATCTAAATTTACTTAAACTCCCTTTTTTCATCTAATTCGCGCCGATATTCTTCTATATATTCCAGCATCTCATCAAATTGCGAATCATCTTTATATTTACCAGCTATTTTGAACCAAGGGTTTTCTACTACTTGGGGTACTTCAATTGCTAAAGTGACTATCTTGGCAGATTCTAAACGATTTTGCAAACTTTGACTAAGTTTTTCTATTGCTTCCGTTTCTGTATTTCCTAAACCTTGACAGTCTGGTAAACCTAGCAATGTTGCTTTAACTGTACCATCTGCTTGATTTTCAATAAGCACATCATAAGTTAACTTTGGTGCAGTTGTTAGACGGGTGGTTTTTACAGCTAAATTCATAATATTTTGATCTTTAAAATTTTATATTGATTATAACATTTAGGTTAATTTAGCCTTGAGACAATAGCGAATATGGAGTAAAAGATTATTAATAATCAACGTCAACTTATTCCCAGAGAGGGCAGTATAGGTACTTATGGGGACTTACTCAAACTAGGACGTAGAGGCGATAACCTTACACCTCATTATATACCTGCGGATGCTTTTATGAAAGCTAAAGTTCCTGATTATACTACAGATAGAGGAATTGCCATTTTGATGGAACATTTATCACCAGGAAAAGGAGGTCGTCATCGGCAAACAATTTCTTACGGTAAATCTCCTAATTTCAGCTTATCAGCAAGAGAAACATTAGCCCAAGAAGTTTGGGATGTGCGTTCTATTTATCTTCGTCAAGGTTTGTACAATAGAGAAATCAGGAGAAGTTTGCAAGGTTTAATTAACCTGAATAGACTAACTTGGCAAGGTATTTTTGATAAAGTAGGTTTAAACCCATGAATCAAAACAATTTATTGGCAATTTTAAGAGAAAATCGCTTGATGCAAACTCAACCGCAAGTTACCGACTTTGAAAATGCTTTAGCTGAAATAGCTGACAATCCTGATGTTCAAAATTTATCTGCATATCATCTAGTTTTAGATGATCAATGTCAACAGCCAGAAGTGATGTTCAGCTTAATTCATTTTCTCGAATCTTTTGATATAGAAGAACAAATTGCAGTTTTTATTAAAGTTGTACCCCAGTTAATGATCAATGCATCTGAATGGACAAGAATCATTCATGACAGGATTTTAAATGATGATTCAGCTTGCCAAGCTGATCACAAACTTTTACACTCAGCTAATTTGAACACACCTCATTTTCTCTATCATCTCTTGGAAGAAAGTATTGTAAATAAACTAAAAATTAAAGGAAAGTTTTCCAGTAAGTAAGTCGGCAAGAATAAATCAAACTATATTACGAAACGTAAATATACCTTAAACCCTTATAAATGACAAAGGACAAATGACAGCCTTAGCCAGTTAGCTTTATTTGCGTCGCTCTACTTATAACTCAATAAATATTAAACTACTTTGGCGCTCAAACTCAGATTAAATTCTGAGGGATACTAGATTATGCAGTTTTTTAGTTGATAAATTTTAAGATATAGTCCAATCTTCTAAACGCAAATTAGGAACTTTCTCAAAATCTTTCCGGTTGCGGGATACTAAAATACCATTTACTGATAGCGTAATTGCCGCAATTCGCAAATCTTGTGTACCAATGCGGATTCTTTGACGAATCAAGTCTTCGTAACAGTTAATAGCATACTCGTCAAATGCTAGCGAACGCACGTTTTTGAAAAACTCTAAAGTAGCCTGTAACTTGGCGTAAGCTAATAGCAATGCATCAGATGAAGAAGCCTTTCTGATTACATTAAACCTCCCACGCAGTTGTTCTTCAACTGTAATTATCGTTATGGCAATGTCTTCAGAATTAAGTGCATTGATACGCTGCGTGACAACTGGATGTCGCTGTTGAAAAAGTGAGACGTGATCCGTATCAAGTATCCATAAAGTCACTTAGTTTCATTCTCCGCATCAAGTTGACGATAATATTCCTCCATTTGCGCGTCAAGTTCACGGCGATCGGCTTCTATATATGCCAGCATCTCGTCAAATTGCGGATCATCCTTGAACATACCTGCAAATTTCATCCAAGGATGTTCGGTTTGGGGAGGTTCAATTTCCAAAGTTACTATTTCTGGTTTTCGCTCTTGCAAAAGTTGAATTAGTTTCTCTAGAGCTGCTTCTTTAGTCACACCAGAGCCTTGAAAATCTGGCAAGCCTAACACCTTCGCAATAACTCCGCCATCTTGTTGATTTTCAATCAGTACATCATAAGTTAACTTTGGTGCAGTATTGTTAGGATAAGCTTTGACAGTTAAATTCATAATATTTTGAACATTGAAGTTTTATATTGATTATAACTGCTAACCTTTAGTTCGTAATGTACCCTTTTGGGTAAGCAAGCTACCCGTAGGGTCTAGTAGAGAGAGCTTTCTCTCTTTTTCTACTTGTGTAAAAATTGCCACCAATAAGAGTGCGATCGCTTTTCCCTACTTAATTAAACGTCGCACTGATGGCAATATTTGGCATTATCTATCAATTCCCTCCCAGAATCTATCGGCCGTTCGAGGATCTAACAATGGGATTTTCTACAGATTCTCGATACTGTTGGACTTGTTCTGTGTAACCAATTGGCAGAACAGCTTCAACGTTTTCATGGGGACGAGGAATAATCACCCACGATTCTAATGTACCGCCATAAACATTTTCTGCGGCTTCAACACCAGCAGCCATAGCGGCTTTTACTTCAGAAACATCGCCACGAATATTAACTGTAAAGCGAGCGCTACCTACTCTGATATAACCAACAAGGGTAACTCGACCAGCTTTTACCATCGCATCTGCTGCTGCTAGCACCGCCGGAAAACCTTTAGTTTCGAGTGCTCCAACTGCCTGTAATGACATTATTAATCTCCTGTATGAATAAACGATATGGGGGCTACAAATTAATTCTACGAAGCTTCGCTACAGATTCTGATAGCAAAATTGCTTAGAACATCCGGAAAGGTTCTGATTTTTCAGTGAAATGGATTGGTAATATGGTTTCCACATTTTCCGGGGGATTGGGAACGATGTAGTGGGTGATTACTGTGCCAACTTTTACTTGCTCTCCAGCGACGATTCCGGCTTCAACAGCTCTATTTACTTCAGAAACGTGTCCGCGAACGGCGACTAACAAGCGAGCGCTTTCAGCTTGACCATAATACACTATTGTGACTGCGGCAGCTTTCACCATTGCGTCTGCTGCTGCTAAGACACTAGGAAAACCTAAAGTTTCAATTACGCCAACGGCCATTGGCATGGCATTAGCTCCAGGATAAAGGATAAGCGATTTTAATTGTACGTGGCTTTAGTCCCAATTTTGACATTTTGGTAAACTAATTTTTGAAGGAGTGGGGAGACACGATTAGTCGCCTCTGTAGTAGTGAGTTAGGAGTTAAAATGTTTTGATAGTGGCTGGTTTATGTTTTAGATATTATAAATAATACCTTACTCAGCATCATGGTTTGAGTAATTTTGTTGTTTCACAAAATCAGCGATCCGTGGAAGCAAGCTAGTACGATAAACTGAAATTTATGTTTCCAAATTTTCTTCCGACATCTGTTGCGCAACTTACAGAACCTAGTTCGATCGCATTAGCTCGCAGTATTCAAACTTCTGCGATCGCTACTCCTTTAATTAATCAACCAGTTACGACAACATTTGTCAAACAAGGGTGTGGTGGAACCCCGATTTTATTAATTCACGGTTTTGACAGTTCTGTATTAGAATTTCGGCGACTTTTGCCACTGCTTTCGGAAAATAATGAAACCTGGGCAGTGGATTTGTTGGGTTTTGGGTTTACAGATAGACTCTCAGGAATTGCCTATAGCCCAACTGCAATTAAAACCCATCTTTATTATTTCTGGAAAAGCCTAATTAACCAACCTGTAATTCTAGTGGGTGCTTCAATGGGGGGTGCGATGGCGATTGATTTTACGTTGGCTTACCCGGAAGTGGTGAAAAAACTGGTGTTAATCGACAGTGCGGGGTTAGCAGGTGGTTCACCATTAAGTAAATTCATGTTTCCCCCCTTGGATTATTTAGCAACTCAATTTTTGAGTAATCTGAAAGTGCGCGATCGCGTTTCTCGAATTGGATATAAAAATCAAACTCTTGCCTCTATCGATGCGCTATGTTGTGGTGCATTACACCTACAAATGCCGAGTTGGAATCAAGCTTTGATTGCTTTTACTAAAAGTGGTGGTTATAATGCTTTTAAGTTTGACATCTTATCACAAATTGCGCAGCAAACGCTAATTTTGTGGGGCGATTCTGATAAAATCCTGGGTATTAAGGATGCCGCAAAGTTTCAAAAGGCAATTCCACACAGTACTCTCACCTGGATTCAAGATTGTGGTCATCTTCCACACCTGGAACAACCACAAATAACTGCCCAGCATATTTTAGACTTTCGAGTTTAATTGTAAGTAGAGCGACGCAAATAAAGCTAACTGGCTAAGGCTGTCATTTGTCATTTGTCATTTGTCATTTATAAGGGTTTAAGGTGTATTTACGTTTCGTAATATAGTTTGATTTATTTATTGTTGCCGACTTACTTAGTTAAAGTAGTCGAAGTAAGTCGAGGTATTAGGAATTATTTTAATCCCTTCGATTTCCGAAACTCCTGCACAACATCTTTAATATCACGTAATTCCCCCTCAACTAAATAGTTTAACTGTCGCATTTCGTCTGCCGAAATTTTTCCAGCAAGTGAGGCGATCGCTGTTTTTAATTCTGGATATTTTTGTAATATTTCTTGTCGAACAATTGGCACAGTTTCGTAAGGTGGAAAATACTGTTTATCATCCTTTAGTACAACTAAACCCAAGCGAGAAATCTGTCCGTCGGTGGAATTACCCGCTACCATATCCACCTGTTTTTGAATCAAAGCACGATATATTAAACCCAAGTCCATAATTTGGGGAGATTTGGCAAAACGTAAATCGTAAGTTTTAGCTAATCCGGGAAAACCATCTTCCCGTTCTAAAAACTCGTAGCCGAAACCGCCACGCCACTGTGGTGTATATTGAGTAGCTTGGGAGAGAGTTTGAATGTTGTTGCGCTTGGCATCTTCACCCCGGATAGTCATCGCAAAAGTGTTTTCAAAACCCAAGCTTGGCATCACTTCCAAATTGAATTGCTGGGCGTAAGCTTGTTTTAATCTTTGATAAACTTCTTTAGGATCATTAACCGCTTTTTGCCTTAAAATTCCAGTAAAAGCTGTGCCTGTATACTCAATATATGCATCAATTTTGCCTGAAGTAATCGCACTATGACAAACAAAAGAACCACCCAAACGGGGACGACGATCTACTTTTAAATTCGTTGTCGCCTCGATTTGTTGCGCTAACAGTTCACCTAAAATATCTTGTTCAGTAAAATCTTTGGAAGCAACGATAATATTACCACCGCTACTACTATTGATATTCGGCGTGCAGCCAGCGATTAGGAGTAACACAGCAAAAGTTAAAATGCAAAATGCCAAAAATCTTTTCATTAACTTTTAATTTTTAATTTATTCTCCATCCAGCCGATTGCAAAGTCAGCCAGCAATGCAATTACCGCCGCCGGAACTGCACCAGCTAAAATTAACTGATCGTTCACTACTGATATGCCGCGAAAAATAAACACTCCCAAACCACCAGCCCCAATTGCGGCTGCAATAGTTGCAATACCAATGGCAATTACCGTTGCAACTCGCACTCCTGCCAAAATTACTCCCATTGCTAAGGGAATCTCAACTTGTAATAATAATTGTCTATCTGTCATCCCCATGCCTCTTCCAGCTTCCCGAATCGCTGGATCGACGCTAGTAATACCTGTGTAAGTGTTACGAATTATCGGCAGCAAAGAATATACAGTTAGGGCAACAATTGCTGGTACTGCACCAATTCCGCCAATTATGGGAACAGGAATGAGTAAGCCAAACAGCGCCAAACTAGGAATAGTTTGGAGAATATTCGCTATGCCGAGAATTGGCTGACGGAGATAAGTTTTACGTGTAATTAAAATACCTAATGGAATGCCTACAAGTATAGCAATTGTAATTGCAATGCCGACCAAAAATAGGTGTTCTAAAGTATGCTGAAGAATTTCTGGGGCATACTTAACCAGGAAGAAATTTTTCATAAAGTATCTTATAGGGAACGCAGACATTGGAGAAAGGCGAGACTTTCTGGGTGTTGCGATCGCATAAATTCATCTGTTGTCCCCAATACTACCAATTCTCCGCCATACATTAAACCAATTTTTGATGCCAAAACTAAGGCTTCTTGAATATCATGGGTAACAAAAACAACTGTCTTGCCTAATTTTTGCTGCAAATGCCGAAACTCTTGTTGAAGTTCTAAGCGCGTAATTGGATCGAGTGCGCCAAAGGGTTCATCCATCAACAACACCGGCGGATCTGCCGCTAAAGCCCTGGCTACACCGATTCTTTGCCTTTGTCCTCCCGAAAGTTCGTGCGGGTAACGCCCAGCGAATTGTACCGGTTCTAAGCCTACTAATTGCAACAATTCATAAACCCGGGTTTTTATTTGTTTAGGTGGCCAACCTTCTAAAGAAGGGACTAAACCGACATTGCGTTCAACTGTAAAATGGGGAAATAAACCAATTTCTTGAATAACATAACCAATTTTGCGCCGCAGTTTAATTTCATCCCATTGAGTTGTGGGAATATCATCAAATAAAACTTCGCCTTGTGTGGGTGTAAATAGGCGATTAATTAACTTCATTGTTGTGGTTTTGCCGCTACCACTGCGTCCAAGTAATACTAATGCTTCTCCTTGGCGGATGGTGAAATTGAGATTTGACACCAATGGGCGATGATTGCGGCTAAAGGTGACATCGCGGAATTCAACGGCAGTTTGGTTATTTTGCGGCATGAGTGGCTTTTGGTGGACGCTAGCTATATGTATTATCTGCTAATTTTGCTAGCGTGCTAACGTCCAATTTGTCAGACAAGTTGCTCAAACAACTTGTTAGGGATTTTGAACAGATAAATTATTTAATAGTGCAAGTTGCTGGTGGCACTTTGCCACCGGCTAGAGAAGAAACAGATGAAGAAAACTAATGATGCACTAAAAATTATTAAAAGAATGATGAAAGAAGATCCAGAATTACAAGAGATGGTTAGAGAATCATCAATAAATGCTCAAGTATCTCAAATCATCTACGATGCACGTAAACAAGCGGGACTAACGCAGCAACAATTAGCCGATTTAGTCGGTACTACCCAATTAGTTATTGCTCGATTAGAAGATGCTGACTATGAGGGACATTCTTTATCTATATTGGCTGGGATTGCAGCAGCTTTAAATCAAAAAGGAGAAATTAAAATGTCACCTAAAGATGTTGCTTAAAACCGATCATGGCAGAAATTCAAGCAGTTCGCACTGAGCATAAAGATGGTGAGTCAGTGACTATAGAGAATAATATTTAGTGTGAGACATTTAGGAGAAGAAGTTTTGACAACTATTACTGATATTGGTACACTGATTAACCATCATTCTGGAATACATAGACACCAGAGATAGTTTGTAAATGCAATACCTGCTTGATACCAGCAAAGCAGCTTGTTGATGGATATGGCTGCGTAGGCAAGACTTTTGTAGGCGATCGCAGTTTATGGAAGCGCGATCGCTTTTTGCCGATAAGATAAATCTACACATCTAATGCACTACTCACCAACAAGTTTAAGTGCTGACTCCAAAACTTGTGTACTGACTCTAAAACCAACCTGAGTAAGTTGTTCAAAAATCGGTTTAGCGGCTTCTACCTTACCTTCCCGTTTTGCAAGCAGAATAACACCCAGAGTTCCCCGCGCCGGAATCTCTAAAGCAAGTGCTGCGGTTTTTGCGGCGCGTAGGCGTAGCCCGCCGCAGGCATCGTCTAAAATTGCTTCATAGCCAGGATTGTTATATATCCAGGTGAGAACGTGACTCTCTCCTAAACCAAGACCCCATGCAGCAATCACTGGATCAACTTGTTCCACATCTTGAATATAGCTAGTTCCTTCATTCAAAATCCAGAGTTTTGCAGGGTCATTATCCGGTGCAATGCAGATTTCTTGAACAACACCGCTAGGAATGACAACCTTACTACAAAGTTCCCAGAGCAAATGAACTTGGTTAATCTTAGTCAGCACAATCAATGGGGAAGCATTTACAACCCATTGTCTAGTCACGCGCTAACTCCTGGGCTAATTCTTCAGGAGTTACTTGAAAAGGTGTAACATTATAGCGATCGAGTGCTTCTAGGAATTGGTGACGGCTAACTCCGGCAATTTCAGCAGCCTTAGATTGGGAAAGTGTACCAACTTCATACCATTTGACAGCAGCCGCTAAACGCATCTCTTGAACAAACGTTTCTGGGTCACTGCGGAGTGCTGAAAAAACATCATTTGGAAGTTCGATGTTAATTTGGATGGTCATAAATTCAGTATTATTTATGGAGAGCTAATAGCGTGGTCAAGAAGAACAATCAAATACTACCATTACTAACAGAGGCTGACAGAGAAGAGTTAAAAAGCTCATTGCCAATGATAACCCCTGGCGATCGCTCATCGACAGTTTAGACAATTTCTCTGGTGATTTTATGACTAATTGCGATCGCTCACTCATGAACACCAGAGATAGTTTGTAAATGCAATACCTGCTTGATACCAGCAAAGCGGCTTGTTGATGGGTATGGCTGCGTAGGCAAGACTTTTGTAGGCGATCGCAGCAGTTTATGAGAAATAGTTAGTTGTCTCTTGTGGAAGAGCGATCGCAATCGTGGGTTAGGCGAATTTAATGCTGCGATCGCACCCCACAAGCATGAGGGCTTGACAAAAATATAACTGTTAGAATCAGCATAATGGTGTCAAAATGCGAAAAAAAACACACCCAAAAGGATAAAAATGCCAGCTATTGTTAAATTACAACTCTCCTTAGAAACTTTAGCAGAAGCAATATCTTCCCTTGATTTAACAGAAAAACGTCAACTTCAAGAACTAATTGAGCAACAAATTTTTGAAGCGGAAGAAGCGTTGTACGAAGACGATGCAGAAACACTGGCAGAAATTCAAGCAGTTCGCACTGAGTATAAACATGGTGAGTCAGTGACTATAGATGAATATCTTGCTAACCGCTCCCAGCAGAGATAATGAGTTATGCGATCGTTATTTCCAAGTCGGTACAAAAGCAGATTGACAACTTACCAAGAGATCTTGCCCTGCGTGTTATTGAGAAAATTCAAAATCTTGCTTCTGAACCACGTCCTGATGGAATTGTCAAATTAAAAGGTTCTGATAACGAGTATCGTATTCGGATTAGTGATTATAGAGTTCGTTACGAGATTAATGATGAAAGTAAACTTATACAAATTTTGCAGTGCAAGCATCGGAAAGATGTTTATAAAAAAAGTTAGTCCTGATTAATTGTTAGTCAGCACAATCAATAGAGAAGCATTTACAAGCCATTGAAGTTGCTTAAAAACCAATACAGTTCAGTTAAGCATTTCTTCCCTCTCTTTCTCTCTTCTCTCTGTGCCCTCTGCGCCTCTGTGGTTCGTAAAAAAAAGAGTTTCAGCCCTTTTGTGAACCGTATTGGCTTAAAAACCATCATGCAACAGAAGAAAAGTAAGATCATGAACACCGCCAAACTCAGTACTGATGGCACTCACCAAGTTGTTATTTTGCCCGAAGATTTTCAACTTACTGGCACAGAAGTCTATATCAAAAAAATTGGTAATGCTATTATTCTCATTCCCAAAGATAACCCCTGGCGATCGCTCATCGACAGTTTAGACAATTTTTCCGATGATTTTATGACTACTAGAGATCAGCCACTCTTCGACACCAGAGAGAGTTTGTAAATGCGATACCTGCTTGATACCAATATCTGCATTTACCTCATCAAACAAAAACCCCAAAAAGTGCTGGATAAATTTAAAATCCTGAGTATTTCTGATGTCGGTATCTCCTCCATCACTGTTGCAGAACTGGAATACGGAATTGCCAAAAGCCAACAGCAAGAGAAAACCGCACCGCCCTGCTACAATTTTTACTACCTCTAGAAATTGTTGATTTCAATCAAGCATCTGCGACGATTTACGGCAGCATTAGAAGTGATCTCGAAAGTAGAGGACTCATCATTGGTGCAATGGATATGCTCATCGCCGCTCACGCTCTAAGTTTAAGAGTTACCCTTGTTACCAATAATGTCCGAGAATTTTCTCGCATTGCTACACTGTTATTAGAGAACTGGGTTGAATAGGTGTAAAAAGGCGATGTTTAAGAGGTTGTTTGAAAAGCATAGCACCGAGCGAATATAATTCGCGGCTATACAAACGTTCGCGTAGCGTCTCGCAGAGAAGTCCACCTACGGAGACTAACAAAAAATCAAGGTTTCTCAACCCACGGAGGTGGGTTTTGCCTGTGTAGCCGCGATTTCTAATCGCCAAGGCTTTTCAAACATCCTCTTAAATTAGTACCAGTCGCCTATAAATAATCAAAGTTTTGTAAAAACATCGTCTTCAGTATAGTCCTCGGACAGTTCGCATTTACCGTCTGTTCCATATATGACCCATCTGTATAGATTTGGTACACTAAGAAAAGTCAATGTAGCATACAACAGTGTCTGACAACCACTTGAAAGATTAGTACGACTTATAACAACATCAGCAGTGCGATTATCATAGAACACACCAGTGATTTTATGGAATATGGTAGGCGTGTTGGTTACTGTACCCTCAAAAGTACAACCCTTCTGCGTATAATTCACAATAAGACCATTTGGTCTTTTCCAATAACCGCTGGCGTCAGGACAAGCTTTTTGAGCGATCGCAGATTCTTGTATGGGAACAAAAGAACCCAAAAGCAAACCGGAACTAACAATAAGCAAACCAAAGAAGTTTTTCACGAAGATACTCCCAGTTGTTTTATCTAATGGTGTTAATACTGTTGTGTTGTAAAGATTTGTCGTTTAGAGCAAGCAAAACATAGCCCTGACAGATGGTCAGAAAGCTAGAATGTAGCCATCCTGTTTTAATTTTCAGACACAGTGCCAAAAATTACTTAACCAGTTATCAAACAGTTACAAACTTTTATATACCCAATTCAGGCTTAGAAATATCTGAGGTAAGAACACAACCCAATACTGTTCGGTTAAGCATACATAAAAAATAACTAACGCACCATGTGAATTCACATCTTGCACCGGCCGAATGGAATTCGCGGCTACACAAACAAAGTCCACCTCCGTGGACTAAGGAAAAATCAAGGGTTTGAACCCAGGTCGGTGGGTTTTGTCTGTATAGCCGCGATTTCTAATCGCCAGGGCTTTTCAAACAACCTCTAAGACTCCATCTCTGCCAATTCTAACCAGCGTTCAGTCGCCACATCGATCGCTTGTTTAAGATTTTCCACCTGTTCATACAATTTCTGCACCTGGCTATAATTACCCGGTGAAACATTCCCTAGTGTTTTCTCAACTTCTACCTTCTCAGCTTCTAACTGGGCAATTTTACCTTCCAACTGCTGAAATTCTTTTTTTTCCCAATTGGATAATCTACGCCGCTTGGTATTCTCGACATCCTTGGGTGCAGATGCACCATTTTGGGTTTCGATATTTTTCGGTTTCTCCTTAGTATTAGCAGCTTGTTGCTGTGCTGCTTCTTCAGCCTTCTTATAGTCCAGATAAATCGAGTAATTACCTGGATATTGCCGGAGATTACCGCCTGACTCAAAGGAAAATACGGTGTCGATGGTGCGATCGAGGAAGTAGCGATCGTGAGAAACTACAATTACACACCCCACAAAATCTTCTAAATAATCTTCTAGTACTGCCAATGTTTGCACATCTAAATCATTTGTCGGTTCATCTAAAATCAAAACATTGGGCGCACTCATCAAAACTCGCAACAGAAATAAACGGCGTTTTTCACCACCCGAAAGTTTACTAATTGGAGCATACTGTTGATTACCAGGAAACAAAAAGCGCTCCAACATTTGCGAAGCAGTAATTTGAGTTCCATCGGTTATTTTGATAAATTCTCCTTCTTCTTTGATGTAGTCAATCACGCGCTGATTTTCGTTTAAAGCTGTCAGCAATTCTTCAGAATGCTGGTCAAAATAACCGATGTGAATGGTAGTCCCAATTTCTGCAATACCTGAATCTGGCTGAATCTGACCAGTAATAATCTCCATTAAAGTGGATTTACCAGCACCATTAGCGCCGATAATGCCAATGCGGTCTTCTGGGCTAAATTCGTAGGTGAAATTATTAATCAGGGTACGTCCATTGTATGCCTTGGAAATGTTATCTAATTCAATAACCTTTTTCCCAATGCGACGACCAACTGTCGAAATATCAACTTTACCCTGAACTTGTTTAAATTCAGTATCCCGCAAAGCATGAGCGCGGTCAATTCTAGCTTTTTGCTTAGTACTTCTGGCTTTCGGGCCTTTTTTCAGCCATTCCAACTCGCGCCGCAACAAACCTTGGTGTTTACGTTGACTACTTACAGCAGATTCTTCAGCTAAAGCTTTCTTTTCGAGATAATATGAATAATTACCTGTATAAGTGTAAATGTCGCCTCGGTCAATTTCGATAATCCGATTGGTAACGCGATCTAAAAAGTAGCGATCGTGAGTTATTAAAAAAAGTGCGCCACGATAGCGATTTAAATAACTTTGTAACCATTCTACAGAAAGAGCATCCAGATGGTTTGTCGGCTCATCCATCAGCAAAACATCGGGTTCTGATAGCAAGGCTGATGCTAAAGCAATGCGCTTGCGATAGCCTCCAGATAAAGTGCCTATCTTTGCATCAAAGTCAGAAATTCCTAATTTTGTCAGGATGATTTTGGCATTAGTTTCTAGTTCCCAAGCATCACTCGTATCCATCTGTTGCATCACTACAGAAAGACGAGACATCAGTTGACTGTCATCTGGATAGTGAACCAATTTATCTGAGAGTTCCTCATACTCACGCACCAAAGCAATATGTTCGCCGCTGTCGGCGAAAACTTGCTCTAAAACCGTGTGATTTTCATCTAAATCTGGCTGCTGAGGTAAGTAGATAATTTTAGAAGCGGAGTTGATTAAAATTTGCCCGCTATCAATTGATTCTAACCCCGCAATCATTTTTAATAGGGTTGATTTACCAGAACCATTAGTACCAATTAAACCAACTTTATCAGTAGCATCGAGGCTAAAGCTAGCATCTTTCAAAATTTCCTTGATGCCAAAGTCTTTTTTGACTGATTGTAGTGTAATAATACTCATAGGATTTAATTCATTAATTACTTTTCATTAGTGAGTAGGCAAGGCATATACCCCACCTACATTGCCGAATTTTATACAAATAAATCCAAGGGTAAATGTCCATACATCTCGTTGATTCCCCCTTCGTCGTAAGACTGGCAAGATACTAATACTCCACGATGATGTCCAGCATAAGAATCGAGATAACACAAGCCATTTTTACCATTAAGTTTGATATAAACTGGCCCTTCAGGTGTAAGTAAATTATCTGGTGGTTCATAACCTAAAGCCAAAGAATAGGTTTTCATTGCTAATATTCCTTCTTCTGCTGTATCAGCACAAATTCCTAAAATTTGGTAATCAGCAAGCTTGGTAACCAAAATTAAGGCGTTACGAACTACAACTTTTTCTGATGGCTTGAGGATAGGCGCAATGTCTAGACAATTGAATTTGTTCAGTATTTTTTTTGCGTCTTTGTCGGTGAGATTTTGAGGATTGGGGGTTGACATAAACTTCGACTATTATCTTGTTGGTTTTTCTGTTGTGTTTGAGTTGAGACTAGACCAATTTATACTATTTTGGATTGGGAATTGTCCAAGGGTTGTAAAATTTGCCCGAAGTCAAAACAAATTCCATAATAGAGCTTGTTATTTAATGCTCACTCCCTTTTACAGGGCTATTTCATTCTAGACATAAACCACCCGGAACTTCAGTTCCTGGCTCATAGCTAAAGTACGTTTTAACGGACTACAACCTTTTCTCAGTCGTTTAGACGACTTTCGCTATTAGACTCAGAATTCATTCTGAGGCGGGCTAGAGGAGAATGAAATAGCCCTGCTCCCTTTTACGGTTGATTTTGGACATTTCCAAGGTTGAATATGAAGGGGACACCGCTTTTTGAGTCACCACCCATAACTAGGACTTTCGGCATCTGAGCGCCTCCAGACTTCCAAGCTTCAATTGCTTCTTTTTGCAGAACCAACTGTCCTCCTTGGGCTTTGAGTGTCTCTGCTAAGAGTCTTTGAGCTTCTGCTCTACCTTTGGCGCGATTAACATCTGCTTGTGCTTCTTGTTCAGCTTCACGTGCTACATAAACGGCTCTTTGCGCCCGTTGTTCAGCAATTTGTTTTTCTTCGACTGCTTTGGCAAATTCTGGTGAGAATGCTAAATCAACTACGCTAGTATCTAACACTATTATCCCATATTTGTCTAGGCGATCGCCTAATGCTTGATCAAAGTCTTCTTTCAATTCACTTCTTTTGGTAATTGCCTCTTCTACCGTTCTTCTGGCTGCTGCAATTTTAAATGCTTCTTGCGTTTGGGGTGCAATTATTTTTGATACAATGTTCTCTAATGTTCCTTGTTTCCTTCTAACTTCAACTACCTGGATCGGATCAAGGCGAAAGTTAATCGCAAATCTCGCAGATAAGTTTTGCAAATCCTTAGTAGAACTTTCTGCTGGTACTTCAAACTTTTGCACCGTCAAATCATACACATCTATCACAGTGATAAAAGGTGGCTTGACGTGAATACCTTCCAATAAAGCACCGTCTCTCGCTTTACCCAAGATGCTGATCACTCCTGCTTGTCCTGGGTTAATAATGATAAAGGAATTTAGCCCGATAATCACTAGTATTGCTAACACAATTCCGAAAACTGTGGTTTGCCAATTACCCAATTGCTGATTTTTCAAGTTATTTTCCCCAATATGAGTTTGTCATTTGTCGTTTGTCATTTGTCATTTGTCATTTGTCATTTGTCATTTGTCATTTGTCACTTGTACTGAGCGACTCGCCCTGAGTTTACGGTGAGCGCAGTCGAACTGCGCAGTCGTTCGCGTAGCGTCCCGTAGGGAAGGGAGTCGAAGTATTGGTCATTTGTCATAGTTATTCCCCAGTCTCCATTACTCCTTATCCCCAGTCCCCAATCCCCAAGTTACTAGTTTAAGTGTCTCATTAGTCTGCCTGAATCAATCTTCAGACTCAGGACTCAGGACTCCAAACTTTGTTCCGTGCTAATATCAGCTACACGAAACCGCAAAAAGCCGTGGCTACTGTATTAAAATCTCATCGGGTATCAAAAAGGCGTAGACATTCAACGCACCCTCTCCAACGTTTGCTTGAGTATGGACACCAGTATCGTAAACAAATTTGGCTGGCGACTACTTATTCTATCCTGAATAAATTTTTAGACTTAGCACCACCCGGCTTAATTGGTGTCGCGGTGGATGTGGTGGTCAAGCAACAGGATTCCATAATTGCACAGTTAGGGGTACGCGATGTCTTTGGACAATTTTTGATTATTTCCTTCCTGACTGTGATCATTTGGATACTAGAATCTGTTTTTGAGTACGCCTACGCTCGACTTTGGCGGAATTTGGGTCAGAATATTCAGCATGACTTACGTTTGGATGCATACAAACATTTGCAAGAGTTGGAATTGGCTTATTTTGAAGAACGCAGCACTGGCGGTTTAATGTCTATCCTTAGTGATGATATTAACCAATTAGAGCGGTTTTTGGATGGAGGAGCAAATGATATTATCCAAGTTTCCGCAACTGTTCTAATTATTGGCACAGCTTTCTTTATTTTGGCTCCTAGTGTAGCGTGGATGGCTTTGTCACCGATGCCGTTTATCCTCTGGGGTTCCTTTGCTTATCAACGACTACTTGCGCCTCGTTACGCCGATGTCCGGGAAAAGGTAGGTTTCCTGAATTCGCGTTTGGCAAACAATCTTAGCGGAATTACTACTATTAAAAGTTTCACTGCTGAAGCTTATGAAGCCTCTCGTTTGGAATTAGACAGTGAAGCTTATCGCCGTAGTAACTCTAAAGCAATTACTCTTTCTGCTGCTTTTGTCCCGTTAATTCGGATGTTGATTTTAGTCGGGTTCACGGCATTACTTTTATATGGCGGGATGGCAGCAGTTTCTGGAAAAATGTCTGTAGGTACTTATAGTGTATTAGTTTTTTTAATTCAGCGTTTGTTGTGGCCTTTAACAAGATTAGGCGAAACCTTTGACCAATATCAACGCGCAATGGCTTCTACTAATCGAGTCATGAATTTGCTAGATACTCCCATTGCCATTCATACTGGAAATGTAGCTTTACCTGTGGATCAAGTGCGCGGTGAAGTGCAATTTAAAAATGTTTATTTTGCCTATAAAGATAGATTTCCAGTGATGAAAAATCTGTCTTTGGATATTCCGGCGGGGAAAACCATTGCAATTGTCGGTTCCACTGGTTCTGGTAAAAGTACTTTAGTCAAACTCTTATTACGGTTATACGAAGTGCAAGCTGGAAGTATTACTCTAGATGGTATTGACTTGGAAAGTTTGAATTTGCAAGATTTACGCCGTTGCATTGGTTTGGTGAGTCAAGATGTCTTTCTATTTCATGGCACTGTAGCAGAGAATATTGCTTATGGTAGTTTTGAGACTACAGAGCAAGAAATCATCACGGCGGCGAAGGTGGCAGAGGCGCACGAATTTATTATCAACTTGCCCCAAGGTTATGAGACAATTGTGGGGGAAAGAGGACAAAAGTTATCTGGTGGGCAAAGACAACGGATTGCGATCGCCCGTGCAGTCTTGAAGAATCCCCCCATTCTGATTTTAGACGAGGCAACCTCGGCAGTGGATAATGAGACAGAAGCGGCAATCCAGCGATCGCTCGAACGGATTACAGTAGATAGAACTACAATTGCGATCGCTCATCGTCTTTCTACCATCCGCAATGCCGATTGCATTTATGTCATGGAACATGGGAAATTGGTAGAATCAGGAACCCATGAGCAATTGTTGGAGAAAGATGAGATTTATTCTAGTCTCTGGCGCGTCCAGAGTGGCTTGAAATAGTCCTTTGAAAGTGACTTGTAAAATCTCTTTTTTTCTCTGTGTTCTCTGTGTCTCTGCGGTTTAAAAGTAATTTATTTAACCTTGTTAGGCGCAGATAACACAGAGAGAATAAATTATAGAAGATGTCAATTACGAATTACGAATTACGAATTACGAATTATTTATGATGTTTGGTAGTACCCAGCCGGAATCAGGTGATAACAAGTGGCGTCGCCAGTTGGATAAGTTTGTCAAAGGAAATCAGCAAGAATTGGCGGCGCTGTTTTGGGGATTGTGGTTAGCAAATGGTGACAGTCAAGGTACTGTTGGTATTGATTTGCAACCAACGCCGCATTTTGTTTATTGTCCGAAAGAGCAAATAGAGAATTTAAATATTAAGGTTGAGAATCGGCTGCAAGAAATTTTGGGAATTGTTGAGAATCATAAACCCGAAGTGGAAGTTGTGATGATTGGGATTGGTAAGGGGGAAATTAAGTTAATTCAATTTGCACCCAAACCACCACCACCGATTTGTTTTGAACAAGCTGGTAAGGATGTGGATGGGTTATTGGAAGTGCTGGAACAGCGCATGAATGAAGAGTTGAAGTTTTGACTACCTAAGCCTTGAAGTTTAGCAATGCCAGTATTGAAGAATCGATATCTAAAAGCCAATTTTCATCAATAAATTCCAAATTTTCATTGTAAACAAGAACTAACTCACCTAAGTAGGTCGGCGCAATTAAAGCTAACTGGCTAAGGCTGTCATTTGTCATTTGTCCTTCGTCATTTACAAGGCTTTTAAGCCTATTTACGTTTCGTAACATATTTAGGTTTTTTCGCGCCAACTTACTTAGCTTTTGAGAATCTGAACTCCGAGATCAAAGCTCGTAACGTTTAGTTTACCTTTACAAGGCTAGCATCCCCCACGGCACTTTTAGATAAACGGTATTCGCACGGGAGAAAATACTCTAATTGGGGAAACCTAATAAATGTGGAGGGTGTTAAAGTCCCCTCGTCGTTTTTCCTCCCTGGTTGAAAGCCAGAGTGTTTCTGAACTTCTATGAGTTTTTATGAAAGAGATTAAAAATAAAATTACGAATAAATTAGAGCGACTATTGGAACAATGGTTAGTACCTCGTTTGGTACGATGGGGAGAATACTTAGAAACCAAAATCAGGCGCTATAAGCATCAAGAACTGAAAGGTAAATTAAAATTTTGTGGTTCTGGTCTACGATTTAAGCGAGATATTACAATTGACCATCCGCAAAATGTATCTTTGGGAAATAAAGTCTACATCGGCCCCGATGTCTTATTAGATGGACGTGGCGGAATCACAATTGGCGACAACACTACAGTTGGATTTAACGTGGTTATTCTCTCTGCAAATCACGACTATCAAAGTAATGATTTGCCCTATGAGCATAATGTCTATATTCATAAACCTGTTGTCATTGGTCGCAATGTTTGGATTGGCGGAAATGTCCTAATTATTCCGGGAGTTACTATTGGAGATGGTGCAATTGTGGCGGCTGGTACTGTTGTAACTGCTAATGTTGAACCTTTAGCAATTGTTGGAAATCAACCTATGAGAACAATTAAATACCGTGACAAAGAACATTATGAACAACTCGCTTGTAAGCAAGAGATTCAACCTGAAATATCAGCTAATTCTGACAGTGAACAGCATAACTGATGGGTGCAGTATAGTTTTGACCTCTCTCCAAACCTCTCTCCTAAAAGGAGAGAGGCTTTGAATCTTACTCCCCTTCCCTTATAGGGAAGGGGTTGGGGGTTAGGTCTGTATTGCACTCAACTGAGAACTGCTATACGATCGCAATTAGCCGAATTTGATATTATACCAACACTGGCGTATTAGCCCGCTTAACTTGAGGTGTTGCAACCATCCGCATTCCAGCGGGTGCAGCTAAAGTTAAACCACGGCGCACAGGATGCACAGGACGTTTATTTACTAGGGATACTTGAAATTCTGACAAAACAGTTGCTAAGACAATTTTCATTTCATACTGAGCAAATGCCATGCCAATACAGCGACGATTACCGCCACCAAAGGGTAAATATTCATAAAGTGAATATTGTCTTTCTAAAAAGCGTTCTGGTTTAAACTGTTTGGATTGTGGGTAAACTTCTTCCCGATGATGCGCTAAATAAATACTGGGGACTATTGCCGTTCCCTCTCGCAGATCATAGCCCATAATTTTAATTGGGGTCTTCACAATCCGCACGAAAGCAGTCATGACAATTGGGTAAATTCGCAAGGTTTCTTGGCAAACTGCGGTCAAATAGGGCAATTTAGCCACACTACTAAAATCGGGGTTCACTTCAATGGTGTTGAGTTCCTGTAGCAACTTCTCACGCACCTCTGGTAAATGATCAATCCAGTAAAAAGCCCATGTCAATGCAGAAGCGGTAGTTTCATGTCCCGCAATTAGTAGTGTCATTAACTCATCGTGTAATTCTTCATCTGACATCCCTTGACCATCGTCGTAACGAGCAGCCATCATCAAACTCAGGATATCCTGGCGATTTTGTTCAGATTCGGCCCGACGTTCTCGAAGCAAAGCATAAATAAGTTGATCAATTTTTTGCCGTTGTTGCAGAATCCAACCCCACGGACTCCACGGCCCAAAATCTTTTTGCATGAACTGAAAAAAGAAGGCGCCAGACATTATAGGTGAAGTGATGAAGTCTAGTAAGTCACTTAGCGATCGCCTCAGTTCTTCAAACAACTCTCCATCATTCAAACCGAATACAACCCGCAGAATGACACGCAAGGTGATTTCTTGCATCGACTCGCGGATATTAAAAGGTTTACCAATTTGCCATTGATGACTCACCTGTCGGGTTATTTCCCGAATTTCTTCACCATAAGCCCGCATTCTTTCGCCATGAAAGGGAGGGGCTAATAGTTGCCGTTGGCGCTGGTGGCGATCGCCATCTGATAACATGAAGGAGCGATCGCCAAGTAAAAATTTTAGTCCGATGTTCCCCCTCCCAACCTCAAAATGGCTGGAATCAGCAGTAAAAATCTGCTCAAGCGCTTGGGGTTGACTAAAATACACAAGATGGTTATCAGACCGACTACTCCTGATTGTGAAAGTGTCACCGTAGATTTTGGCAAAATCATCCACATATTTTACAGGCTGACTAATAAACTTGATCATCCTCAACCAGCGCGGCATTTGAGGCCCATTCGGTAAATTGTAAGTTGTTGTCATCGGAATTTGTGGAATTGATGGCTTCTGAATTTTATTGTTACGAGTTTTCATGTTATTTCGGGTTACAGAAAGCGTTATATTCATCACAGGGCTATTTCGTTCTCATCTAGCCCGCCTCAGAATTAATTCTGAGTCTAATAGCGAAAGTTGTCTTTAGACTACTGAGAAAAGGTTATAGTCCGTTAAAACTAAACATGAAAAAGATTTCTTCCCCTACTTCCCACTCCCCATTACCCACTCCCTTTTTCTAGCTTAAAGCAGTGCCAAAAATCATCGCGATTCTCAACGGTAAAGGAGGAGTCGGTAAAACGACTACCGCAGTCAATCTGGCTGCAAACTTTGCGCAGAAAAAAAAGGTGCTGCTGATTGACGCAGATATTCAAGGTTCTGCTAGCTGGTGGTTTGGGCGCAGTCAGCAGGGAATGGGATTTGATCTATCTCAAGAAACTGATCCGACACTTTTAGGTGATTTAAGAAAGATAACAGGGTACGATTTAATAGTGGTAGATACGCCTCCGGCGCTGCGCTCTGAAGCATTAGTGACGGTAGTGGCGATCGCAGATTATCTCGTTTTGCCTACACCCCCAGCCGCAATGGATTTAGCAATCCTCGTGGAGACGGTTAGGGAAGCCGTCATCCCCTTGGGAACCCCCCATCGTGTACTACTCACCAAAGTCGATACGCGCAGTCTGGGGGAGGCACAAGAAGCAAAAAACACTCTCAATCGCTTAGGTATTCCTACTTGTAATACCTTCATCCGTGCCTATAAAGCTCATGAACGAGCAGCACTCGAAGGTGTAGCAATTACTCAATGGCGAGGCGGAAACGCACGGGAGGCGGAATTAGACTACCGCCGTGCGGCTGATGAATTACAGCGTGATTGGAGAAAATAATGGTTAAGAAACAAAGTCTCTCTGAGTTACTACAAGAAGAGGCGCAAAAATTTACACCCCCAGAAGGTGAATCTGCGATCGAAGTTACAGCCGAAAAAATTGTGGAAGAACAGGCTTCATCAGATGAAGAATCTTCAGCAGAAACACCTGATCCAACTTCTACTAAGCGCACAAGTCCCACTAAGGCTGATTTAGAAGCAACTGTCAAAGAATTGACAAGTAATCTAGAAACAAGCCACAAAAAAGAAGCATCTCTTGGACAAGAAGTTGCTGAGTTGCAATCAAAATTATCTAAACAAAAAACATTTGCATCAGAACAAAAATCAGCCGCAATCAAGAGATTTGGGAAAGTTTGTATATTTCGGCACAAAGTTATCTGAATCAGTACTTGATGAAAATGGTTAATTCCGAT
>NZ_JAIVFV010000099.1 GCF_020829445.1 Nostoc sp. CHAB 5836
ACTGCTGTTCCTACCGCTTGTGCCATTGTTGACAATTTACTACGGCGTGCGTTATGCAGGGATGATTATTTTCTTTGCTTTATTTTTGCTGGTAGTGAGAAACGAAAAAATTAGTCACTTTATTCGTTTCAACACTATGCAAGCAATCCTTTTGGATATAATTATCTTTCTGTTTAGCATCCTGACTGATGTTGTGGGACTAGTTCCATCTGGTGGTTTTGCAATTCAAACCCTATCCACAACCATTTTTATCGGCATAGTGGGAGCAGTTGGATATTCAGTCATCCAGTCAGTGAGCGGACGTTATGCAGAAATTCCGGCAATTTCCGATGCAGTGTATATGCAAGTGCGTTAGAAGTTAACGGGCCGCTACGGTGTTTTCCAGGCGACCAATACCTTCAATTTCTACGCGGACGCGATCGCCTGGATGCAATGGATTTACACCCTCCGGCGTACCTGTAAGCACCAAATCACCAGGTAATAGTGTCATCACCTGACTGATATAGGAAACTAGAACATCAGGGGAAAACACCATCTGATCGATACAAGCAGATTGGACTGGATTGGCGTTGTCATTCAAAAAAGTCTGCAATCTCGCTCCTGGATTTAATTCCCGCACAATCCAAGGGCCCAAGGGACAGAAAGTATCAAAACCTTTGGCTCGCGTCCATTGACCATCCTGTTTTTGTAAATCCCGCGCTGTTACGTCATTGGCGATGGTGTAGCCCCAAATTTTCGTTTGGGCTACCTCTGGTGTACACTCAAAGGCATAATCGCCAATTACTAATGCTAACTCTCCTTCGTAGTCAACTCTTTGTGACTGGGGAGGATACTTAATTTCCGTTTCAGATGGAATGATCGAGGTAGATGGCTTGAGAAAGATTAAGGGCTCAGAAGGTACTGTAGTTCCCATTTCGGCTGCATGGTCGGCATAATTCTTACCCACAGCCACAATTTTTGAGGGAGCGCAGGGAGCCAGAATTTGGTAATTTTCTGGTGTCAAAGTTAAATCAGTGGGTTGTCCTTGTAACCAGGGCGGAGCATCTAGCACCTGCACATTCAGGGATAGTTGTAGTAACCCATAGTAAATTTGTCCTTCTGGATTTTGAATTCGCACATAGCGCTGCGCCATAACCTTGATGAATATCCTTGTTATCTGCTTTTTTGTTGCTGTCAACAGGTAGCAATCCTCAGTTAGCTGTTTAGCGAACCGATTGACCCTTGAGCAAAAAAGCGATCGCCATAGATGCCATTAGGAAAATATACCCGTTGGCAAAGCTGATAGCTTGATCAATCTTGCTCAAGAAATATCGGGGTTGCCTCCCGACCTAGTTTTCATTAGGGGCGTCCCAGAAAAACCAAACTTCGGCGATTTGGCTAATGATTCAAATTGAAAACTGGTAAGATTATAGTTCCTTGTTGCTTCAGATGTTGATTAATACTAGTTTTTTAAATAAAATTCAGGTATAAATTAATATCAGCAGCCACTTTTGTCCATGAGGAAACTGAAAAATATGACTACAAGTTACGAAACAATGTACATCCTCCGTCCTGACCTGGGAGAGGAACAAGTAGAGCAAGCAATTACTAAATATCAGAATTTGCTTCGCGATCAAGGTGCAGAGGATATGCAAATTCAAAATCGTGGTAAGCGTCGTCTCGCTTATGAAATCAAAAAACACCGCGATGGCATCTACATCCAATTAAACTACGCTGCACCTGCAACTGCGATCGCCCCCTTTGAACGCGCCATGCGCTTAAGTGAAGAAGTAATTCGCTATCTCACAGTTAAGCAGGAAATTGGAGAGGAAAAACCCCCTAAAGAGGAAAAGGAAAGGCCCACTAAAGTGGCTGCAACAGTATAAGGGATGGGGAGTAGGGACTGAGGGATTGGTGTCAACTTAAGCCTTGGCGAAGGTCATTCGCAGCTATAGAGGCTCTCGTCCGCCTGCGCGGACTAAGGTCAAATCAAGGTTTTGAAACCCAGGTCGGTGGGTGAGAGTTTGTGTAGACGCGGTTTCTAACCGCCCGTTTTACGTTAAGTTGACACCAATGGGAAGTGGATTGCTCTATACCTGGATTTCTCACCACATCTCATTAATTAAATAAGTAAAGAGTAATAAGTAATAAGTAATAAGTAATGAGTAAAGAATCTTACTTATTACTTATTACTTATTACTTATTACTTCACCCGCGAGGGGAGCAGGGGAGCTTGTGAGAAATGCGGGTATACCCCATACCCCATCCCATTCAATAAAATTTTGTCTTTTTCTTTTCTCGTGACTGGTCTGGGAATGCTAAATTAACAAATACTTGCCAAAGGTAGTACTTCCGCAGTTATACCTAAGAGTGGACAAGATTCTGAATGGGAGCTGTAAGCTACTGTGAGCCAATCTGATACACCTAATATTCAAGTTCTCTCTACGGAAGTATCGCAGCTACGCCAAGAGTTGCAACTTCGCGATCAATTAGTACAACAACTATCTCAAGAACTCTTCCGGCTGGTAAAGGGTAACACTAGTTTTATGCCCCAGCAGCCGGAGGTTGAGCGCGATCTGAGCCAGTTACAGGCTTTGCAAGAACAACTCCAAGCTGTGGAGCAGCAGGTGGCGTTCTACCAAGAGCAAATTACAACTCGTGACTCGGAAATTTACCAATTGCGTCAATCAGCTCAAGAACTTAGCGATCGCAGTCGGATGTTGGAGCAAGTAGTACAAGAGTTACCTCAAATTTACCGTCGGAAGTTTGAGGAGCGGATGACGCCAGTGAGAGAAAAAGTCGCAACGCTACAACGGGAAAACCGCCAACTACAAGCAGAACTTCAAAGCGTGAGTTACCGTTTAGCACTCAAAACTCGCAATTCCAGTCATAGCGGCATTGATTTGCCAAATTTTACCCGCCCAGCATCCGAACAAACTAACATTTCGAGTCCCCAGAATGCCTAAAATTAGATTATGGTGAAATCGAAGAGCTAAAAATTGCGGCAACAAAATATTTTAGAACTATCCGACTAGTACACCAAGGCAAAAATAACTGTAGAGTTAGAAATAACGCAAAGGCTGATCTTCTAACCTTTGTTAACTCCTGCCTCCTTGCACTAGTTACGTCGGATAGAGAGCAATTAGTTGAGACTAATTTCAAAAGCCCTGTCTTTCAGAGGCTGGGGAGTGCCACAAACAATTGCATTGCTTTGACCAATTTGGGTCATTTTCTACTTTAGTGGTTTAGGTAGATTGGCTGCCAACAAGCAGATTCATTCATCTGCCATTGATATTACCTACCTCTAAACCATAAGTTTTCCTCAACATTCTTCTTTAAACAAAATATCAAACCAGCCTGCTAGCACCAAACTGTTATCTTGGAGAATGTGAAAATATGCAAATATTGTTTGACTCCGCCATCCTTCTATAGGTAGATTTATTAATTAGCCAGCTAGCACTAGGCTGTTATCTTTGACGGTGGTAAAAATGTCTTCATAAGTGTGAAAAATTTCAAACACTGTATCTAGTTGAGTAAGTTCCAAAATTAACCGTACAGGAGTTTGCACGTTGCATAAAACTAAGCGGCAACCACTCTGACGTGCAGCTTTTAACCCTTTTACTAAAGGGACTAAGCCAGAACTGTCCATAAAATTAACTTCTGCTAGGTCGATAACCCAAAGCTGATGAGCTTGGGGTACTACTCCAGCCATCTGTTGACTCAAAGTCTTACCGCCTTCTAAATCTATGCTTCCTTGGGGTTTAAACAAAATCACTTGGAGTTCTTGTATGAGAGCCATGAATTTAACAGGGTAGTTTGAACACTTGACAAAAAATGGAAAAATTGCATGAATATGTCTTCTCTTTCAACGGTAAAATAACTGTTCTACCCAGATATTTGGGCAATTCCAGTGATGTCGTTGAGAGTAATTATTTCAGTATTCATGCCGTATAATTTGTGATAACTTCCATCAATATAGGCATAAGCGCCTACCAAATTCGGTATCAACCGTATCTTTTACAAGATTTTCATAATTTCAGGGAATTTTTATAAACATATTATAAAATTTTTAATCTTCTTTGAAGAAATATGAAATTGTGGTAGCAAATTCCCAAAAATTCATATTCAATATAAAAAAATAATCGCTGCCATAGACTATAAGTTATGGATTATTCAGAATTCAACTAATGACTTTACTAACGGAAATTATCGCATGGAAGAAAGCGAAAAACTTAGCTATCCCCTCTCCCTTGCTGACTGAAGTCAAGCTGAAGTCGGAAGACGCTAAGTTTTTCGCCCTCGCTTGAAGTCGGCAGCGCCTTGGGCGGCAATGCCCGACTTCAAGCGACTGCCGCCTCGCCGCCAAATCACAGATTATGGCGCAATACAGTTCAGTTAAGGCTAAAACTCTTTGCCAAAGTCAATTTTTTTAACGAACCGCAAACGCGTAGCGTCTCCCCTTCTCCCACTCGTGAGAGGCTAGCGCCAACGCGAGTGCGTCTCGTAAGAGTTGGGAGAAGGACGCAAAGGACGCAAAGAAAGAGAACAAAGAGAACAAAGAAATGCTTAATTGAACTGTATTGGATTATGGCGGGAGCCTTCTCTCCCATTTAGGTAACTTAATGACTGAATGTAGCGGTTTAATTGACACTCCGGGCAAAAACAAGCAAAGATATAGTAAAAGTAAAAATTTGTAAAGACGGCGGTGCGGGATGTCTTTAGAGCTGATTTCACTAGAAAATATCCAGAAAGTCGCCCACACTTACGGGTATTGGGCAATTTTTTGGGGAATTTTGCTAGAAAATTTAGGCATTCCCCTTCCTGGTGAAACCGTGACCTTAGTAGGCGGGTTTTTAGCTGGCAGTGATGAACTAAATTTCTGGCTAGTTCTGGGTGACGCAATTATGGGTGCTGTCATTGGTGGCACTTGTGGCTATTGGATTGGTAGAGTTAGCGGTTGGGCTTTTCTGGTAAAGATTGGTAGTATATTTCGGATTTCGGAAGTGCGGCTGCTGAATATTAAAGATCAATTTAGTCAAAATGCTGCTAAGGGGGTATTTTTTGGACGTTTTCTGGCGTTGTTACGAGTTTTTGCTGCACCACTAGCTGGTATAGCTGAGATGCCCTTTGGAAAATTCTTTTTATACAACTTGTTAGGAGCAGTTGCTTGGGCTAGTTTGATGGTGACATTAGCTTTTTTTGCTGGCAAAGTTGTCTCTTTAGAACAATTGGTTGCTTGGGTGGGTCAATTTGCGATCGCAGCGTTACTGATCCTCGCTGCCTTAATTATTGTGCCCCTATGGCTGGAGTCTCGCCAAGTTAAAGAAGTGAGGAGTGAGGAGTGAGGAGTTAGGAGTGATGAGTTAGGAGTGAGGAGTGAGGAGTGATGAGTAAAGTAAAAAGTTATTTGTTTTAACTTTCACTTGTTGTGTTTTCCATTTTTAACTCCTAACTCCTAACTCCTAACTTTTACCTCCTAACTCCTAACTCCTAACTCCTAACTTTTACCTCCTAACCTCTAACTTGCCGTGACCAAATGCGAGTCGGTAGTCCCCAAACGTAGATAAAGCCTTCGGCAGCTTTGTGGTCAAATTGGTCTTCGGCTCCGTAGGTTGCCAAATCGGGAGTATACAAGGAATTACCGCTCGAACGCCCAACAATGGTAGAGTTGCCCTTGAATAACTTCACTCGTACAGTTCCAGAGACTCGCTCTTGTGTCTTTTGAATAAAGGCATCCAGTGCAACTTTGAGTGGACTGTACCACAAACCGTTGTAAACGATTTGGCTATAAGTTTCTTCAATGCCACGCTTGTAATGGGTGACATCTGCCGTTAAAGTCAAACTTTCTAAATCCCTATGTGCCTGAATTAGCACTAACATCGCGGGTGATTCGTAGATTTCCCGCGATTTAATCCCCACCAGACGGTTTTCAATCATATCGATCCGTCCGATGCCGTGGTTTCCAACCACCTGATTGAGTTCTTCAATTAGCTCAACTGGCTTTTTAGCTATGCCGTTGAGGGTTGTGGGAATACCACCGTCGAAACCAATTTGGATGTACTCTGGCTCATTGGGAGTGTCAGCGATCGCTTTGGTCATTTCATAGATTTCTTCTGGTGGCTCAAATGACGGATCTTCGAGTAAACCAGCTTCAATGCTACGACCGAGCAAATTCTTGTCAATGCTGTAAGGAGACGATTTTTTGACTGGTGAGGGAATACCAAACTTTTCACCATAGGCGATGGTTTCTTCGCGGCTCATCCCCCATTCTCTGGCTGGTGCGAGGATTTTGAGGTTAGGGTTGAGGGCGGTAACAGAGACATCAAAGCGAACCTGATCGTTACCTTTACCGGTACAACCGTGAGCGATCGCATCAGCACCATATTTTTCGGCTGTTTCTACTAATACCTTAGCAATCAGTGGACGGGCAAGGGCAGTTCCGAGAGGATAACGATTTTCATAAAGAGCATTGGCTTGAATCCCTCCAAAGGCATAATTTTTAACGAAGTTGTCTTTGACATCTGCAACGAGTGATTCACTTGCACCCGATTTCAGAGCTTTTTCTCGGATTGGCTCTAATTCATCTCCCTGACCTAAATCTGCTGCTAGGGTAATCACCTCTTCTACACCCCACTCCTGTTTCAGGTAGGGGATGCAAACTGAAGTATCCACTCCACCAGAGTATGCCAGGACAACCTTTTTGGCGCGACCCATTAATTTCTCCACTTAGGACAACAAACAGTGAGTGATTATTATATCTAATGTAGAGACGTAGCACTGCTACGTCTCTACATTAGACGTAGCACTGCTACGTCAAAACAATTCTTTTTCACTCCGATCTCGATTCAATTTATGGGCTTGCGATCGCAGTTTTCATCGCTTGGAAGATATGACTTTGGTCAACCACACCTCGAACACCAGGTACACTGTAAGTACCAGAGCTATCTTTAATCTGGAAGCCTTTTCCTAGCGATCGGGTGAGAGTTGATGCATAAGCACCTTGGTAGTAAATAGGTACAACCCGGCGGCTATGGCTACCCCAGAGATATTTATAATTTGGATCAGACCCCCAGAAGTGACCAGCGTCAGTAGGATTGTGCTTGACGAAGGTGACATCTTTGGCGTTATATTTCAAGCCTCTAGCGTGATTTGGCTCAGGATTGGGAGTCAATTTAGAGGCAAAGTCATTATTTAGAGTTAGATAGTGATCATGGTCAGCAGTAACCAATAGTAGGTTCTTACTCCAACCACCATGATTATCTACCCAACTAATGACTTGCTGAACTGCCTTATCAAAATCATTCATGGTACCAATCAGGTTATCCATGTTGTTGTCATGAGCAGCCCAGTCAATATCGCCTCCCTCAACCATCAGCCAGAAGCCATCTTTGTCTTTACCTAAAACGGTTAAAGCTGCTTTGGTTAAATCAGCCAAAGTCGGATTTTGGTTAATCTCTTTAGCGATAAAGCTGGCATCAGTTTCACCAGGAGCCAAAGGACGGACAGTATCGGGTGTAGGAGCATTAGGAGCAATGGGATTACCAGCCGCATCAATCACAGGAACACAATCCCCAGCAGTCCCAGTAATTATCTTACCTGATGGACAGGTATCCACAGTTCCAGGCTTAACAACAGAGCTATAGAGGGAGAAGTTGTCCAGACCTGTCAAACTATAGTCTCCCTTAGAAGAACTAACAGGAATGTTGCCATTTTGTCCACGGGCACCATACAGACCAAATAATTTCCCTCCCTTGTTGGGGTCGATTTTAGCAGCCGTTTTTAACAGTGTCTTAGTTGCATTCGGGCCACGTTCCAAAAAGGTATAGCCATAACGATTGGACTTAGGATTCTTCTTCAGATACTGGTAAGTGTCTTCGGTAATGTACGTATACTTAAATACACCCTCTGCTGTACTTGTACTTTCTTTATTTTCAAAATCTTTGGGATGACCGCCACCCAACAAAATATTGGGTTGAAAGTTCAGCAATGTCTGTTGCAAAATGCTGTCTTGGTTGGTCTTGGTGGGGTCGTAAACACTGTCATATTTGCTACGACGATTTACGAAAGAAGCCGCAGCACCAGGCGTTGCATGGCTAACAGGTACGGAAGTGACCAAGCCCGTAGACTTACCTTTTTCTTTGGCAATTTCTAGGATGGTTTTCAACTTCTTCTCGTAAATGTCTACCCCCATTGCGTTGTTAAAGCTCTTTACCCCTGTATATAGAGTTGTAGCTGTGTTAGCAGAGTCGGGATAACTATACTTGATGTAATCTTTGTCATAAGTACCAGAATTAGCAGGGGTCAAAGGAATCCAGGGAACAGGGCCGCCCTTACTGATGTCATAACCCGCCAAATTCCCATTTGCTAGGCTATTGCCATCAAATCTATTGCCAGGGTTAAAAGGAGTCGGTTGGAATGAGAAGTTGGGACGAAGAGGACTTGCACCTGTGGCAGTATTAGACCCATCGAGAGCAGAGTTTCCTGTTAGATGAGGCTGATCTGTTGGATTGGCTGGTGTATTTCCTTGAATCGTTGTGCCATAAGTAGTCACCAATCCATATCCACTTAGCTTTTGGAAGCTTAGACCTGAGCCTTTACCACTTGTGTAAAAAGGAGCGCCTTTGGCAACGGCTGCGGCCCGTGCCATATTCCAACCCATACCATCGCCAATCATGATAATTACGTTAATTCCATTACCAGCGGCCACAGTCGGCTGAAAAACAGAATTGCTAAATACCAGTAGAATGGTACAGAGCAAGCCAGCGATAGTAAAAGCTAAAAATCGCTTGTACTTTTGCAAAAATGAAATCATTGCAGTGTGCCTTAAAGTTAATTGAGCAAGTGTTAGCCGTTAATACTGATAAAAATTTGGTTCGAGATGAGTAGCACCAAAGTCTGAGTATGTATCAGTCAGATCTAACTGAGTAGAGGTTGTGGCATGAATTTGGTTAGAGACGGTTGCAGTTGCTGGTTGTTGATTTGATGTTCCCAAGAACAACAAAGCTGCCATAACCAGACCAGATAGAAACCAAGCGAAGACGCGTTTATACTGTTTCAGTAATGAAATCATTTTGGATTTTTGAATGAAAGTCATCATCGGGAAACCTCTTAGTAAATAACCGAGTTGTAATCGGGAGCATCTCAAATGTGCAAAAACTTTGATAACCCTAACCCCTTCTCCCATGTTTGGGATTCGGGGAACTAGAATTATTTCTCCCCTCTCCCATCTTTGGGAGAGGGGCTGGGGGTGAGGGAAAAGATTTAAGCTTGCATTGGGATGCTCCCTTGCGATCAGCGTAGGCGTAGCCCGTCGTAGACATCGCGATGCTTTGACAATTAAGAAAAATGCCAATAAGCATTATTTTAAATATTCTTTATAAACTAAATATGAACAGGGTAAATTACTACAGCCATTTGAGGATTCATAGTAGTAATTAGTAAAATCCTGTATTTAAGTATGTTCGACATTTGAATGCATTTTCCTTGCAGACAACATCAAAACTAAGTAGGTTGCCGCAATTAAAGTTAACTGGCTAAGGCTGTCATTTGTCATTGGTCATTTGTCATTAGTAAAGGCTTTAAGCTTATTTACGTTTCGTAACATCCTTGAATTTTTTCGCACCAACGTACTTAAATCTTGGTTAAATAAAGGATGAATTGGCAACGCTGAAGGTTTTCTAGGGCTAGTTAGCTGCAAAGTTATCTCAGCAATATTAAAAGTTTTTTGGATGTGGCTTTCCAACTTATTGAGTAAGCGATCGCGTTCCTGGATGGTTGTACATTCAACTGTCAAATTGGCACAAAGCATTACTTTATTTAAGCTAAGTGTCCAGATGTGGAGTTTTTCTACTTGCACAACACCAGGAAAAGACTTGAGAGATATTTCCACTTCAACGGGGTCAATTGATTCGGGTGCATACTCCAAAAAAATCTTTAAACTTTCTTGCACTAAAGGTAAAGCACTCAAACCTGTGAAAGTTGCAACCACTAAACTAATCGCAACATCTGCCCACCACCAATCCCAAAGATGAACTGCTAAAGCAGCTATAATTACGCCAACAGAACTAGCAGTATCAGCGATGACATGAAGCAAAGCTCCCCGTAGGTTTAAGTCATCGTGGGTGTGGGGATGAAGCAAAGTAATGTTGAGCAAATTGACGATTAAACCTAACACGGCAATTGCTAACATAGGTAAGCCAAAAATTGCTGGTGGATGTTGCCAGCGTTGAATAGCTTCCAATATGATAAAAGTAGCGATCGCAAGTAAACTTAATCCATTCAACAAGGCTGCTAAAACTTCGATCCTCTGATGTCCAAATGTTGCTTTTTTCTTAGCTGGTTGCTGTGCCAAAAAACTAGCAAGTAACGATATCACCAAGGCTGTGATATCTGATAGAATATGTCCTGCATCCGCCTGTAAAGATAAACTTTGACTCCATAAACCCACACTCCACTCAGCAATGAAAAAAACAGCAAGTAAACCTACTGTTATCCACAAAACTTTTGCTTTCTGGTAATTATTAACTACTTTTACAGAATTATCTGCACATCCACACCACTGAAGTGAAACCATTACTCAAAAACCTTTTAAAAGTACAGTAGTAGCTTCCAAAATTATCACCACCCGTATTTGTGGCAAGGATTTTATAAATTCGGAATGTATATTATTAAATATTGTTTTTGTAGATTCAGCAATATACTAATGCTAAAGAAAATATTTGTCTATTAAAAATTTATCCTATTTATTTTAAGAAATAGTAATGTTTTTATTAAAATTACAAATTAAAGCAGATTAATACTTACAACTTCCAGCAATCATCCTGTTAATAATTTGTTACTAATTAGAGATGAGTTTTATTGGTAATCAAACTCTGCTTGAGAGGATGATAACCATTATCTTTTAAGATTATACTGATATAGTTAATAAACACCTTTTTAATTCGCGATATTCCCCGATAAATATAAGTAAGTTGGCGCGAAAAAATCAAAGTATGTTACTAAACGTAAATAAACTTAAAATTTTTACTAATAACTAATGACAAACTATAGCGGTTCTTGCTTGGATGCAACACAGTCTGATTTCACTTCCATTCCTCTCCTAAAAAGAGAGAGGCTTTGAATCTTACTCCCCAACGCTACAAGGGTTGGGGTTGGGGGTTAGGCAGGGCTATTTCATTCGCAAGAGTTATGGAATAACGAACCACAGACGTCTCTTGATGAGAGCTACTCGCCTACGCACAGCAATAGCCGGATTGGGTGAGAAGCCTACACTGTACTGCTTGCAGTCAGTGTAGGAGTATGTCACAGACAATAGGTATCAACTTAACGTGAAACCCAAGGAAGGAATGATTAAGAGTCCACTCACTTCCCATCACGATCCGCATCACCCCACCCCGGTTTTGTCTAAAGCCAAAACCACCCCTTGCCGTTCACGGGGAGGGGATTGAGGGGAGCCAGTGCGGTCTTCTCCCTTGGCGCTAGCCTCTCCCCTTGGGAGAAGGGGAGACGCCAAAGGCGATAGCGCCGGCGGCAAGCGAGTCTACGAGCGTCTGGGGTATCCCCAAGTGGAGCATCTGGCGTGTGGGGTAAAATGACTGTGGAATGAGCTTGATGACTGAAGTTGACACCAATGGTCACAGACCACCAATAACACCACCGTTATTACGGGTAATTACTACCACTGATGAACGTGGGCGACCAGATGGGCCATAACCTTGACTATTAGGCCAATTGCTCGATAGCGTGGGATTCGAGGTAGTGCCACTATCACCTGGGTGCTGGATGTTGATAAACATCGCTTTACCATCAGGTGTGGTGACAATACCAGTTACCTCACAATCCGTAGGGCTGGTCAAGAAACGTCTAACCTGTTTAGTGTTGGGATCAGCACATGACATGGTGTTGCCACCAATTTTTGCCCAATCACCACGACCGTCGCCCGCTTGATCCGTCTGTATCCAGAGGCGGCCAAAGTCATCGAACCACAGACCATCGGGTGCGCCGAAGTCGTCACCCTTAATGTTGCCCTGAAGATTTGGTTCGGGTCTAGTTTTGTCGCCAGCCTCAATAAAAATATCCCATTTGAAAGTTTTAGCCGTTACGCTGCGTCCATCTTCGCGCCAGCGAATGATGTGACCGTAACGGTTGTCAGGACGTGGGTTGGCAGCATTCACGGGAGGACGCGCACCACCTGCTGCTGTTGTGCCGTCTGGCTGGTTGGAGGAAACTGGAGTTGTACCCCGACGATTATTATTGGTCAATGTGCAGTAGACTTCAATCTCTTTATATCCGCCGATGCGAGGACGCACAGCTACCCACTCTGGGCGATCCATCATGGTTGCGCCGACTCTATCCGCAGCTTGTCTTGTCTTAACCAGAACCTCCCCTTGGCTTCTGAAACCGTTTTCTGGTGTCAAACCACGCTGACCGTAGACTAAAGGAATCCACTCACCAGTACCGTTGTCATTGAATTTAGCAACGTATAGAACACCGTTGTCGAGCAAATTGCAATTGGCAGCACGATTTCGTGTATTTAAGGGTTGGGCACAAACAAACTTGTAGATATATTCGTTGCGCTCGTCATCACCCTGATAGAAAGCAACACGGTTATTGTCATCAACAACGACCTGAGCGCTCTCATGCTTGAACCGACCAAGGGCAGTACGCTTGACTGGTTTGCTCTGCGGATCGTAGGGATCAATCTCAACCACCCAGCCGAATAAATGGGGTTCGAGTGGGTTGGTGCTGGCGTCGAAGCGTGGATCAACTTCGGGCCAGCGATAGCTAGATGCTGGTGAAATGCCGTATCGATTCTGTCCTGCCAAAATATCGGACTTTTCGATGCCCTCAATTGCGACTACATCTCCTGTAGGATTAGCAAAGTAGCCATTCCAGTTCTCTTCGCAGGTCAAGTAAGTGCCCCAAGGAGTGTAGCCATTGGCGCAGTTGTTGACTGTACCGTATGCGGTATAGCCGTCGTTCAGTCTGCCAGTGTCAACAGAGCCAGTTGGCTGAATTGAAAACTTCTTCGACTTTAACAGTGCATTGCCAGCCGCAGGCCCCGAAACTCGCATCTCGGTGTTGGCGGTAATGCGGCGACCATAAGATGAATTGCGATTGAAACTCCACTCATTGCCCTTTTTGGAAATTTCGACAACAGACACGCCATGAGCAGCCTGAGACTTGCGCACCTTGGCAATTGTGACTACATCCAGACCATCGGAATGCAAAATTGATTCCTGGGTATATTCATGGTTCACACACAGCAGACCGGTATTGATGGGCTGATTTACAAAGCTCTTTAGCGATCTTGATTGTGAACTTACTGTCCGACCAACAACATTCCCTGGTTGTAAAGGGAAGTAGTGCATCCCATCATTGTGCATACCAAACTGCTTTTCTTGAGCAGCTGCATCTTGGGAAGCATCTGCTAGCCAAGTCGGGCCACCAGGTGCGATCGGATCTCCCCAAGCAATTAGTACTTTTGCCGTGTAACCTTCAGGAACACTGACAAGATCCTTTTCCAGAAGTCCTGTAACTGGGTTGAGTAGATTGGGTGGGATGCTCTTAAAGCCTATGCCAGCAAATCCCGTTCCCTTGGAAATCGGGGCTGCATCAACACTTTGGAGAAAGCCACCAATGGAAACATCGCCTAGAACAGTTAGCACTGATGTACCCACAGCCGTCATGATAAACCGTCGCCGACTCAGACTAACGCGGTCAATCACATCACGAATTGACTCGTTACCGGATGGGTTGAGAGTCAAATTGTTTTTAGGGTGAAAGCGTCCTTTCATTCTTTGTTCTCCATTTAAGGCTTACAAGGTTGCTATTCAGTTCATCTCTCAATAACATGAGTAATTTGGTAAAGAAAAACTCTACATCCTTACATCAATTACTTAGAGATTCTTTGAAAAGTCTAATTTATTACTGTCTCGGCGATTAGAAATTGCGCACCAGGTGCTTCAAGTCGGGCATTGCCGGACGCCAGTCGCCTCAAGTCGGGAAACCCGCCCACGGCGCTGGCTCCCCAACGCACTGGCTTGGCTACAGGGGCAATCTCGCCCGCCCATATACTAGAGCGCTCGTGTCGCCCACCCCTACAATAAGTAGTTGAGTATTTTTTTATTTGCAAGCCCCTAATGTAAGTACTAAGTATTAACATCAGGTTATACGTTGATTAATTTGGATTTATCAAAATTTTTCGGATAAAAATACGTTTTTATTAAAGAAATAACGATTTTGTCAAAAAAAGTTCAACTTCTATCTTAGTAAAGAGATTTTGTTTGATTATGCTATCTAGCACCCAATCCGTGAACAGTGTCCTTGCGCCAGGAAATCTGCGTAAAGTGCATCACATTGCCCTCAACGTCCAGGATATGCAAGCTTCCCGCTATTTCTATGGCACAATCCTGGGTTTACATGAACTCACAGGCGACGAAGTACCCGCAACCCTGGTGGAACTTGTGGCGTCTGGGAAAGTAGCCAACTTCATCACCCCGGATGGTACAATTCTGGATTTATTTGGGGAACCAGAATTATCACCACCAAATCCAGACCCAGAAAAGACCTTCACCAGAGCGTACCATCTAGCCTTTGATATCGATCCGCAGTTATTTGATCGCGCGGTGACAGTGATCAGAGAAAATAAAATAGCGATCGCCTATGGCCCAGTCACTCGTCCTACTGGTAGAGGAGTGTATTTTTACGATCCAGACGGCTTTATGATTGAAATTCGTTGCGATCCAGAAGCTAGTTAACTTAGGGGTAATCACAAAAGTATCTACTATGACCGCGAAACTCACGCAAATATTTAAAGTAATTGAAGACACAATCACAAAACCACCAATTCCACACGAACCATACAAGCAATCATTGAAAGCTTGGGCGATGTATTGTTTACGAGACAAAGGTTTTATAGTGGTTTATGCTCAAAATGCCGACTTTGCTATTGAAAGAAAAGGCGAAGAAAAGCTATATTTCAAAGTTTCAAATAGCCCCGATGATTTAGATAATTCTCTTAGCTGGATTGTTTGGGATGGTGCAACTAAAAACGCCACTCTCATTCCTAAAAAAATAGACTGATTCATGTCCGCTTAATCGTAAATAAAAGGGTTTAACAAAGTTTAGGGGTTTAATTCCCCAGCAATCGAAAGGCAGAACGTTTTGGGTCGGGGTCTAAATCCCCGTCACAAAACAAAATTTACTTTCCTTGTACTGCCCTTCTCTACGAGCTGACTTTTCACGGTATCTGGAAAACCTCTCTCTAAATCTCTCTCCTAAAAGGAGAGAGACTTTGAACCCACGTTCCGCACCCTGGGGTGTCACATAGTGTAATTACTAAGTTTTTGTGATTGTTGTAGTTGCAGATTATGCTCGTGCATCTTCATATTTAAGTTATTTTACTGGTTTTATGTATATTCAGTAGCTTTGTTTATGTCTAAAAACCAGTAAAAACCGATTGTGAGAGTTGAGGGTGCGGAAGGTAGGTTTGAAATTTCCCCCTTACCGCCGTCGGGAAGGAGGTTAATCGTTAGCTTTTCCACATGACGTGAAAAGTCAGGGCACTTGTCTTCGTCTGAAAATGTCTTTAATTTGGAATTTGGAATTTGGAATTGTTATTTAGGTATAAGCAACCAATCGTGGTTGGCGATAGCCGTGTATATCCCACCTAAGAATAACCTAATGGTGATGGTGCGCAGCCAGAAATCCCAGTTTTGATATGCTTATAGCCTCCCACATCACACGCAGCAGTTGATATATTAAGTAGAGCGGCGTAAATAATTAAAGGTTTGTAGTCAGGACTTTAGTCCTCATTTGAGGGCTGTTCGCGGAGCGTTCCCGTAGGGTAGCCCTCACTACAAACTAATATGAAGATTTTTTACATTACTTAACTAGTTTGGTTTATTCTCACCGACTTACTTAGTCTTGAGACTCCTCAGAGTTCGCTTCCGATTCGGTTTCAAGTTCTTCTGTTTTGACTTTGGCTGGAGGTTTAACGGGTTTTGGCCCACGCGCTAGGGCAGGATTCCCGGGCTGCCTCTTTTCATCCCCGAATGATGCTTTTTTCCCTGTGTCAGATGAGCGATTACGGCTCGGTTTTGCGCTTTTGGGGTTGGATTCAATAGGAGTTATCGAATCGGAATTTTCGGGATTATTGTCAGTGCTTTCTTGAGACTGACGTTCCGATTTCTTGATTGGGCGTTCTACCATTGTTGATTTTTGTAAAATTATCTGTATATTATATCCGTTTGGTGACTATGAAGTCGTTGCTGGCTGTGGAGGATACTGGAATACCAGTCCCGTGAATCAGCAAATTCTAGATGCTCCCGCTACATTGCTTGCAATTAGCGGTGAGAGTCGTCACAGCTGAACGCACCCGACAACTATTCAACAAAATTAGGTCGTGCCTGTTGCCTTGATTTAAACTTTTCCTCTAAAACTGCCCAATTTTCTTGCTCAATTAAGTTAGTCAACTCATCGAGATTGTGACGATATTGTTGCAGCGATCGCAGCAATGCTTGACGATTATACCGCGCCATCATCACCCCCAACTCTGGATTCCCACCACCCACACGACTGGTATCCCGAAAACCTGAACTAGCTAACTTTTGGGCTAATTGCAAAACATCGGGGTCAGTTTCACTTAAACAAGCAGCAATCAATGAGGAACTGATCATTACAGGTAAATGAGAAATCCAACTCACAGCACGGTCATGTTGCTCTGGTTGACAATAGTAGATATTCGCTCCAAGCGATCGCACAATTTCTTCTACAATCGTAGTTGCAGTGATTGGTGTTGTATTTGTCGGTGTTAAGACATAAGGTTTATCGACAAATAAATGCCGTTGTGCAGCTTCTATGCCACTGTCTGTTGTTCCCGCCATTGGATGACCGCCGATAAAATTATCCCAAAGGGGAGAAATCGCCTTAACTATCTGTGCTTTCGCCGAACCGACATCAGTCACCACTGTTGCAACAGACAAATGAGCAATTAACTGTTCAAATTGGGGCACAATAAGTCCTAGAGGTGTACAAATAAATACAACTTCTGCGGCCGCTAACAGGTTCAGATCAACTGATGCTTGATCAACACTGCCGAGGGTAACTGCCTTCTGACAGGTGGTTTCACGGCGACTAACTCCTAAGATATGATGTCCTTGCGATCGCAAATCAAAACCCAAAGATCCGCCGATCAATCCCAGTCCTAAAATCCCAATATTCATTTTCGATTTTCACATTTCGTTTTTTATGACTTTAATACTTTAACCTGGTAAAAATCGTACTTTTTTGTCCCTAAAATGGAGCTTCTTAAACCTCTCACCGTGTACGGACGGGGAGAGGAATGGAAGCCGTTCGCAATATACCAACTATTAAAGTTGGCATCCAAGGGGTAGCATCAATGACTGTAGAGGAATTACTGGAACAATATGCAGCAGGAGTCTTAAACTTTAGTGGTGTTGACCTCTGTGAAGCTAATTTGAATGGGGCCAAACTCAGTCACGTGAATCTTAGCGATGCTAATTTGAGTATCGTTAATCTCAGTGGTGCGAATCTGAGTGAAGCTAACTTGAGCAATGCCAAGCTGAATGTAGCCAGACTGAGTGGAGCAAATCTATGCGGCGCTATCCTGAACAACGCCAGTCTCAACGTTGCTAATTTGATTCGAGCGGATCTCAGTCGCGCTCAACTAAGAGGAGCCTCGTTGATCCGCGCCGAGTTAGTTCGCGCTGACCTCAGTCGCGCCGACCTATTGGAAGCTGACCTCACCAGTGCTGATTTGCGAGATGCGACACTCCGCCAAGGGAATCTTCGTCACGCCAATTTGAATGAGGCCATATTGAGAGGCGCTTCCCTAACAGCAGCTAACTTAGAAATGGCGAACTTAAATGCCACTGACCTGAGTCGTTCTGACCTTAGCGGTGCCAATTTGCGAGATGCCGAACTCAGACAAGCCAATCTCTGCCATGCTAACTTGAGCGGAGCAGATTTGAGTAGGGCGAATCTCCGGTGGGCAGATTTAAGCGGCGCGAATCTCCGGTGGGCTAATTTGAGCGGTGCAAAATTGAGCGGAGCTAATTTAATTAGCGCAGATTTAAGCAATGCCAATTTAACGAATACAACTTTAATCCACGCCAATTTAACTCAGGCAAAATTAATTAGGGCAGAATGGATTGGTGCTGATTTAACAGGAGCAACTTTAACTGGGGCAAAGCTTTATGCCACCTCCAGATTTGGTTTAAAAACCGAAGGTATGACTTGCGAATGGGTTGATCTTAGCCCCACAGGCGATCGCTCCATCATCCAAAACTTCTATTCCCAAGACTCACGAGATTTTTTTAACGAAACACCGCCAACAATTCGGATTATTGTTGATGCAGCCCTAGAACACGAAGCCAATTTTGCGATCGCTGGCGCTTACTACCAAATTGCTCAGGAATACCGAGAACTAAAACAACCACCAAGCATCGAAAGTGGCAGTCGTCGAACTATTTTCACATTTTCTGTAGATAGCGACGAAGCATTATTTCCCACTGCTTACGTTGTAATTCTTCCGTTTATAGATGGGGCATCTACCCAAAAGAATATTTTGAATATGGTGGAAATGATTAACAATGAATTTGCGGAAAATCAAGATTTAAAATCAAACGATATGGTGAAAAAATTGAATATCCTTGTACAGCAAGCCATAAATCAGTCTCCAACAATTAAACAGATGAAAAAAAATATTGAAGTTGCTAGCAAGTTAAATTTTTGCAAAGCTCCAACCCAAGTAGTTTTAACCAATTCCAGCACCCAGACTTTGATTGTCCATGACCATCCTAAATTTGGGAAAAGATTTATTAATCGCTCTACTCTCAAAACTTCAGCTTATGATGATGATACATCCAGTGAATCAACACCATATATATTGGCTTCGTCAGATATGGTTATGGATTTTGTCAGAGGATTTCACTATATTAGTCATTAGTTGTGAGGTATTGAGTATTGAGCATGGGCCATCAATACGGTTCGGTTAGTATGTTTGGCTCTCGGAAATCCCCCCAACCCCCCCATAAATTGGGGGGCTTTTCCTGCTATTTACCCCCTTTTTAAGGCAATACGGTTCACAAAAGGGCTGAAACTATTTTTTTTACGAACCACAGAGGCGCAGAGAACACAGAGAGAAGAGAGAAGGAGGAAATGCTTAACCCAAGTGTATTGCTTTTTAAGGGGGTCAACCTAGGCGGGGGGATCTTAACCGAACCGTATTGCATGGGCCATTGGACAAATGACAAATGACAAATGACAAATGACAAATGACAAACGACAAATGACAAATGACAAATGACAAATGACAAAAAACAAAATTTTGGAGGACAAAAATGCGCGATACCTTTAATAAGATGATCGGTCGAACTCGCTATGTAGTCTTTCGCCTATTTCTGCACTTAGGGGGAGGCGAGGTAGCACCAATTTTAGGAGTATTAAATAGTGCTGGACGAGATGCCATCGATGTTGATGGCGACTTAGAAGTTTTGGGAGAAGGATTGGTAGAAATTAGCCAAACCCTGCTGCAATACGATGAATACTGGCTTTCTGCTGCCAACGAAGGTGATGTATTTTGGGATGAAGGCGAGGCCGGAGATTATGTCAATGAATTATTTACTGACTCTGCCCAAAGATATCTCAGTGAACCAGATTTCAATTCTGACTCTGGATTGAATGAACCTTTATCTATACCTGTAACGCGCAACGTTATTGTGATGATTACAGTAGCTTATGAAGGAGAAGTACCAGAGTTAGAAACTGATCTTTCTAACGTTCAGGCACTCAAGGAAGGATTGAAAGCATTGATAAATTTGCATTATAAACATAGATTCAAGGCAATCCAAGTGCATTTCTCGCCAGCACAGTTAGGCGATGAACTCACTAGCGACCAACTGTTGCAATATTACCCAGAATTGATTCCTTTATAATGTGTTGGGTAGTCCGTACTTACTACTTACATCCAGAAATTGTTAAGCTCAGAGATAGGACAATAATCCAATGATCATGACCATAATACGTAAATTTACAGCCGTTTTTTTAGCTCTGAGTTTGTCTCTGACAACTGTCGCTTGTGGAGGCGAAAACCAAACTACTCCTCCAGCTAAGAACGTTAGCCAAACCTCTACTAACACCAAACTAAGTGATGGAGAGTATCAAATACAACAAGCAACTTATGACGATGCCAGTGGTGAGTACAGCTTGTTTTTACTTAACAATAATCCCCCAACCTTTGCAACCGAAAATTTGCAAATGGCACGCTTAACTGATGATCAAATCAAGGAAGGCAAGAAAACCTATCTAAAGGTAGAAAAAGGACAACCAATTTTATATCTGACGGAAGACTTTAAAATTGAGTACGTCCACAACGTTACCGAGAATAAAACTAATCCTCAAACAGGACAACAAGAGACGGTTGTAGTCCGTCAAGAAAATAGCTTCTGGGCACCCTTTGCCGGCTCTGTGGCTGGCAGCTTGGCAGGTCAAGCAATTGGTAGTATGCTGTTTAGACCGCAGTATTATGTACCCCCTGCCTATCAACCAGGACAAGGATTAAGTGGCTTCGGTGGATATGGTGGAAGCTATGGCCAAGCAGTTGAAAATTACCAAACTCGTTACAATGCGCCACCCGCAGCCGTCAGAAATCGGACTGCGTTCCGCAATACAGGGACAATTAGAAGGTCATATCCTGGTAATTCAACTATACGCAATACACCGCGTAGCACTACAGGTAATAACCGCCCTTCTGGTTCTGGCTTTGGTGGTAGTACGTTGCGGCCCTCTGGAAACTCCAATCCTACCAGACGCAATTCTGGCAGTGGTTTTGGTAGTGGACGTAGTTCAGCACCTCGCCGGTCAACTGGTTTTGGCAGCAGACGGCGCTAAGAAATTCCAAATTCGATAATATAGACTGCTTGGCTTGATCAAAAATCAGGTTTGAAATTTCTGGCTTTGTAGAACATTTCTAAACTATCGCGATCGCCGACAAAACGCCAGTGCCAAGGCTCATAACTCACACCTTGAGTATTATCTTTAGGAAATGACATTTCAAAGCTGAAACGCGCAGCATTTGCCTGCATCCACCGATAAGCCTTAGTATTGTCAAAGTTAGTTTGGAGATTAGTTGCTGGTACTAATCCGTCTCCAATATCCACAGCATAACCTGTGTGATGCTCGCTATGACCAGGAGGAGCGCTGAGGGCAGCTCGTTTTGCTGGCGTTTGATTTCGCTGGGCACCGACACCAAAAAACAATGGCTCCTGGTCTTTGACTGAGCGAAAGCCAGAAATTGGTACTATAGTTACACCTGCACTCCGCGCTGCTGCTGCCATCTCCTCAAACTTTTGGGCAGCAGCTTTTCGCATTCTAATGCCCCTATTTGTGGAGATGGTTACTAATTCTGACTCAGGGGCTTCTGGGTATGCCAGATGTCCTAGCAAAGTGTTGACATTACCAGGTTCCGTAGTTGGTGTGGGTGTAGAACTAGTGACCAAGGGTTGAGAATCGGCAATTTTTTTGGGTGTAGTGAGGAAAAACAAAAAACCGCTAATTAAAGCCAGCAGGACAAATCCTGTTACTCCCCCAATCAGCACAATTCGGGGTTGCAACCACATTTTAGGTGCTGCAACAGGGGTATCGCGTACAGCCACTGGAATATCATCACCAGGATCATTCGATGAGTTTTGCGGTTTTCCAGAAAACCCAGCCTTATTCAAGGGGAAACTCCTGTTTTTGTGGGATAGCGATAACGGATTTTAGACTGGACAAAGATAGACGTAACAGGTAGCATTTTACATCTGTGGTTTTTAGGCACAATCTTGACAAACCTTTTAGAACTATACGTCAAGCTGGGAGGATTAGTCCTGGTAGGTTTTATTTTGGGACGCAAACTACCTGTGACAGTTCCTACACATTTGGGGCAGTTCCTGTTTTGGGTGGGAGTACCCATAAGCATAGTATCGTTTTTGCGTCAATCTAGCTTGTCGGGGCAAATTTGGATTGCACCTGCGATCGCTTACCTCGCCATTTTACTCGGAGCATTTTTAGCTTGGTTAGGGATTAAAGCACAAGCCTATTTTAAAAATACCGTCCCCCAACCAGCAACTCAGGCTAGCTTGATATTAGCAGCAATGTTAGGTAATACAGGTTATCTTGGTTTTCCCATTACCTTAGCAATGGTAGGCAAAGAACACTTTGCTTGGGCACTATTTTACGATTTGTTAGGTTCATTCCCCGGAACTTACGGCTTGGGTGTTATACTAGCAGCGCGTTTTGGCGGTGGTGTCCAGAATCATTGGCAGACTGCTAGGGCTATCTTAATTAATCCTGCACTATGGGGTTTCGGATTTGGCTTGCTGTTTCGCCAGGTGACAATTCCCCCAGTCGCAGAATTCTGGTTAGAGAAATTTGCTTGGAGTAGTGTAGTTTTATCTCTGGTGTTAATTGGAATGCGACTGGCGCTGCTCAAATCTTGGCGTAGTTTACCACAAGTAGGGATGAGCTTGGGAATCAAAATGCTGCTAGTTCCCTTGATATTGGGGAGTATTTTACCCCTCTTTGGATTAACTGGGGCGATCGCCAAAATCATCGTGCTACAAATGGCCATGCCTCCAGCTTTCGCTACACTAGTAATTGCTGAGACATTCAATCTCGATCGCGATTTGGCAGTTACTGCCTTAGCTGCTGGGGCTATAGTATTGTTGCTTACTCTCCCACTTTGGCTGTGGCTATTTTGATTTTGGATTTATGTATTGTGAGGCGACATGATTTTGAAATCCTACTAATCCGCCTTGGCTTTCCCAATGTTCATTGAATGTAGGGGTTTCCAACTTCATCACTTTACCCCCATGAAGATGGACATGATAACCAAACACCATGTCTTGTTCTGGAGCTACACTCCAATCATCTGCTATCCAAACTACTTCAACTAGACGAGATATACTAAATTCTCCATCGTCAGGATCTTGATACAAAGTATTGTTTAGAAGTTTGACAATATGCGTTATTTTGGTACGCTGTCTTAAAAGAATGAGTTCGCTTTCCTGTGGTCTACGGGCATTCTTTGCTTGTTCTGTTTTCCAATTTAATCGAAAAATATTGAAATTTTGGTCAATATTTTGATAAGCCCAATATTGATCATCACCCTGATGATTTACATTTTTAGTCCATTTTAATTCTGTCAGATTCATAAATTTACTTTGTGTTATAAGAATAGCCCTATCTGCTGTAGACACATAGCAATTATTTTCCACATCGTATTCTCTGCAAACTATTGCTGTCATCCGAATAAAACGAGGGTTTATGAAAAATAATATTAAGTTATTTCAGGAAATCTACTGAAGCATTCTCATTGAGAAACTGTAATTTTTTCAACGAGTTTCCATAAAATCTCTGTTTTGCTCTCTGCGTTCTCCGTGCCTCTGCGGTTTAAAAGTAATTTATTGAACCACAGAGGCGCAGAGAACACAGAGAAAAGAGAAATTATTGTCCAAAAATTTTACCCAGCTTGAAAGTGCGTAAGTCATACGTTTATAAATAGTTTAAAAGTATTATGCATCCTGTACTGGATGCTGCCCATAATATGGCAAAGCCTCTGACCAATTAGGAAATTTGCCCTCTTGCCAATCGAGATTAGCTAGTTCTAAAATACTTGTCACCGTCGCTGCTAACTCAGATTGAGCTTGAATCAACTGATAATTGGTGTTCCAATTCGCTAAAGTTTCCTGCCATACTTCTGGTGTGAATACTGTATCTGGCAAACACACTTTTAGTTTAGAAGTATCTGACTCAAACTGATAAATAGCAGCAAAAATTTGACCTCGTTGTGCTGGCATTTCCACAGCAATAGTTTTGGGATTTTTACTTTTACCTGCTTCTGACCAAGCTACCGCAGCTAATGTTGAAATTGCAAATACAGGGATATCTAACTGTTGCCCCAAAGTGCGAACAGTAACAACACCAATTCTAGTTCCCGTAAAGCCGCCAGGGCCTTTTGCAACTGCAAGAAAAGACAAATCTGTCCAAGTTTGTGGTTTGATAAATTCAATTAAATATTGATGTACTAAGCTAGATAAATCACGCCCCAAATTCCAAACTTGAGAGCGAGTTTCACCAGCAAAATTACTAATTGCTAAACCTAATTCGGGAGTGGTAGTGTGCAGTGCTAAGGCGTATTTATTTATTGCAAAGTCTTGTAGTTCCGTTGTCAAAGTTCCTTAAAATATCTATTTTTATAGAGTTAACGTGATTTATTTAAGCATATAACATAGCGGTTCTTAATTGCATAAACTACTGAGTAACAATCAGGCTTGCGAGAGCCAATGCTGTTTACTCTCTAAAAGCGATCGCAAGCAACTAAGATGGAGGATTTGGATTACCGCCTTGCTGTCTCAGTAGATAGTCCAAAACTCGGTCAATTCGCTCCAAGGCAGCACCTGTGGTGAGTTGGAACTCTTGAAACTGAGATTTTTGCTCCTCAAAGCCTCGGTCAAGTTTTAGCATGAGTGCTTCTAATCGCTCAGTTCGTGCCTTTGTTTCCTCTATCTCACCACCTGCTTTTGTAAATAGGCGTTGCGTGTGAGTGATAAAACTGTCAAGTCTATCAGAAAGTTGGTCAACACGCACCCCTATCTGATCAAGCTGAGATTGGGTACGATCTTGTTTGATGGTCAATTGGTCAACACGCACCCCTATCTGGTCAAGATGAGATTGGGTACGGTCTTGTTCTATACTGAACTCATCGAGATGAGATTGGGTACGGTCTTGTTTTATACTTAACTCATCAAGATGA
>NZ_JAIVFV010000009.1 GCF_020829445.1 Nostoc sp. CHAB 5836
CTTTTTTCGTTCTGCACGAAAAAATTATTGCTCGTAGATACTTGATTATCATTTCTAAAAAAAATGTTCGGATATTACCCCAAAAAACTGCCACGAGGCTATGAAAGTAAATATGATCTTGGCTTCAATATTAATCCTGAATTATCTGTATTAAATAAGTCTTATTGCTGAGAAGAGAAATTAGCGATCGCACTTTTTTTGAGTCGCCTAACTTGCATCGCATTGCTCCCCGTATAATTAATTTGACTACTAAGTAGATACTGGCAATAGTCTAATTTAGTAAACTTCATATTCAAAAGTATTTGTTACAGTAGCCTGAGCCGCAGCCCAAAACTTTGGCGTAAAAACGGACACTTTACATTTGTACTCTAGTTCATTTTATGTGCATTTCTATAGTACGAAAGTACTATTTATTGGCGATCGCCCTGTGCTAGTGGCGTCGTTATTCAATACATCCGCACTAAAATTTAGCGATCGCCTGTGCCAGTTGCGTAAGTCCTGTCAGAGTGTAATTGATGACTCTGGTATTCAGATGCAGCAACGGTTAGTTGTCTTGATGACTTGCAACACTACTGAAAGATTAGATCCAGCCATGTTACGTAAGGGCAGAGTGGATTTAACATATGAGTTTACGCAACTATTTGTATGATGTAAACTACACTACTCGCCAGTCCCCATCTCAGCCGTAGCCTAATTGAAAATTGCTGTATTTCTCCCAGGGCTATTTCATTCTGAGGCGGGCTAGATGAGAATTAAATAGCCCTGGTATTTCTCCTTTTACCAGAGTTGAACCTGTTTTTGCGATCCAAGCTGATGCTCTTTACGCCAAGCTTGGGGAGGTAAACCGTGATGTTGGCGAAACTGGCGGGAGAAATGAGACACATCCTGATAGCCCAATGCTTTCGCTATCTTCTCGATTGTCTGATCATTATTTTGGAGTAAAAAACGCGCTCCCGCCATTCGGCGTTTCACAATCCAGCAATTGACCGTCTCTCCTGTCTGCTTTGCTACTCGGTTAGTTAAGTAAGCAGGTGAGTAACCAACAGCAACAGCCACATCACACAAAGTAATTCCTTGATGATAATGGGCTTCGATAAAGTCGAACACTTCTTTTAATTGGGGAATACAGGGAAAGATTGATTTACAAGGAATGTTGGCTTCTCTATCAGAGGCTACAGCAACACCTCCAGCGATCGCTGTAGTATTATCTGCAAATACTGATTTTGCAGCTTTCTCAAATTGAATAGAACACCAGTATTGGAGATTAGCTTGCTTTTGTAATCGAATCGCGATCGCTCTGAGCAATTCGTCTAGTGTAGAGGGTTTGGTAAGATAGTCGTCTGCTCCTAATTCCATAGCTTTGCGAACATCTGCTTTGGTACTACTACCAGTCAGAAAAATGAAGGGAATAATTGCTGTAACAGGATCTTGGCGTAGCATCGTTAAAACGCTATAACCGTCCATATCGGGCATCGTGATATCGCAAATCACTAAGTCGGGTGTATACTCTTGTGCTTGTTGGATACCAACACGACCATTGTCAGCACCTATAATATCAAAACCTTTAGCCTCAAGACCCTTTAAATAAAGATTACGGGTAATGGTATCGTCTTCAATCACAAGAATTTTCTTTGACGATTCAGACATAATTTTCTACTACCATAAATGTTTTGCAAAAGCTGATTATCAAACATCGCGCTTCGCGCACTACGCAAATAATTTAAAAAATCAAAGCGGACTGCTATATGAGATTAATTAACTCCTTCCGAGAGTTATGATTGTTAAGTCGTTAATTAAGAACTATCGGGATTTCAACACTCATAACTCGGAACCGCTAAACTCTGATTTGATTAATGGCAGAATCACAGTAAACGTAGTGCCTACGCCAACTTTACTTTCTACAGAAACTTGGCCATGATGTAAATCTACAAGGGTTTTAAGAATCGATAGTCCTAGTCCAGTTCCAGGTATATGATCAATATTACTACCACGGTAAAATGGCTCAAATATTCGTTGTTGATCTACTAATGAAATACCGATCCCCTGATCTTGAACTTGGAAAATTACTTGCTCGTTTTGGAAATATAGTTTCAAATCAATTGCCCTGTTTTCAGGAGAATACTTGATCGCATTGTCGAGCAAATTTTTCAAAATAGGCTCTAACAATTTTTTATCGATACAGGCTATAAGAGACTTATCTTGACTGACAAAATTGATTGGGTTTTGACTGACGCTCATCAGCATTTGTGCAACTAAATCATGACAAAATTGAACTAACTCCAGTGGCTTGGGAGCAAAGTTTATTTTTGCTGCTTCTGCTTTAGAGAAGAACAAAATATCATCCAACATCTGGCTAAGTTCTTCGGTAGCCTTTTGAATGTGATCTAGTAATGGTTGGATTTTTTTCTGGGTACGTTTGTCTACTTCTTCCTTAAGTAAACTATTAGAAAATGAAACAATATTCAGCGGAGTTCGGAATTGATGGCAAACCATAGAAAGAAAACGCGCTCTAAGTTCGCTAAGTTGTTTTGCTTGTTCTAAAGCTTGGTTAAGACCTAATTCTGCGTATTTGTAATCGGTAATATCGATACCTGCAATCAGTTCGACTGGGTTTCCTCCAAAATCCAACCCTCCATCAAACTTGGCAACCGCACAGGCTAGCCAGCGCTCTGTGCCGTTTTTTGTTAGAATACTCATCTCCTGGTATTCAAAGTTAGCTGGTTCATCCTGCTTACGTATCTGCCTACGTTTTTTGCTTTTAATCAGTCGGCGAAGATCAAAACCTTTTAGCAGTTCTTCTTTTGTGTAGCCAGTGAGTTGCTCTACTGCTGGATTTACGTAGCAAAGTCGCGTCCCTTGAATCAGAAAAGTGCTGGTATCTGTCGTTTCTGCCAAAGTCCGAAATCTAGATGCGTTCAGGCGTAATGCTTCTTCAGTCTGTTTTGATTCAGTAATGTCCCAAATACTCCACACTCTCCCAATAATTTTGCCTTCAAGCATCTGAGGTTTAGAGTAGTGTGCAAAAACTCTCCCATCTTTCAATTCTAAAATGTCGTAGCTCTCGAAATCAGATTGGCTAGATACTTCCCAAATCAGCCGATTAAAGGCTTGTGGATCTTGGAGTTGATTTTCAAAAAAGGCTTTGCAGCGAGGACATTTCTTAGATAGCATTAGTGACTCTGGGATCTGCCACATATCAACAAATTTCTGATTCAAGCTCAGAATATCTCCCTCAAAGTTGACTGCAACGATACCAATGGCAGTAGATTCAAGAGTAGAGCGAACTAAAGAAAGAGATTTTTCTAGTTCTACTTCTTTGGCCTTCAGTTGAGAAAATTCCTGTTGCAAATTGTCTTTGGCATCCCTTAATTCATCAGTCCACTTTTGCACACTCAGTTCGACTATTTCATCAGTTTTTTCACGAGCAAAGGCACAACCAAATTCAAGATCTTGCTGTTTTACATAACTCATGGATATTTCTACCAGAAATATCCGACCTGCTTTTGTCCGGTAGCGAGATTTAAAGGTAAGGGAACCCTGTGATCTAATATCTGACCAATTGTGCAGAGAAAAATCTACGTCTATATCATGCAGCCTCATAGAAAGTAATTGCTCACGGGAATACTCAGTCATCAGGCAAGTGGCATCGTTAACGTAAAGAAACTGCCCGTTTACTCCTAAACAGAAGGCAGCATCTACAGCATGATTTATTAGGAAGTGAGCAAACTTCATCTCTACTTCTGGTTGTAGCCCCCATTGATTGTTTGATCTAGCTAATGTATATTCTCCAGAATTCATATTCATACTTCTTCCTGGTAATCAATCATCACCATAGTTATTAATAAGTTAATAGTCATAACTTACTAAAATATTTGGTGCATTATGAGACTATTAAAAAATATTACTACTAGTGTTTACAAAACTTATCATACCAATAAATAGTAAAAAATTAAACTAAACTTTCTTAAAAAAACTAAAAGTCTTAATTTTTTGATTGGCTTCAACAGCTTTTTATGAAAATACAAAATTTAGACAAATCAAATCTAGATTAGTCAATCAAGATTCTTCGATAAGAGTTGGAAACTCTTAATTTATAACTAAAAAAGATATTTGAAATTTAAACTAGCTCTGCACCAGAGCTAACTAATAGTTCACCAACCTAAAATTGCTTGGTTTCGGCCACCAAAGACTTTAGCAAACTACTTGTGTAGAGTCGTTTGATTTTCAACATAAATGAATTTCCAGTGCTGGGCTGGGCTTAGATGAACAAATTTTACTCATTAACTTATTTTCTTAATATATCTTAACTTACTCTCTCAGGAATTTAACTATAGAAGAATATGCTTAGTCATCTGTCGCTAGAAATACATTTGTATTACAAGGACGACGGGATGGTTACGTGCAATGTTATTATTTGTTGTCTGTTTCAATACAGACTTTCCCGTATTTACGTAATTGTGTGGGAAATATGCATCAAAAATAACAACTTTTATCAAGAAATGACATACTTAGCGCACTTAGTCATCTCTCAAAGGAAATATCAAGAGTTATGAATTTATGTCTTTATCGTCACAATTAATTGACTCAAAGAGTTTTTGGTGACAAGATAAAGACCGCCAAACTGTTGCATTTCAGATGATGCTCTAGTATATAGTGCCTAAAAAGTTGGTTTTTAGGGTTTCGCGGTTCTAGCAAGTGGTGTGGGTTAGGGTAGCTTAAGAAGCTAGCTCTAAAAGCAAAAGAATTGACAACCAGATCAAAAGATTTTCTATTGTAAATTTGGTGATGTGTCTTGTTAGCGATCGCAAAATCTCAATCTTTCAAAATAATTAAGTTATAAATGTCACAATCACCAGAAAAGCGAAAGAATTGACACCCTCATCAAAAGATTTTTCATTGCAAATTAGCTTTTCATTATCACAGCCATCACAAATTAAGAACCTTTTGAGGCGGTTTTGTAACCATATCAGTGCTATTAAAGTTACTTATATTAAGTATTGTAAAGTTTATGAGATCTGCTTGAGTTAAGCGTAGTTCAAGGTTTATCTACTCTTAAATGATTTAGTTTTTTCCCACCAACCTACTTAGGTACTGTAGTCATCACAGTAGAAGCGAAAAAATTGACACCCTCAGCAAAAGATTTTTGATTGCACAAGGTTTTCATCCCCTTTATTCTGGTAACAAGAAGCAAAGTATTAATTGCTGTATGCTTTTCAAAAATTTTTGGTAGTGCTATCACAACCATCAATCAGCAGCAATTAACCGTTTGTGCAATCGACCAAGCTAGGTCATAGCTGTAAAAGCAACAGAGTTGTTTATCTTAAATAAATATTGCTACTGCTGTGATTGTAAACTAAAAAACCTTCCTGTAACTTTATGTAATTTAGTGAAACTAATGAGTCAAAACTATACTGGTTCAAACTCTCCTCTGATCACCACTGAGCCATACAAAGAATTTCCAGCAAACAGATATGTAGAATCTGTGTCTGACACTTCCCGTCAGCTTGACGAATCGAAGAATAATCGGGGAATTGAGCCTTTTTTAAACCACGAAATCGCGCCAACGCTATCGGTTGCCGATGCGATCGCTCAAATGTTGGAAAATTTGGGAGTAAGCTATGCTTTTGGTGTCGCAGGTGGTGCGATGGCAAGCCTTTGGGGGGCGCTGTCCAATAGCAGCATAGAAGTGTTGAACTTCCGCCATGAAGCCGGAGCAGCATTTGCAGCGACTGAGGCATACTTTGCAAATAATCGCCCCACTGTAGTTTTTACCACAGCCGGGCCGGGAATCACCAACGCCCTCACCGGATTATTTGCGGCTCGTGGTGAAGGTGCAAAGGTAATTTTGCTGTCGGCTTGCACCTCAGCACCACAGCGTGGACGTTGGGCTATTCAAGAAACCAGCACTTACACCTTGCCCAGTGGGGGAATTTTTACCCCAGGAGCGCTATTTAACTACGCAATCACCATTGAATCTGCGGCTCAACTCCCGCAGATTTTTCGGAAACTGGCTTTAGCTTTGGCGCAACCAGGCGGATTTGTTGCCCATTTGAGCATTCCCACTGCTGTGCAGACAAGTTTAGTTGAGGATATAGCCTTACCCCAACTAGATATTTCTCCGTTTCCGATGACTCCTTCCAAAGAAGCGATCGCTAAATCTGTAGAATTATTATCATCCGGCCCCTTTGCCATCTGGGTTGGTTTTGGTGCGCGTGATGCAGCAGCCGAAATTTGCCAACTCGCTGAAAAAACCGGAGCAGCCGTTATATGTTCACCGCGTGGAAAAGGCATCTTTCCCGAAGATCATCCCCAATTTGTGGGTGTCACAGGCTTAGGCGGTCATGCTTCCGTCTTAACTTATATGGAAGAACAGCCTCCACTACGCACACTTGTATTAGGAACCCGCCTTGGTGAACCGACTTCTTTCTGGAGTTCGGCGCTAGTTCCAAAAGGAGGCTTCGTCCATGTAGATATTGACCCAGAAGTACCAGGGGTGGCGTATCCACACATTGAAACTTTTGCGGTTCGGTCTGATATCAAAGCTTTTGTGGAAGAGTTGTTGCAGCAATTACCAGATGTTCCTCATTCCACAACTTTGTTGCTACCTCGTCCAGAACACAAAGCAATTGAACCTGCACCAGACATAGATTATCCAGTGCGGCCAGAAGTATTGATGGCAGCAATTCAAAAGATTATTGTTGAAGGTAGCGATGCCATAGTCATGGCAGAGTGCGGTAACTCCTTTACCTGGTCAACGCATTTACTGCAATTTGCCCAAGCCAATCGTTACCGAGTCAGCACCGGAGTCGGAGCAATGGGTCACGCCGTCACCGGAGTGTTAGGTGCAGCACTGGCGAACAATAGTAAGGCTGTAGGGATTGTTGGCGATGGGGCGATGCTGATGAATAACGAAATCAGCACAGCCGTGAAATACAAAATTCCCGCCATCTGGATTGTACTCAACGACGCTCGTTACAATATGTGCCATCAAGGCATGAAAATATTGGGATTAAAGGGTGCAGACGCAACACTTCCACCGACAAACTTCGCCATGATTGCTCGTGGGATGGGAGCAGAAGCGATCGTAGTCGTTAGAGAGTCGGATATTGAAGCAGCATTAGAACAGGCGATCGCATCAACTGCTCCCTTTTTAATTGACGTCGTGATTGACGCTGATCGACCAGCCCCTTCTGGTGGACGTAATAAGAGTTTGGCAGCACAAGGAGTTAAATCAACTGCCGCAAAAGGTGCAGCCAAGCAAGTTTCATTTCCAATGGTTTAACTTTAAAATCTGGGAATCGAATCAGATTCTTATACAGACCACTCTCTTCCCCCTCGAAGATTTTTTGAACGAACCACATTCGCGCAGCGTCTCGTAAGAGTTGGAAGCAAAGCAACAGACAAGTAATTTTACGGCGGTAAGCGAGTAAAACACCCGAGCATCCCAATTCTTGAAAAATTCCCCGTACAGATGCAAAAACCCTTTACAACCCTCTTAACCTCTGCGCTCTTTGCGCCCTTTGCGGTTCGTTTCCTCACTCTTTTATTCCAGCCAACAACTACATTCACCAAACTGGAATTTCAAACGTTTTCTTTTCAACTTCATCCAATCTTAATCTTCGAGAGCGCCTTTGTGTCTATATCTTTACAATTTGTAATGTTCATCACCTTCTCTAACCAATCCCAACCAATATCGAGAGATCAATATGCTGCTATTTGAAACTGTTAGAGAAATGGGTCATGAACAAGTTCTCTTCTGTCATGGTAAAAATCCCGAAATTAAGGCAATTATTGCCATCCATGACACGACCTTGGGCCCAGCGATGGGAGCTACAAGACTCATGCCTTACGTCAACGAAGAAGCTGCTTTAAAAGACGCACTTCGTCTAAGCCGTGGGATGACATATAAAGCAGCCTGTGCCAACATTCCGGCTGGTGGAGGTAAAGCAGTCATTATTGCTAATCCTGAAAATAAAACAGATGATCTGTTGAGAGCTTACGGACGTTTTATTGATAGCCTCAATGGACGTTTTATTACCGGACAAGATGTTAATATTACTCCTGACGATGTGCGAACAATCAGTCAAGAAACTAAATATGTTGTTGGAGTATCAGAAAAATCTGGTGGCCCTGCTCCCATAACATCACTAGGAGTTTTTCTCGGAATTAAAGCTGCTGTTGAGTCTCGTTGGCAGAGCAAAAGACTTGATGGGATGAAAGTTGCAGTTCAAGGCTTAGGAAATGTAGGTAAAAATCTCTGTCGGCACTTACATGAGAATGATGTCAAGCTTTTTGTTAGTGATGTAGATCCAGAGAAAGCGGCAGAAGCAAAACGGCTTTTTGGCGCGACTATTGTAGAGCCAACCGAAATTTACTCACTTGATGTAGATATATTTTCTCCTTGCGCTTTAGGGGGAATTCTTAATAGTCATACAATTCCTTTCCTCCAAGCTAAGATTATTGCTGGTGCAGCTAATAATCAATTAGATAATGAGCCATTACATAGTCAAATGCTTGCTAGAAAAGGGATTCTTTACAGCCCGGATTATGTAATTAATGCCGGAGGACTAATCAACGTTTACAACGAAATGATTGGTTATGACGAAGAAAAAGCTTTTAAGCAAGTGCATAACATTTATGACACGCTATTAGCAATTTTTGATATTGCTAACCAGCAGGGAATTACTACTAACGATGCTGCCAAGCGATTAGCAGAAGACCGCATTCAGAGGGGTAAGCGAACCAAGATTGAGGCGCTCGCAGCTTAATTTTTATTATCTTAAGGAGTGAAAAATGGAAAAAAACACCTTTGCTACATCAGCTTATATTGCTACTTCACCAAAGAGCGCCTTTGACTACCTTTGTAGTTTAAAAAACTTGGACGAATGGACACTTTACAGCCGAATGCAAGAGCAAGTTGACGAAGACACCTGGCTCGGAACTGCATCTGGATATCATAAAAATCTTTACTATCACGTTAAAAAACTAGAAAATCCGCTTTTCTACGGCATTGAGTGGCATTGCGGATTAGAGTATCAGAAATATTTTCAGGTTTACCCTGTTTTACTGTTTCCTACAGACTACATCGAGCCAGGAACAGATGAAAAAGGTGTGTATTTTCACTGGTTGAGCTTTGTCGATCCCAAACGGCAGACTCAGATGATTATGCAGGGAATTCATACAGTACACACTTCCGAATGTCGTTCTCTCAAAGGTAATTTGGAACGCAAAGCTGGTCTGACCTCAGCAGCTAAAGGACGCCATCTTATTGATACAGACACCATTTATGTTGATGCCCCAATTGAAATCGGCATTGAATACCTAAAAGACTTAAAAAACGTAGATCAGTGGGCGCACTTACTACGACCAAATGGTGATATTACTTCAGAATCAGGTGAATTCAAAGATGAATATGACCAGAAAGTAAAAGTTTCAGTGCGAGTTCATAGTTTAAGCAAATATTACTTACTTGAACAAGAACACCTTTATCCAGATTACGAATATTATCAGCGTTCTGTAGCACTACTTATTCCAACAGCTTATGCTTTCGCTGACCCAGAAGCTTCAGGTTTCATTCTGCATCGAATCACATTTTGGAAAGTAGATAACTCTGTAACCCACGGCAAACTTCAAATTGAAGACTTTGGCGCTGAGAGCATGAACATCAAACGTTTACTCGAAGCCAAAGCTGGCAACCTCAAATCATTTGACCGAGGAATGAGCTATCTGCCAAAAATTGAAGAGTCATTGGTCATTGGTCATTAGTCATTAGTCATTAGTCATTGGTCATTGGTCACTTGTACTGAGCGTTCGCGTAGCGTCTCGTAGAGAAGTCGTTGGCGCAGCCTCTCCAAGAGTTGTATTGGTCATTGGTTAACTAACAAAGGACAAAATATGAACCTGAATCAACTAACAAAGGACAAAGGACAAAAGACAAATGACTAATGACAAAGGACAAAACATGAAACTAAAACACCTTACAATTACTTTCCTCACCTTTTGTGTTGCCGCTTTTTCGGGAATGAAAACCGCATCAGCCGGCTCATTTTCAGTAATCGCCGACGGTTTATATAATGCCGGAGGTTTGAGCTTTGGCCCCGATGGCAATCTCTATATTACAGAAGCGGGAATTGGGGGAAATGGGGCTTGTGTTCCCCCAGGAAGTGGTCAAGGAGATTCTTTATGTTATGGCAAAAGTGGTGCAGTTACCAAAATTGACAATGGTAAAACTGAGCGGATACTTACAGGACTTCCTTCCTTAGCATTACCAGATGGTACTGGAGCCGGTGGCCCTCGTGACATTAAATTTGATGCTACTGGTAAACCTTACGTTCTGATTGGGTATGCAGCTAATCCGGCCTTTCGCGATCGCAATTTAGGTTACACTGACCTCGGTAAAATCATCGCTCCCGACTTTAATACCAATTCCTGGACGAGTGTTGCTGACTTAGCTAACTATGAACTCGCCAATAATCCCGATGGTAGTGATGTTAGTAGCAATCCCTTGGGTTTTGTGATCGATGGCAATAACTTAGTTGCAGTTGATGCAGGTGCAAATACCTTGCTACGTGTTAATACGGTTGGTGGTAATTTGCAAGCTATTACCAGCTTTCCCCAAGACATATTAACTAATCCAGTATTTCCACCCTCTAATTCCCGATCCAATGAACCGTCACAGGTGGGATCTCAAGGTGAAGTGGTGCGATCGCAGTTTGCAACTCAACCAGTACCTTCAGGTGTGGCAAAAGGGGCTGATGGCGCTTACTATGTCAGCCAATTTACTGGCTTTCCTTTCGCAGAAGGTGAGGCAAAAATCTATCGAGTCGGTGCTGATGGTAAACCAACAGTCTTCGCTGATGGTTTTACCCAACTCACAGACTTGGAATTTGATTCTGAGGGTAATTTATATGCTTTGCAATACGCTAATGAGTCAGCTTGGAAGGGTAATTTTGATGGTTCTGTGATCAAAATAGCTACCGATGGGACACGCACAACTCTTCTGAGTGGCAATGGATTAGAGTCACCTAGCGCCTTGACTATTGGTGCTGATGGTGCAGTATACGTCACAAACCGAAGCGATCGCCCAGGAGTTGGACAAGTTCTCAGAATTGAAAATACCCAGTCTGTTCCTGAACCTGATTCTATTTTAGGCGCATTAGCGATCGGTGCTTTCGGCGTTGGTTGGTTGCACAAGAAAAAAGCCGCAAACTTCCGACAAAGGGAGTCGTGGCGGTCAAGTCAAGAGTTTCAAACCAATCCTGCGTTCTTCAAAGACTGGGATTCGTTGTCTTTAAAACCATAAAAGTTTCCACTTATTTAACTCTCAATCTCCAAAGGTATGAAACTCAAGTCATTTGCTCTTACATCTGTTACATTTTGTTTTGCTGCTATTTGTGGAACGCCATCTGTACAAGCTGCAACACTAACGACAATTGTCGATGGAATCAGTAATGCACGGGCTAATAGCTTTGGCCCTGATGGAAGTCTATACGTAGCAGAACCAGGTATAGGAGGAAATGGGAATTGCCAGCCATCTCCAAGTACAATATTTCAGCCTCTTTGTGTAGGCAATACTGGTTCACTCGTTAAAGTCTCACCAGACGGCACCAAAACGCGTTTACTCACTAACTTTCAGTCTGTCGCAGAACAACCCTCCGGCAACCAAGGAGCTGGTATTCAAGACCTGCAATTCGACTCTTTGGGAAATGCTTATCTTTTAACTGGGTTTGCTGGATATCCTGGAAACCGCGATCAAGAAACACTTGAACTTGGTTCTAAATACCCTATCCCAGCAACGCAACTTAACGTTTTCCCGCCATCCCCACCCGATAAAGTTTTGAATGCCCCGAAGTTAGCACAACTATACAAAGTTGACCTGAATACCGGCTCTCTCAACAGTATTTTCGACTTTGGCAAGTATGAAATTATCAACAATCCAGATGGTCAAGATGTAGTTACCAATCCCTACGATCTAACTATCGGTGGCGATACTGCTTATGTCGTTGATGGCGGTGGAAACACTGCTTACAAAATTAAACTTGATGGCAGTGACTCTGAAGCGATCGCAATTCCGAAGAAAATCCTTAGCGCCTCAGTATTGCCATCTGCGCCACCAGGGCAAGAGTTACCTCCAGACCTAGTAGAGTTGCTTCCAGGGCTAGTAGAACAGCTTCCTGGAGGGCAAATAGCCATTCAATCAGTACCAACGGGTGGCGCAGTTGGCCCCGATGGAGCTTTATACGTTGGTGAATATACGGGTTTTCCTTATCCAGAAGATCAATCACGGATTTTCCGCATTGGCGACGATGGAAAGCCAGAGGTTTTTCTAGATGGGTTTACGCACATCACCGACCTAACTTTTGATGAGAAAGGCAATTTGCTGGTCTTACAGTTCAGTGACGAGTCCCAGTTAAACGGTGACATCACAAATCTACCTGGTTCTCTGATCGAAGTTGCTCCTGATGGCACTCGCACAATACTAGTTGCAGCAGGTGAAGGATTAGATTCAGCTGATGGAATAGATATTGGCCCTGACGGCAAGATTTATATTACCAACCGTGGTGTCGGCCCAAAAAACGGGCAGGTTGTTCGGGTGGATGGTCTTGTTACACAAAAAGTCCCCGAACCTGGTTCAATAGTTGGCTTACTAGCACTTGCTAGTGTAGGCGCAACTGCTGCGATCGCCAAGCGCAAACGCCAACACAACTTGGGTGAAGAGTTACTACCCAAAGCAGAGATAGTCTAATTCCTCATTACCTGGTGTCAGGTAATGGTTAGAAAATAGGCTGCTGCCTCACAGAGAAAGTTGCATTTCAAACAAGACACAGCAGCCCAAATTTTAGAGTCCTCAAACCGGGACTAGGAACAAAATGAGTCTAGGAAAGAGTATAACCCATACAACCAGGACTTAAAACTCATGGGATTAGTCAAAAATTTGTCAGTTGCTATTCTCGGTGTTGGATTCACCATATTGGCAACATCTGCACAAGCCAAGGCTGTAACATTAACTTACGACAGTAGTATTGGTAGCCCTGGATTTGGGCCTGGGCAGTTGTTTGTTCCCCAAGGCATAACGGTAAATGACACCGGGAACATCCTTATAAGTAATGGTCGCGGTCTTAACCCCGACGGCACTTTTAACCCAAACATCGGTAACAAAGTTGAAGTATTCAGCCCTCAAGGTAGTTATATTGGAGCGATCGGCGAGGGTGGTAAAGGGCCTGGACAATTTGACGAACCATCGGCTCTAGAAATCTCCCCGCAAACAGGGAATTTATATGTAGGTGATGTTTTCAACAACCGCGTTAATGTCTTTGATCGCCAGGGTAACTTTATTAAATCATTTGGTGAGTTTGGCGGTTTAATCCCAGGTAGAGCTTTCTTTGGCCCATCTGGTGTGACATTTGACAAAACTGGCAATGTGTATATAGGCGATTTTAGCGGCGACAAGATCAATAAATACACTAAAGACGGCGAACTAATTGGTAGTATTGGTAGCTCTGGCACTCAACCTGGGCAGTTTCAAGGCCCAGCAGGTGTAAGAATTTCCCCAGTCAGTGGCAATTTTTATGTTAGCGACCAGTTTAACAACCGCGTCCAAGTACTCGACCCAGAAGGGAAACCGCTCTTAACATTTGGCAAACAAGGCAATGGAGATGGCGAGTTTAATCAGCCCATCGGCTTAGAAGTAGACGAGTTTGAGAATATTTATGTGGCTGATTCTATCAACAGCCGCGTTCAAGTATTCGATAAAAACGGTAACTTCCTGACAGCTTATGGTAAACCTGCCGCAGCAACACCACCACAACTAGGTCAGCCACCCTTTGGCAATCCCCTCGACCTCACACCAGGTACATTTAACTGGACAGGTGGCACAAGCTACAAAGATGGTAAGCTTTATGTCGGCGATTTCTTTCAAGGTCGCGTCCAAGTGTTAAACGTAGAAGGCAGAAGACAAGTGCCGGAACCTAGTTCAACATTGGGTTTGGCATTACTTGGACTAGGCGCTGCTACCGTCACATTACGGAAACGTGGGCAACAAAAGCCAGTCTTCAGTTTAGAAAAGGAACTACAAAATAATTACTAATTCGTAATTCGTAATTCGTAATTAATAAGTTTCGCAGTAGGGTGACACAGTTAAAGTCATGCAATAAATTTTTTTGTGGTATGGGCAAGATCATTGGTATCTACTTTTGCTAGAAATCTTTTATCTGTTGGCTTCCACCCCGCCCTGAAATAAATTTCAGCGGCTCATAGCTAAAGTCTACTTCAGTACACTAAAAATTTTTCCGATTATTAGTCATCTTTTAGATGACTTCAGCTATTAGCAAGGAACTTCAGTTCCTTGCGGGACATAACTCAATACGCTTGGCTTTGTGGATAATTGTAGGTTGGGTTGAACTTTAGTGAAACCCAACAAATACCCGAAAATGTTGGGTTTCGTTCCTCAACCCAACCTACGCAAATTTATTTTTACGGCTTAACCCAAGCGTATTGGGACATAACTTTCACGTTAAGTTGACACCAATGGCGAGACGCCCATCCCACAAGAGTTTTCTAATGCACTCTTTTAGGTGCGTCACCACAGTAGGGTGCGTTATGCCCTTGGCTAACGCACCATCTCAATAATTTCAGTGCCGTACTCTCGTTAGTAACACATTCTACAAAGGTGTCTACGAAAATTTCAGGTTATTAAATCCGGAATAAGGGAGATAAAAACTGGTTAATACAATAAAGCCAACATTTATGAAGGTGCTTCCAGGACATTAACAACTCATGCGCATTCTGATTTATTCATACAACTATCATCCAGAACCAATTGGTATTGCACCTTTGATGACTGAACTAGCAGAAGGACTGGTGAAGCGAGGGCATCAAGTGCGGGTAATCACAGGTATGCCTAACTATCCTCAGCGTCAGATTTACGATCGCTATCGGGGTAAACTATACGTTACTGAACATAAAAATGGTGTTAAAATTCAGCGTAGTTACCTGCGGATTAAGTCTAAACCTAACCTTGTAGATCGGCTACTCCTAGAGTTGAGTTTTGTTTTTACGAGTTTGCCACAAGCCCTCAAGGGCGAACGTCCTGATGTAATCCTCTTAACAGTGCCACCCTTACTAGTTTGCTTACCTGCAACCTTAATAGCTTGGCTATATAACTGTCCAATAGTGCTGAATGTGCAAGATATTCTCCCGGAAGCTGCTGTGCGTGTTGGGCTAATTAAAAATAAGTTAATGATTTTCGCTCTGGAAGCTTTAGAAAAATTTGCCTACCGAACTGCACACACCATTAGTGTGATTGCCGATGGCTTTGTAGATAATTTAATAAATAAGGGTGTACCTGCTAATAAAATTGCCTGTATTCCCAATTGGGTAAACCTAAATTTTATCCGCCCTTTACCGCCGGAGAACAACTCTTGGAGAGCGACCCATCAACTCGATGGTAAATTTGTAGTTCTTTATTCAGGTAATATTGCTCTCACTCAAGGTTTGGAAACAGTAATAGAAGCAGCAGCTCGGTTGCGTCATATTAATGATATTGTTTTTGTCGTAGCAGGGGAATCCCAAGCTCTCAAAAAGTTACAAAAACATTGTGTTGATTGTGGTGCAGATAACGTTTTGCTTTTGCCATTGCAACCGCGAGAAAAACTACCGCAAATGTTAGCAGCCGCCGATATCGGGTTGATTGTGCAAAAGTGCAATGTGATTTCCTTCAATATGCCTTCTAAAATACCACTCTTGTTAGCCAGTGGTCGCCCAATTGTCGGTTCAGTTCCCGGCGCTGGTACTGCTGCCAAAGCTATCCGAGAAAGTGGTGGTGGTATTATCGTTGAACCAGAATCAGCAGATGCTTTAGCTGCTGCGGTATTGGATTTATATGATCGACCGGAACTAGCAGCAAAATTAGGGCGCAAAGGCAGAAAGTTTGCGGTGGAAAACTATTGCTTTGAGCAAGCGCTAGATCAGTATGAAGAGTTATTTTCTCATGTGATTGCCAAAGAAGCAACAACTTTGGATATCTTGCCCGAAATGAGTTCTAAGGAATCATTTGTTGATATTTGAAATTTGGGAATGGGGACTACGTACAGCTTTGTGTAAAATTGTGGTGAATTGAGGGTTGAATTTTAAACGCAGAGGGGCGCAAAGGGAAGCGCATAGGCGCTTCTCTACGAGACGCTACGCGAACGCCTTCCCGTAGGGTAGGAACGCAAAGAGAATTCGCGAGTTACAAAATGTAGTTAGGAATTATTTTAATGCTTGATATCCAATTCTAGAGTAAAACGACTTTTACAATATGAATGACTTATTAGATCAGCTGAAAAAAAGTGACGAAGACTTAATTGCCTTACTGAGCGATCGCTTATCATTATTAGCAGCATCAGAACAACCTTCTTTAGATGAACAATTGGCTGATGTGGCCCCCCTACTCGCACAAGCTGGTATTCCTCAGTCTGTTTGGGTGAGTGTGCTGAAGTGTTGTCACGCTACTCTGACTCATAAGTATCCGACAAATCATGTCAGCCCCCGAAAAGTTACGATCATCGGTGGACACGGCAGAATGGGGAGATTATTTCAAGAGCAACTTTCCCTAGTAGGGCACAATGTTAGCGTTCTCGAACATGAGGATTGGAAATACGCAAAGCAACTGTTGAATCAGGTACAATTAGTTTTAGTAAGTGTTCCCATTGAACAGACAGTTGATGTTATTAAGCGTGCAGCTAAATATCTGGCTCCAACTACAGCTTTGTGCGATATCACGAGTATTAAAACACAGGCAAATCAAGCAATGCTTGAACACCATTCCGGCCCAGTTATGGGTTTACATCCGATGTTTGGGCCAAATATCAAATCGTTCTTTGGACAAAAAGTGGTGATATGTCCAGGTCGGAACGATGATTCATTTCAATGGTTATTGGACTTTATTAAAGGTCAAGGTGGAGAGTTGATTGTTTGCACGCCTGAAGAACATGATCAAATGATGGTGATTGTTCAAGCTACCCAGCACTTCTGTAGATTTAGTCTTGGCGTTTTCTTCGCAGAAGCAAGAATTGACATAGAACAGACCTTAAGGATGTCAACTCCTAACTACCGTCAAGAAATTGATATTGTTAAACGTTTGTTTTCCCAAAACCCTCAGTTATGCGTCGATATTATGCTAGCTACAGAAGAAAGGTGTGATAAAATTAGCTTTTTAGCTAATACTTACAGCCGTTTGGCGAAACTGGTGGCGAGGAAAGATAGAGAAGCATTAATTGAAGAATTTGAAAATGCTCAAAGCTTTTTTGAAGAGAAAATAAATACTTTTCTACAGCCTTTAAATACAATGGCTATCCAACGAGATTTCCAGCCACAAATGCACACCAATATTAGCATTTAAGTAACAAAAACTATGCTGATAGACATCTTTCATGATCCCGTTTGCCCTTGGTGCAGAATTGGTAAAAAACATCTGTTTGATGCACTGGCACAACTGCAAAAAGAAGAAATAAATATCCGTTGGCATCCTTTTCTTCTGGACAATACTGTTCCTGCTGACGGGTACGAATTTCGTAGCTTTATGCAAAATAGAAAAGGCATGAAAGCAGAAGAACTGCAACAGATGTTTGATACTACCCAACGCGCAGCTGAAGCGGCTGGAGTTAAGTTAGATTTTGAAAAAATTCGTTTAGCTGTTAATACTAAGCTTGCTCACCAACTGATTGCACTTGCGCCTGCAAAGGTAAAAAACGATATCGTCGAAGCTATTTATAAAGCTTATTTTGAAGATGGTTTGAACATCGGAGATATTGACGTTATTGTTGCCATCGGTGCAGCATATCATCTGGATGCTAGGGAATTAAAGTTGCAATTAAATGATCATAATCTGATTGATGCAGTTGTTGCTGAATCTACATTCGCTCGGTTAAATGGCATCAACAGCGTGCCGTTCTTTGTCATCAATAACAAAGTCAAGGTAAATGGTTCTCACTCGGTAGAGGTATTCCTGGAAAATTTGAATCGTGCTGCACTTTTAAATATACCTGCAAAAATATGATAGTTGACATCAAGCAAAAAAGTAGATTAATTCATCAACGTGTTTCGGTTACTTTTAACTACGAAGTTTACTTCACCCAAAATTTATTTGAGTTGAAAAACCCGACGCTAGCGCAAGTGATTGTAGGGGATGGAGAGACTAAGCCGAAGAAATTAGTTGCAGTGGTAGACGCCGGAATATTAAAGTATCAACCGGAATTGGTGAAGCAATTAGTAGCGTATACCAAGTTTTATGCAGAGGTATTAGCGATCGCAGCTGAACCAATGATCATTTCGGGAGGAGAAGCTGCCAAAAACGACCCTACTTTATTAGAGCAAATCCAGCAACTGATTGAAGCCGCCGGATTATGTCGCCACTCTTACATATTAGCGATCGGAGGCGGGGCTGTATTGGATTTGGTAGGATATGCTGCTGCAACTGCTCACCGGGGAATTCGCCTGATTCGCATTCCGACAACGGTGTTAGCACAAAATGATTCTGGGGTTGGAGTAAAAAACGGCATCAATGCCTTTGGTAAAAAGAACTTTCTCGGCACATTTGCGCCACCTTATGCAGTTATAAATGACTCTGCCTTTTTGACAAGCCTAGACGATCGCGATTGGCGTTCTGGCATTGCAGAAGCAATCAAAGTGGCGTTGATTAAGGATGCTAGCTTTTTTGATTTTATCCACTCTCACACCCCAGCCCTGGTGCGGCGAGACATGGATACCATGCAACAGGTTATCTATCGTTGCGCTCAGTTGCACCTAGAACATATTGCCAATAGCGGCGATCCTTTTGAAATGGGTTCGTCTCGTCCCCTAGATTTTGGACATTGGGCGGCTCATAAACTGGAGCATTTGACAGATTATCGTTTACGTCATGGCGAAGCAGTTGCGATCGGTATCGCTTTGGATAGCACTTATTCTTATTTAATGGGACTGCTGGATTGTTCTGAGTGGCAACGGATATTACATACTTTATCAGCGTTGGGTTTTAAGTTGTATGTGCCAGAACTAGCTGAGAAGTTATCACAAGTGGAACATCCTGATTGTTTATTTCGCGGTTTGACTGAGTTCCGCGAACACTTGGGTGGAGAATTAACTTTGACGCTCTTACAAGGGATTGGAAGAAGAATTGAGGTTCATCAGGTGGATTTGTTTTTGTACAAGCAAGCAATATTACTGTTGCGGGAATTTAATGGGGAATTTTTTTTAAACGCAGAGTCACGCTGAGGGAAGCGCAGAGTCACGCTGAGGTTTTATGAAATAATTTACTACTTTTGAGAGAGGCGGAGTTTTGGAAATGCAGTTGTTGCTAAATGTACTGGAAAATTAGTATAAAAAGCGAATAAATTGACACCTGATCGAAAAATTATTCAATGTATTGTTTGCTTGATATCTAGTATTCTTAAAGAAGAAGCAAGTAGTGTTTTATCACATTCTTTAAAAAGAATATGCGAGTCAAAATAAGTTGACTTAAGTAAGTTGGTGCGAAAAAATAAACCTATGTTACGAAACATAAATAGGCTTAGAATCTTTAATAATGACCAATGACAAAGGACAAATGACAGCCTTAGCCAGTTAGCTTTAATTGCGCCGACCTACTTAGATTGACAGTATGTTATTTAAGTTTGCTCTGGGTTTAAAAATAACTACTAATAATTAATGGTTGCTTATTGATGATTGACTGATAACTATTTCAGAGAAGTTACTCATGATTTTTGATTCACGTTCTTACAAAAGCCTTGGTGGTGTAAGTGTTTCTCGCTCCATCACCGAAGTGAAGATGGACACCGCCCTCGAAGATATTCTATTCCATTTAAATTCTCAGCGTGGAGGCTTGCTAAGGAGCAGCTACGAATATCCAGGGAGATACAAAAGATGGGCGATCGGATTTGTCAATCCACCATTGGAGTTGACTACACAGGAAAATACTTTCACTTTGATAGCGTTAAATCAACGCGGTCGAGTACTTTTACCATTATTATTAGAGCGTTTATCTAACTCCAAAGAACTTGAAAAGGTCACTAAGTATAATAACCAGATTGTAGGCTTTGTTAAACCTACAAAAAAAATATTTGCTGAAGAAGAACGTAGCAAACAGCCTTCAGTATTTACTGTTGTTCGCGAAATTCTACATATTTTTTCTAGTCATGAAGATGAGCATTTAGGCTTGTATGGTGCATTTGGCTATGACTTAGTTTTTCAATTTGAACCAATTAATCACCGCCTAGAACGTCCTGAAGATCAGCGTGATTTGGTGCTTTATTTGCCTGATGAATTGATAGTTGTTGACTACTATCAGCAACGGGCATTTTGTCTAAAATATGATTTTGAAACAGCGCATGGCAACACTAAGAATTTGCCTCGAACAGGCGAGTCTGTTGATTATCGCGGAAAACATCTTCTCTCAAATCAAACTGCTGACCATGAAGTAGGCGAGTATGCCAAAAAAGTTGAGGTTGCACTCGATTATTTCCGCCGAGGCGATTTATTTGAAGTTGTTCCTAGTCAAAACTTTTTTGAGGGCTATGAACAGGAACCCAGCAAACTATTTAACACCTTAAAGGAAATAAATCCTAGTCCTTATGGATTTATTTTTAATTTAGGTGGAGAATATCTGATTGGTGCATCTCCAGAAATGTTTGTGCGGGTTGAAGGTAGGCGGGTAGAAACTTGTCCGATTAGTGGTACTATTAGCCGCGGACAAGATGCTCTCGATGATGCGGTGCAAATTCGTCAGTTACTCAACTCTCACAAAGATGAAGCTGAGTTGACCATGTGTACTGATGTCGATCGCAATGACAAATCCCGAATCTGCGAACCTGGTTCAGTAAGAGTGATTGGCCGCCGCCAAATTGAATTATACAGCCATTTAATTCATACAGTAGATCATGTTGAGGGGACACTGCGATCGCAATTTGATGCTTTAGATGCCTTTCTTTCGCACACATGGGCAGTTACAGTCACCGGCGCACCCAAAAAAGCAGCAATAGATTTTCTTGAACAGCACGAAAAGAGCGCCCGACGTTGGTATGGTGGAGCAGTGGGCTATTTAAATTTCAATGGGAATTTAAATACTGGATTAATCCTACGGACAATCCGATTAAAAGACTGCATCGCCGAAGTGCGAGTTGGGGCTACTGTCCTTTATGACTCAATACCACAAGCAGAAGAACAAGAAACAATTACCAAAGCTGCTGCTTTATTTGAGACAATTCGTCGTGTAAAGCAAACGAGTCAGAAAATTGATCAATCCAGTTCCATAAAATTAACTAAAATCCTACCAAGTGCGGAAGCTAGCAAACGTGTCTTATTAATAGACTATGAAGACTCATTTGTTCATACCTTAGCCAATTACATTCGCCAAACTGGTGCAAGCGTAACTACATTACGTCATGGTTTCTCGGAATCGCTATTCGATACAGAACGCCCTGACTTAGTTGTTTTATCTCCTGGCCCTGGTAGACCAAGTGATTTTGGGGTTCCACAGACTGTCGGTGCGCTTCTTCATCGCCAAATTCCTATTTTTGGAGTTTGTCTGGGACTGCAAGGCATTGTTGAAGCTTTTGATGGAAAATTGGGAGTTCTCAACTATCCTCAACATGGTAAATCCTCACGCATTTTCGTCACCGATTCCAATTCTGTCACCTTCAAAAACTTACCAGAATCCTTTGCAGTGGGTAGATACCATTCATTATTTGCCCTACCGCAACATTTGCCAAAAGAACTCAATGTGACAGCTATTTCTGATGACGACGTAATTATGGGTATTGAACATCAGACACTTCCCATAGCTGCCGTTCAGTTTCATCCAGAATCAATCATGACTTTAGCGGGAGAAGTCGGTCTGAAAATCATTAAAAATGTCGTGTGTGCATATACGCAAACCAAGGAGTCATTAGTCATTGGTCATTAGTCATTGGTCATTGGTCATTGGTCATTAGTCATTGGGCATTGGGCATTAGTTATTCTTTCTCCCTCATCTCCCTCATCTCCCTCATCTCCCTCATCTCCCCCTGCCCCCTGCCCCCTACTCCCCCTAAAAAATTATGACTAACCAAATTGCCCCTCCCCGCCATATTCTTGAAGAAATTGTGTCGCATAAAAGGCAAGAAGTTGCACAAATGCAGCAAGAATTGCCTTTAACGTCCTTGCAAAAACAGTTAAATGCAGCCCCGACTGTCCGAAATTTCTTGACTGCTTTACAAGAAAATCCTAAACAACCTAGCTTAATTGCTGAAGTAAAAAAAGCATCACCAAGCCGTGGGGTTATCCGCGCAGATTTTGACCCAGTAGCGATCGCTCAAGCTTATGAACGAGGCGGTGCAGCTTGTTTATCAGTGCTGACTGACGAAAAGTTCTTTCAAGGCGGTTTTGATTATCTGCGAAGGGTGCGGCAGCAAGTAGCATTACCCCTACTGTGCAAGGAGTTCATCATTGACCCCTATCAAATTTATTTAGCACGGACAGTAGGTGCAGATGCTGTATTGTTGATTGCGGCTATTTTATCAGATAGAAAACTTCAAGATTTTTTGCGAGTGATTCATGATTTGGGCATGAATGCACTGGTAGAAGTTCATACTTTGGCTGAACTGGATCGAGTGCTAAAGCTTGATAACCTAAGTTTAGTAGGAATCAACAATCGCAATCTCAAAGATTTTACCCTTGATTTGGGTACAACACAGCAACTTTTAGCAGAGCGTCAACAACAATTACAAAGCTTAGATATTACCGTCGTCAGCGAGTCTGGACTGTATACACCTGCTGATTTATCTCTTGTTGCCGAGGCTGGTGCGCGTGCAGTTTTGATTGGAGAGTCTTTAGTTAAACAAGCTAATGTAGAGCAAGCTGTGTGTAGTATTTTAAGTAATTCGTAATTCGGAATTTTTGGGTTTAACCAATCGTTAACTATTTTTCAGCATGACTTCTATCTCCGATTCCTTTCAAACTTTACGCGATCGCCAACAGTGTGCTTTAATCCCCTTTATCACAGCAGGCGATCCTAATTTAGAAACCACTGCCGAAGCTTTACGCATCTTAGATCGCAACGGTGCTGACTTCATCGAGTTGGGCATTCCCTACTCCGATCCTCTCGCAGATGGGCCTGTGATTCAAGCAGCAGCAACCCGCGCTTTACAAAAAGGTACGAAACTAGAGCAAGTGCTAGAGATGTTACACACAGTGATTCCTAGCCTGAAAGCGCCAATAATTCTATTTACTTACTACAATCCCATTTTGCACCGGGGTATTAAGTCGTTTTTGGCGCAAATTGCTACTGCTGGGGTGCAAGGATTAGTAGTACCAGACTTACCCTTAGAAGAAGCAGAAGAATTAATCCAAATTGCCGCAACTTTGGGAATTGAGGTGATTTTACTCGTAGCTCCTACCAGTTCTCAAGATAGAATTGAAGCGATCGCTCGTCAGTCTCAGGGTTTTATCTACCTGGTAAGTGTTACAGGTGTTACAGGGATCCGCGCTCAAATCCAAAACCGCGTAGAGCATTTAATTACAGATTTGCGAAACGTCACCGATAAACCCATCGGCGTTGGTTTTGGCATCTCAGGCCCAGAACAAGCACACCAAGTCATGGAATGGGGTGCAGATGCAGTGATTGTTGGTAGTGCCTTTGTTAAACGGTTAGCTGAAGGTAGCCCAACACAAGGATTGCAAGCCGTGGAAGAATTTTGTCGAGAACTTAAAACAGCCATCACAGAAAGTCAGCGCAAAAGTTCATCTCTTCAAGAGGTGAGATAAATAGACATCTCCAAAAATGTAGAGACGTAGCAGTGCTACGTCTCTACAAGGGTTCTGGGTAACGCATATTTAATTTATGGATATGTCTAATTCACCCCCAAATTTAGTCCAATGTCTAACCTAGTTTTCAGGGTTTGTAGTAAGCACTTTAGTGCTTAGAAAATAAGGACTAAAGTCCTGACTACGAACTTGCTTACCCCCAGGGCTATTTCATTCTAGACATAAACCACCCGGAACTGAGGTTCCTGGCTCATAGCTAAAGTCCGTTTTAACGGACTATAACTTTTTCTCAGTCGTCTTTAGACTACTTTCGCTATTAGACTGGTGAATTAATTCTGAGGCGGGCTAGATGAGAATGAAATAGCCCTGTGCTTACCCCTGCCCCCTGGTTCGATTAACATAATGAAATCCCTGCTGAAATCCGTCAAAATATTAATTTATAGCTTACTTATAGTTAGCGCCTGTGCGATTACAGTCTTCGCCCACGATCGCATTGACCACAGAGAATACAAATACCATTGGAATCACAATGTTGGACAATACGCTCGCCTAGCTGTAAGAAAGAACGTAACTGACCTAACATCAGCAGAGAAAACAGCCTTCGTCAAGGCTATCAAAACCTTAAAAACTGTCATACCCGCAGGTAGCAAGCTCAGTATTTATGACCAATTCGTTGCTATACATATAGGGGCAACACGGCTGATTCATAACCATAAAGGACATTCCGATGGTTCCGTCCAAGAACTTGCTCATGAAAATGCCGCATTTTTCCCTTGGCATCGAGAATATATTCGCAGATTTGAACAAGCACTGCAAGCAGTAGACCCAACTGTTACTCTGCCATACTGGGATTGGACAGATGCCAAAGCACTTGATGTGATTTTTAACGATGACTTTCTTGGTTCTAATGGTCAAGGAGTAACCATCAAAATTCCAAATCAGGGAAACTTTACAGGTGGGCCTGTACAGTCTGGGGCTTTTGCTGCTGCAAATGGCTGGGTTATGAATCCAGTATTAAACTTTGACCCAGATACCAAAATATCATTAGGTACATCACTTGTCCGCTTTCTACGAGTACCTCCTGCTAGTGATTACCCTGTCCCCAAAAAAGATGTTGAGCGTGCCCTGAGTCTTAATAACTATTCTCTATTACGCCCTGCTTTGGAAGGATTTATCTCTGTAGATGAGCAGGGTAAAATTACCCCAGGAGGATTTATACACAACTACATTCATGGTTTAGTTGGTGGGGTACAGATAGATGCAAGCACGACACCCATAAAATTGAAGGGTCTGGGTACTATGAGCAATATACCAAGTTCGCCCTATGACCCAGTGTTTTGGTTGCATCATGCCAATGTAGACCGCCTCTGGGCTGAATGGCAAGAAAACGGTCATCAAGGTAGCAATTTTTATCCTGCTGATGGTCAGCCTTATGGGCACAATCTTAAAGACCGAATGTGGCCTTGGGACGGCGGTATGTCTACCCCAAAAGCTACGGGGTTAGGAAATTTACTATCCCTATTACCAAATTTTGACTCTAACGATTTGGTGCGCCCTATAGACGTTTTGAATCACAGGAAACTGGGCTATACCTACGGGACACAAAGGAATAAGAGTTTCAGAGAGTTATTGCGTAAGTCCTAAAATAAGTACGTTGGTACGAAAAAAATTAAGTATGTTACGAAACGTAAATAAGCTTAAAACCTTTACTAATGACCAATGACAAAGGACAGCCTTAGCCAGTTAACTTTAATTGCGCCAACCTACTTACTTGAACATAAAAGGATTTTAAACAATGGTAAGCATACAAGACATCAAAACTGCAACTAAACAACCAGATTCTTTGGGCAGGTTTGGCAGGTTCGGCGGTAAATACGTCCCAGAAACCTTAATGCCCGCATTAAGTGAACTAGAAGCAGCATTTAATCAATATCGTAACGAGCCGAGTTTCCAAACAGAACTGCAAAACTTACTGCGTGACTATGTAGGACGACCCAGCCCATTATATTTTGCTGAACGCCTAACAACAAACTACGCTAGACCAGATGGCACGGGCCCGCAAATCTATTTAAAGCGCGAAGATTTAAATCATACAGGCGCTCACAAAATTAATAATGCTTTGGCTCAGGTGTTGCTAGCTAAACGCATGGGCAAGCAACGGGTGATTGCAGAGACGGGTGCAGGACAACACGGCGTAGCGACTGCAACTGTATGTGCGCGGTTTGGTTTGAGATGTGTGATTTACATGGGCGTCCACGATATGGAACGACAATCGCTGAACGTGTTCCGCATGAAATTAATGGGGGCAGAAGTGCGTCCAGTGGAGGCAGGTACGGGAACTCTCAAGGATGCAACTTCGGAAGCAATTCGGGATTGGGTGACGAATGTGGAAACAACCCATTACATCCTCGGTTCTGTTGCTGGCCCTCATCCCTACCCGATGATTGTCCGTGACTTCCACGCAGTAATTGGACAAGAAACTCGCGCTCAATCCCAGGAGAAATGGGGAGGATTACCAGATATTTTACTGGCTTGCGTGGGTGGCGGTTCCAATGCCATCGGCTTATTCAATGAGTTTATGCATGAACCTTCGGTGCGCTTAATTGGAGTCGAAGCGGCGGGTGAAGGTGTAGATACAGAAAAACACGCTGCTACCTTGACAAAAGGCAAAATAGGTGTACTGCACGGTGCTATGAGCTATTTGCTGCAAGATGATGATGGTCAAGTCATCGAAGCCCATTCAATTAGCGCCGGATTAGATTATCCAGGTGTTGGCCCTGAGCATAGTTATTTAAAGGATCTTGGTCGCGCCGAGTATTACAGTGTTACTGATAAACAGGCCTTAGATGCATTTCAAAGACTTTCGCAACTAGAAGGGATTATACCAGCTTTAGAAACTGCTCATGCGATCGCATATCTAGAAACCCTTTGTCCTCAGTTAGAAGGTAGTCCCCGCATCGTCATCAATTGCTCTGGCAGAGGTGATAAGGATGTGCAGGCTGTGGCGAAAATTCTTTAATGAAGCGGGGAGGGGGATGAGGGGGATGAGGGGAAAAGAATAACTAATACCCCAATGCTCCAATACTTTTCTTCTTAGGCTGCACTTCGACTTACCTCGACTCCGGCTCCATCTCTACGAGAGGCTACGCCAACGAGCGAAGTCGAGACGAGATGCTCGGCACAAGTCGCTCAGTGACCACGCCAACGACAACTCTACCAGACGCACTCGCATTCGCGCTTGGTGAGTTTACGGTGAGCATCTCGACTCCGCTCGATGGAACATTAGGGTAAAACAACAGAGGTTTCTTTACCATTGTTGTTTGCACTATTCAAGGTTGTAGCTGTACTCTCAGATGGGGATTGGGTATTGCTCGAACGGCGTAATAATTTCTTGCGTGGCTTCCCTCCCGCCTGGATATATTCCAAACTGTCTTTGCCATAATGGGTTACCACACTCATTAACATCTTTTCAGAGTAGCTGCGCAATTCTTCTTCAATTAGAGAGAGGCGACCTGCCATTTCATCCAGGCTAGAGAGTAAAGTGTTGTAGGTAGATAGTTGGGTTTGCAAGGTTTGGATGTGGCCGTCGTAGTCTGTCAAACTTAATCCGTTGCCAAATTCTAGCGTCGGGCTAATTGATCGCATTCCTGCAATTCGACGGAGAGCCTTTTCTAGAGTGGGTGAACTGCGTTTTAGTCGTGCCATGAAATGCGCTCCTGAAGGAAGTTATAGGATTACTGTATGTACTGTAGCCAATGCAACAATAAACTTCTGTGAGAGATAATTCGGAAAAATTAAAGCAAATTAAAATCGACCTGATTATTTTTAAGGGATTATACTGAAATATTTATTCAAAATGTCAAAAAAATTACATTAAATCAACAACAGATACTTCCAAGTCATGTTGAGGTAGTTTGAAATCGTGTTGAAGTACTTCCAAGTCATGTTCAGGTACTTTCAAATCGTGTTGAAGTACTTCCAAGTCATGTTCAGGTACTTTCAAATCGTGTTAGAGTACTTCCAAGTCATGTTGAGGTACTTTCAAGTCGTGTTAGAGTACTTCCAAGTCATGTTGAGGTACTTTCAAATCGTGTTAGAGTACTTCCAAGTCATGTTGAAGTTAAGAATATTCGTAGGTTGGGGAGCCACTGCGCCCTTGCGGGTTCCCCGACTTGTTCGCTTTTAGCGTTCCCGCAGGGTAGCACGTGGCGTTTGAGGAACGAAACCCAACATTTTCTTTCTCTTTGTTGGGTAACGCTTACGCTCAACCCAACCTAGACATTTTTATTTTTAGTCTTAACCGAACCGTATTGACCCCCTTCCTGTTAAGCCGTAGGCTTGACAGGAAGGGGGTCAGTGTTATTCTTAACTAAGTTTGGGGGTTTAAGTCCCCTGGCTCTAAAGGCAGAACCTACCTTTGATTTCGTCACTCTTGGGATGTAGGTCGTTTTTTCAAAAATCAAATAGGAATTTTATATAAGTAAGTTGGCGCGAAAAAATCAAACTATGTTACGAAACATAAATAGGCTTAAAATCTTTACTAATGACCAATGACAAATGACAGCCTTAGCCAGTTAGCTTTAATTGCGCCGACTTACTTACTCGTTGAGATTCTGTGCTTGATTCTCTGCTCGTGTCAGTAGTTTGCTATTTTGTGAAATCATTTGAGAAGCCACCTAAGCGATAAAGTAATGTAGGTTTTGAGGTGCAAGCCGTCGGAACAGCCAGTTTTTTCAAATCGCGCAGCAGCTTGTCGTCTTCGCCGGAATGCAGCTGATGCTTTCCCGATGGCTCATCCTCGTTGAATTGTATTAGAGAAAATAACTCTCGATCAAACAGCCATTCCCCCATATCAACCATGCCATAGTCTTGCTCGCCAACATTTAGTGTTGGGCGATCGCGGATAATCGAATCATTTGGGTTCATAACTCCGTGTTGGCAGTAGATAGAGAACATCTGCTCAGATAGAGATCCCGGAGGTAGCCAGGGATAGCGATTTGGAATCACAAACTTACCGTCATGATTTATCAACTTACGCCAGCTATGAACAGCAAGAAAACCAGTCTTTTGGATCAAATCTATCAGCGTTGAGATATGGTCTTTTTCCCAAAGATTATCATCATCCAAAAAGCAAAAAAACCGTGTATTCACAAGACTATAAGCAATGTTTCGTAGTCGCGCCACTCGGTGGTAGGGATTACTGTTTTGATTTAACCTTGTATTGCCGACTGTGAGCTTGATGTGTGGGGGAGTTGGCAAATTTATGGGAAGCTTTTGACAATTGTCTCCGATTACCAAGAGTCTAATTGTCCCCGTAAAATCCTGCTGATAAACGCTCTCCATCGCCTGCTCTAATTGGGGACGACCAAGGGTGACAATGACTACAGATATACGACTTGAGGCATCCTGCAAACAATTTGGCAGTGTCTCTGGCTCATCCGACCATGCACCAGTTTGAAACTCAAAACTCTCCTGCGGCGAAAGATTCAATTCAGGTTTCATCTTTGAACCTTCTATTTCTCTTTTTAATGCCAGTTTACAACAGGTTTGATTTTTCACAAATGATTTAGGACTGCTAAGTAAGTCGGTGAGAATAAATCAAACTAGGTTAAGTAATATAAAAAATCTTGATATTAGTTTGTAGTGAACGCGAGTACGTCTCGTAGAGAGGGCTACCCTACGGGAACGCTTCGCGAACAGCCCTCAAATGAGGACTAAAGTCCTTATTACAAACCTTTAATTATTTACCCCGTTCTACTTATAGAAAAATCTAAAATTCTAATTTCCCTGGAATACTTCTAAATTCTCCTCTATAGATTTGAAAATCTAATTCCTTTTCAATATCATTCCAATATTTGGTGCGTGGACGTGGTAACGAATCAGCAAGCGCAGCGCAAATACTGTTATAGTTTGTTCTCCAAAATGGAATTTGTCTTAGGGATTCTACTTTTTCATCAAAATCCGCTAAAACTGGAATGTTACCTCCTTTAGCAAGAAAGAATTGAATATTCGGATCAGTGGTTAAGGCAAGTATCACTTTTACTGCATATTCCCTTAATTTAAGTTGAGCAGGATAGCGAGGTAGGGCAAGACACCATGCTCCCATAACAGGGGCTTTCGACAACCTTTGAAACTCAATTTCAGTAAGAGCTAGTGGATTCTTGCTAAGAGCATAAGTAATCCATCCAGGCCAAGCAAGAGCAGTAGCGATGTTAGAAGATCTTGCTAACAAGGAGGAATGAAGATCTGAATAATCCAGCCTGCAAGTAAAATCGTATAGCCAAGAGCGTGCTTGATTTGCAGTATTCAAATCAATTCTGACTGGATCATCAACGGCTCTATCTCCATCTTCATGACCTAAGGCACGTAGTATTTCCCAAAAGGCTACGACAAAATTACCATTGCCATCGTCACGAACAACTAAGGGAAGAAATTCCGCACTTAAAATAGCAGAATAGGAGTTCTTGTTAATAGAGTTTGTACTTTGAACAATAGAATAAAAATCTTCCATCATCCGCAGATTAAGATGTAGCAACTCTCGATTAAGCAGGTTACTTCCTGTTCTCTCTGATAGTTTATTTGCTACATCGCATCGATGAATTAATAATTGCACATTCCCTAAAATAGGAACCGCAACTATTTGATCTTCATATACACAAACAGAGCGAAATGATTCAAGGAATACCTTACCAAATAAAGCTTTACTGTTCAACCCAAATTCTGTTAAGTAGCTATCCAATGGTTCAATGTTATTCAAGTAAGCTGGAATCCAAGGATCATCTAGCATAATGATGTCGTAGAGTTCTGGCTTTTGAAATTTTTTTCTAGCTTCCTCATTTGCTAATTCAATAATGGTGAAATTTAGTTGAGAAAATGATTTCGGCAGAAAAGCATTAATAATATTCTCAAAATCCTTGAGGAGATCAGATATTAGCCTTGATGTTTCAGATGACAATCCGATTTTCAACTCTATACTAGATGGAATTACTGGATAAATGTTATTAGAATTATTAATATGTACGTCTGGTTCCTTATTTGATGAACTCCACTCCTCTGGATTAATGATATCCCTTGGGGTTAAATCTAAGACTCTAGCAATCTTTTCAATCGTCTCTAATTGCACTCTACGCCCCCAGCGCGGGTTAAACAGCCGCTTCACCCCATCGGTAGCTAAACCTGCCTCATTTGCCAGAGTCTCATAAGAAAATCCCTTGGAAAACCTTCTTTCTTGAAGTTTTCTAAGTCCGTCTGGACTTGCTATATACCCACGTTGCCTTGACTGTTTACCCTTTGTGCTTTCTGATTCAGTCATTGGTAGTAAGTAAAGTGACCGAGAACTGTCTTTACTATAATGGTTGCTGGCGAACAAGATCCATCCACAAGTTTTAGCCTCTCTTAAAGACCCACACATCAAAAGTAGTGCAGCAGATATTGCTCAGGCATTAAGCCGGATTTCTCACAAGACTTTAGGAAATCGAGGTCAAAAACTGCGAAGTGGATAAATGCAGATAGTTGTTTTTAAGCTATTTGCACTTAACTGCTCTTATCTTCTCTGGTTTGAATGAATTAGCTCCTATAAACTCAAATCATTAGGTAGCGTTCACTAAGTAGAGCGACGCAAATAAAGCTAACTAGCTAAGGCTGTCATTTGTCATTTGTCCTTCGTCATTTATAAGGGTTTAAGGTGTATTTACGTTTCGTAATATAGTTTGGTTTATTTTTGCCGACTTACTTAGATTCATCTCTCAACATCAGAAGAAGAACTATGAAAACCAATTTATCAAACAACAATAATCTACTGTTCAACTTGGCGTGTAAAGGACTCAAGTACTTTCTACTGACTCTACTTGGCTTTACGATCGCCTACATTATGTCTACAATTTTCGGCGTCGTTCCCATTATCGAGATACTACTGAGTGGAAGTTTGTGGCAATGGCTTCTGCGGATAGCAGTTTTCATCTTTTGTCTGTTTGCGATCGCCATCATTTTTGAGTCTTCGCGTTAACCGAAAGTTGGTAAAACGGAAAAAACTCAGCCTGCTGTATCCAGACGCAAGTCGCCAAATCAGCGCAGATATAAGGCAATACGCTTGGGTTAGCGTCAAAAACCTTGTATTGCGTAGGTTGGGGAGCCACTGCGCCCTTGCGGTTCCCCGACTTGTTCGCTTTTAGCGTTCCCGCAGGGTAGCACGTGGCGTTTGAGGAACGAAACCCAACATTTCACGGGGTTTGTTGGGTAACACTAAAGTTCAACCCAACCTACAATTATCCACAAAGCCAAGCGTATTGAGATATAAGGGTGTGCGATCGCGGGAATATCGGTGTTGCTGAATAAAGGCAAGTCCCAAAATTCACACTGAGTCAAACTGCTAAATTGAAAAAACCCCGTTGCTGGAATGTCAGTAACGGGTTTTACATTAACTAGCTTGATTAATACGCCGTTTTAACTCAGCCTCTAATTGTTCTGGAGTGCTGACCACTACCCCCGGTTTCGCTCTCATGATGCTGAGGTAATGCTGAAATGCCTCCTCATCCTGGGGGTTTGAGATCACATATTGTCTTAATTCTTGCTCATTAAGAGTTAAATAGTCTGTCATCGGATAATGTTCTCCCCATTACTAAGAATTTCTACTTGGATGGTTTCACCTATCAAAATCACGATTCGGCTTGTCCTCTCATCAAATCTAACCAATGCGATATCTCTAAACAAATTACTAGCCCGAACGCAAAAGTCAAAGAATGCTTTAAGTTGCTCGATGGTCGGTTCCATACCTCTTACTATTGAATAAAATTAAATCGGTTTATTCGTGACAAGTTAGAATAACATTGCTTTTGTCAATTATAAATTCCGCTGAAAAGACTGATAGCGATCGCACAAACGCACTAAAATTTAAGAACCTATGATGATGGGTACTAACATGGTATCGATCCCAATTACTTTGGAACAACTCATTACGGCAGTACAACAGTTGCAGCCAGACGAACGAGCAAAAGTCGCTAGAGCCTTGATTCAAATAGATTTACGTTCAGATTTGACGGCTTTAATTCAAGAACTTTATGCCGAACCCCCCGTGAATGAGATTACAGACGATGAAATCAGGGCTGAAATTAAAGCTGTGCGTCAGCAATCCCAGCAGGTCTGATGTTGCGAGTGGTCATCGACACCAACATTTGGAGAGAGCATTTTGCTCAAAGGGCGAGTTACATTGCCGATTTTGGCAGCATTTAATGAGGATAAATTCCAGTTGGTAATGAGTCAACCTCTCATGGAAGAACTCCATCTTGTTTGGAATCGCCCCCGTTTAAGACAGCAAATTGACTCTAGTCAGGCGATTCGCCTAGAACAACAATTGCAGTACCGCGCCTTATGGGTTGAGTTGAAAACTGTTCCGCCTAATTGTCGAGATCCCAAAGATTTGCCTGTGTTGGCTACAGCGATTGATGCCCCATGCCCAATTCCCTACTCAATTCAACGGCTCCATAATGGCTCTTAAACCTTTGCTAGAGAGTGTTTTGAGCATTTCTTTGGCGTTATATTCACTGCTAAACACTCCTGCTTGCATAACTCTTTGACCTTCCCAAACTGTGGGAAACGCACCAGGAGCAAGAAATCGCACTAAATCTTGATCCCGATCAGTTGCTAGTGTAACTACTACGCGATAAAGTACACCCAATTGTGTCCCAGAGTTACCCCCATAGGGTATACTTGCAGAACTTGTTTGCATATTACGAGTATTATCAATGGGGATATTCTGATCCAAAACTGGTAATTGCTGCTGTGTTTGATCCCTCATACTTGGAACTGGTGGCTGTGCCATTGAATTGGATGGGTACTGGGGAGCAGTAAACTCAATCGTATTAGGATCAATCCGCACATAATTCAACTGTGGTGTATCAGGAGGCTGTGCTGGACTGGAAGTTGCAATTTGAGTGTCAGTTGGTATTTGTCTACCCGACAAGCTGCTAGGAGTAGGAAAACCGGCAACTTTAGAGGTGGCTTGTTGTTGATTGGATATGGGCGCGGAAAGTGGTATATTAGCCGGCAATAATGGCAGCAGTTGACTGTTTAATTGTCCAGGAATCCCATTATTTGGTGAAATGCTGTTGCTGGTTTGCCCATTGGTAGTTTCAGAAACTCCAGGAGCCGAGAAGGTGATTTCACCGTTTGCTGGTATTTCTTGTAATACCTTGTTGGGGACTGGAGCGGGTTGAGAAGTTTGGGTTACTAGTGCTGTTGTACCGTTGATATCTACCTTGCCAGTGATGCGATCGCTGACAAGATTGTTACCAGCAGCAGATATCACCTGTTTAGCAGCGCTGGCGTTAATGTCGTAGCGAGCATTATTTTGAAATTGATTACCCCCAGGTTCGGATGCACTACCCAAATCTGGCATTGCTTGAGCGATCGCTACTAAACCGTCTTCTTTATTATCTTGAATAATATTATTCCGTAAAATCGGGCGGGCATTTGCTTGCACCACAATTCCCGTTCTATTGTTCTGAATTTGATTGCTTACGACTATCGGAGCGGCATTTTGGGCAATATTGATGCCAAAACCCGTTTGGTGAAAGACATTTTCCTGAATTTGCGGACTGGAGTTACCAGCAATTGTGATGCCATTAGCTCCATTGCGATCGAAGTAATTCTTGCTAATGGTGGGTGCAGCATTACCACTAATGGAAATACCATCTTGGGTACTGCCAGTAAATGTATTTTCTCTGACGACTAGGTTGCTAGATTCAATCCATAAACCGTAACCACGACCATTGGGGTTGGTCACCGTCACCCCAGACAGCCCTCCTTGGTTTGCTCCAACAATGGCGACGTTTTGACCGCCAAAGCTGCGGCTCAGGTAATCACCACCTCCCTGAATGATAATGTCCTTACCTTGATTGCTAGGGTTGCCTTGAATTGAAACCCCCGGTTTCAGCATTAAGGGGAAAACCTCTCCTGTCTCAGCATTATAAGTGCCCGTGGAGAGGATAATTACAGTATTGGCCTGAGCTAATCGCAACGCTTGGGTAATCGTTTTCACAGGAGTGGATTCGCTACCATTACCTGTGCTGTCATCACCAACATTTGGGTTGACAAACAGTACATTAACCTGAGAAATTGTTTTCTCACCCAGAGGTGCTGAATCTGGTATCAATGGAATCTGAGCGATCGCACTGCCAAGGCTACTACCTAGGAACGTCATACTTGCCGCCCCCATGCCGACAGTTAAAGATAATACTGAAAACCTAAACAATAAAAGCCTTGCTGATTCCAGAAACTTAAGCTTTGCAAGCATAATATCTACTCTACGGTACGTAGTAAGCACAGGACAAAAAATCATATCTAACACAATTACTTACAAGTAACAATAAATTCTTAGAGGTTGTTTGAAAAGTGGCTGATTGTAACTTTAGGCACTTGCTGATTACCCCTGACCCACGCCAGTTAGACTTTTCAAACAATCCCTGAGAGTATTATGTCGATAATATTACTCACATATTGACCCATTGGCGATATTTAATACATAGTAATAAATGATATTAAACATCTCCAGAAATTAATTACGCGTTGGTCAAAATCTTTGGTAGGCACAATTCGTGAATTGTGCCTACGTCAATTGGGCGAAATTAAATATGCGTTATCCAGAACCCTTGTAGAGACGTAGCAGTGCTACGTCAAAACAATTCTTTTTCACTAATCTTAGTGCTAAACTGTAGCCTCAAACTACCCTGATCACTGCCTATAAGAACATGGGATAATTGACCGTAACTCTGACTACTACATTTTTTTGGGTAGATTTAGTAAAAATTGAGTAAAAAAAAGCAAATTAATTAACTATGATTACTAGGCTATATGATAATTCACACTTTGATGAAAGCACTAACGGGGTTGTTGTAATGGTCGAGCCATACAGCCAAAAAGGGCAAATTCAGCAGGTTATCTACCGCATTTTAGATGCAAATTTAGACCGCGCTCGTGAAGGCTTGCGAATTATCGAAGAATGGTGTCGGTTTGGATTGAATAATGCCCAGTTGGCTCTTGAATGCAAGCGCTTGCGACAAGAGGTAGCCAAGTGGCATAGTTCCGAATTGCGGGCGGCGCGAGATACACCAGGCGATCAGGGTACTGAGTTAACCCATCCTCAGGAAGAAGAACGAGCTAGTATTAAATCAGTCTTGCAAGCTAACTTTTGCCGCGTAGAAGAAGCGTTGCGGGTGCTGGAAGAATACAGCAAGCTTTACCAGCCAAATATGGCTAAAGCTTGTAAGCAGATGCGCTATCAGGTTTATACACTAGAAAGTAGTTTAATGGGCCATCAGCGCCATCAATTGTTGTGGCGATCGCATTTGTATTTTGTTACTTCGCCTAGTGAAAGTTTGTTGAACACCGTCGAAGCTGCACTCAAAGGTGGATTAACACTCTTACAATACCGCGATAAAACCACAGATGATTCTTTGCGTCTAGAACAAGCTAGAAAATTACGGCAGTTATGCCACATTTACGGTGCTTTGTTCATCGTTAACGATCGCGTGGATGTAGCTTTAGCGGTGGATGCGGATGGGGTGCATTTGGGACAACAAGATATGCCCATTGCTGTTGCTCGGCAATTACTCGGTTCCCAGCGTTTAATAGGTCTTTCTACCACAAATAAAGACGAAATGCAAGGAGCAATTGCTGAAGGTGTAGATTACATTGGCGTGGGGCCAGTTTATGAAACTCCCACGAAAGTAGGTAAAGCAGCAGCAGGTTTAGAATATGTCAGCTATGCAGCTAAAAATTGTTCAATTCCCTGGTTTGCTATTGGGGGAATAGATGCTAATAATATCAATGATGTGATCGATGCTGGAGCCGAACGTGTAGCGGTGGTGCGATCGCTCATGCAAGCTGAACAGCCTACCCTCGTGACGCAATATTTGCTTTCCCAACTCAATCGCATTAAACCAGAATCTTAAAAGAGTCATTTGTCATTTGTCATTTGTCATTGGTCATTTGTCATTTGTCATTTGTCATTCTCCACCAATGCCCAATTTCCAATATCGCTTATGTCTAATGAAATTACGGTTCAGGTAAATGGGGAAACCCATAGCTGTTCGTTTCAAACTTCTTTACCCGCCTTACTCCAACAGTTGGGTTTTAACCCTCGTTTGGTAGCTGTGGAGTATAACGGTGAAATTTTACACCGCCAGTTTTGGCCGGAAACAAAAGTGCAACTAGGCGATCGCTTAGAAGTGGTGACTATTGTCGGTGGTGGTTAGGTTTTTAAACCCTATTTTGCCGGCATTTTACTTATAAAAACAAGTGTAGAGACGCTTTTACACTTGGCGTCTCTACACTTGTTTTTATAAGAGTAGTAATCAAAATCCCTGTGCGAATGGCAGACGAGTTAGGGTTCTCAGAAACTCTCCAGCTAGGTTGAGTGCTAAGAAAGCTAAGATCGGAGAAAAATCCATACCACCTAATGGCGGAATAATTGAGCGGAATAGATTCAGATAAGGATCGGTTATCTGGGCTAAAGCAGCAAATGGCTGATTATACCAGTTGATTGTCGGGAACCAAGTCAACAAAACCCGGATAATTAGCAAATAGCTATAAAAGCTGACAAAGGTAACTAGTGTCGTAATCAGTAAACTCATGGATAGCTTTGTTTCCTACTAAGTGTCAAACGCGGTCTTATCTTTTAATTTTAATTTAGTCCAAAGTCAAAAGTGTTTGCGGATTCCACATTTACCATACTCGATACTTTCACCACGCCTGAACAAACTTCAGGAGTCTTTAGTGAGGGAACGGTCATTGGTTGCTTGGGGTGAACCGCCATTAACATTTCCCAGTTGTTTTCGCACATCATCAATTGTGGCATTTAGCTGGGCAATTTTATCTTCTAGCGATCGCCGGGCCGTTTCTATGCTGTTGCTCTCACTTTCTGAGGCTTTCATCTGACGCCGCTTTGCTGCTATTTTTCTCGCTTCGCCTTGGCTATCTGTCAGTTCTGTCTCCTCCTCTGCTAGCAATTCTGGCTCGCGTCGAGAAGCAATCAGTGCCCCGATGACACCACCAAATACGCCACCAACAAATGCCCCTGTGACAAAACCACTGCCAAAACTATCTCTTTGACTCATATCTTTACCGCCTTCAACAAACCTTGCAACTTTTACAGTAGTTATGCTATTTTTCTGCCCTAGCTGCATACTAGCTTAAGTCCCAAAGATGCGATCGCCTGCATCTCCCAATCCTGGTACAATATATCCCCTGTTGTTCAGTTTTTCGTCAATAGTAGCTGTGTAAACTATTAAACCTGGATAAGCTTCACTCAATTTTTGCAAAGCTGGTGGAGCCGCTACTACACAAACAATCCGCGTTAAGGCTGGATCAGCACCCCGTTGTGTCAATTCTGCCATTGCCACCATGATCGACCCTCCTGTTGCCAACATTGGATCGGTAATTAATACTCGTGTTTGGGGGTCAAATTTTTCTGGTAACTTATTGAGATAACAATGAGGTTGCAGTGTCTCTTCGTCTCGTGCCAAGCCCAGGTGGTAAATCGATGCTAAAGGTAGTAAAGTCTGCGCTCCCTCTAGTAATCCTAGCCCAGCCCGCAGAATCGGCACTACTGCCATAGGTACTTGCGGGTCAATCACGGTTGCTGGACAAGTATCCAAAGGACTCTGCACCATTGTTTCTTGAGTCGGCAACCAGTCTCGCGCAGCTTCATAAGTCAGCCATCTTCCCAACTCAGTCATGGCACTGCGAAATAATACTGAAGGCGTGCCTGCATCACGGGCAACTGCCAGCCAGTGTTTGATCAGGGGATGGGGTGGAACATAAACGCGCAATTGTAGCGTCATAGCCAGAAATAGGCGCCTTTTGATTGTACTAATAACTGAAACACCATAATACTCTTTCCTGCATCCGGCTGACAGCTAAAAATTAACACTCTTAATTTTATTGATAAATATTTTCATTAGTATTTGACATTAATTGTCAATCAAGGATATACTGTTATACAGTGTTCTCCTCTCTTTTAAGGATCGGCAAACGGGATTAGCCAGCAGCAGCAGGCTTGTCCCTCTTTTTTTGATTTGTCATTGGTCATTGGTAAATATTGAAGGATTTACGCAAAATCATGAAAAAACGAACCGCAAACGCGAGTGCGTCTCCCCCTGGGAGAAGGACACAAAGGAATAAGGTTTCAGAGAGTTATTGCGTAAGTCCTATAGGAATCCGATTTGATTTTTGAACAAAATTAGGTATTTGTAGGGTGCGTTAGTAACGCACCAAATCCTGACCAATGGTGCGTTACGCTGTCGCTAACGCACCCTACGTATCTTTTCAAAAATCAAATATGAGTCCTATATATTGGTTGACTCTAGACAAAGGACAAATGACAAAGGACAAATGACAAATGACAAAAACACAAAATATTGACGCGATCGTGATTGGGTCTGGGATTGGCGGATTAGTAACAGCGACCCAGCTGGCGGCGAAGGGAGCGAAAGTGCTGGTACTTGAACGTTATTTGATCCCAGGTGGTAGCGCTGGTTATTTTGAACGCCAAGGCTACCGATTTGATGTTGGCGCATCAATGATTTTTGGGCTGGGACAGAACGGTACTACCAACTTACTCACCCGTGCATTATCAGCTGTAAATGTCAGCCAAGAAGCGATCGCAGATCCAGTACAGATTCACTATCATCTACCCCAAGGTTTAGACCTGAAAGTTGACCGGATTTATGAAAAATTTTTGCAAAATCTTACTGCTCATTTTCGTCATGAAGAACAGGGGATTCGTCGCTTTTATGACGAATGCCAAGAGGTATTCAAGTGTCTCAACAGCATGGATTTACTGTCACTGGAAGAACCTCGGTATCTACTGCGGGTCTTTTTCCAGCATCCTTTGGCGTGTCTCGGCTTAGTCAAGTATCTGCCCCAAAATGCCGGGGATGTGGCACGGCGCTACATCAAAGACCCGCAATTATTGAAATTTATCGATATGGAATGTTATTGCTGGTCAGTGGTTCCATCAGCCATGACACCAATGATTAATGCTGGAATGGTCTTTTCTGACAGGCATTATGGCGGAGTTAACTATCCTAAAGGCGGAGTCGGACAAATTGCCCAAAAATTAGTAGAAGGTCTAGAAAAGGCTGGAGGTAAGATTCAGTACCAAGCTAGAGTCACCAAAATTATCATAGAACAGGAAAAAGCGGTAGGCGTGCAGCTGGCTAATGGTCAAGTATATCGGGGTAAACGCATAGTTTCTAATGCTACACGGTGGGATACATTTGCACAATTACTACCACCTGAAGCAATGCCAAATAATGAGAAAAAATGGCAACAAAATTATCAAAAATCTCCAAGCTTTTTGAGTTTACATATAGGGGTAAAGGAGTCAGTTTTACCTGCGGGAACAGAGTGTCATCATATTTTGCTGGAAGATTGGGAAAAGATGACAGCAGTAGAAGGCACAGTTTTTGTTTCGATTCCCACATTACTTGACCCAGACTTAGCACCAAATGGATATCACATCATTCATGCCTTTACACCTCACTGGATTGATGATTGGCAAGAACTTTCTCCAAGTGAGTACGAAGGGAAGAAAGAAGAGGCGGCTTGGCGAATTATTGACCGCCTAGAGAAGATTTTTCCAGGTTTAGATGCCGCATTGGATTATTTAGAAGTGGGGACACCGCGCACCCATCGCCGCTTTTTGGGTCGTGAAGATGGCACATACGGGCCAATTCCCCGGCGGAAGTTGTGGGGGTTGTTGAAGATGCCCTTTAATCGCACAGCTATTTCAGGACTTTATTGTGTAGGCGATAGTACTTTTCCGGGTCAAGGGTTGAATGCAGTCGCTTTTTCTGGGTTTGCTTGTGCCCACCGTATTGCCGTAGATTTAGGATTGTGAACTACTCCGCCGTAAGACGGACTGAGCTTGCTAAAATCCCACCCCCTGTGGGTGAGTTAATGTTCCCTGTTCCCTCTCCCTTGTAAAAATTACTTGCGGTTAATGCGGAGTTGGGAGTATAACATAAAACAGACTTAGCTACTCATGGGAATAATCCTAATGACTCAATTAGCAAATGTGAAATCCAGTTTGAATGACTTTGAATTACGAGATGGTATTTATTTTCCCAACAACTACGAACAATTGAATAATACTAAACATAAGAAAACTTGGGATGCAATAGGTAAAACCTATTATGGTTCCCAAAAAATTGAAAAAGTTGCAGATACATCGCCTATTAAACAAGATTATACTCTTTTAACTGGTACACCTGGAGGTACTTGGAATAAATTTCCATTGAATAAATCTGTTGATTCTATTTTGGAGATTGGTTCTGGTTATGGTCGCGCACCTTTGCATCTCTCTAAAGCTAAAAATCTCAGATGCGAAAAATATTATGGGATTGATATTTCTGAGCCTTTATTGCGGCGGTTAATCAAGGTTAAACAAGAATATAATTTTTTCCCTGAATCGGAATTTCACTTAATTTGCAATTCTGCTGAAACATTGCCTTTAGAAGATAATTCCATAGATTTGGTAATTTCTAACTGCGTCTTTATGCATATCCCAGATGCACAATTAAGAAATTTGTTGGTTGAAATATCTCGCGTACTTAAACCTGGTGGAATTTTTGTTTTTAATCATTCCTTTCACAACAAGTCCTGCCCTTCTCATATTATCCATAATTGGATCAGGAAGCTGAACCCATTTGTGAGAAATCCAGTCTATCTCAAGCAATATACATCTGCTGAAATAGATGAAATGTTAGCAACTGCTGGGATGAAAACGAAATGTCCACAATACATTGTTGAAGCAACAGAAGAATATGCAATTTTGCCGGAAACTATTAAAGGAATTCCAGTACCATTTGCTAATGCTATCAACAGAAGTCTTAAGCCATCAGGTAGTTTAAAACAAACTTTGGCTTATGGTTTTAGTGCCTACAGCAGTCAACTGGATTAATTACAGCTATTTTCATCTACAGGACTTACGCAAAATCATGAAAAAACGAACCGCAAAGGACGCAAAGGAACAAGAGTTTCAGAGAGTTTTTGCGTAAGTCCTAATCTATTTGAACCACACGTGTCGTAGGGGTACAGCAATGCTCATTGGTGTCAACTTAAGCTCAAACGCTTATCCCACAGGCATTTTACCCCACCCCTCAATCCCCTCCCCGCAAGCGGGGAGGGGAGGTTTTGGCTTTAGACAAAACCGGGGTGGGGTGACGCGGTGAGTGATGGGAAGTGAGTGGACTCTTGATCATTCCTTCCTTGGGTTTCACGTTAAGTTGACACGTATGAGCAATGCTATGCCCCTACATCATTATCTCGTTTTTGCGATTTTCTTTATTGTTTTTGCGGTAATCTACCAACTTTTCCCAAGATATATAGATTAAAGTTGGTAAATTAGGGATTAGTTGAGCTAATTCTTGCCTACGCAACTATGCCATTGGATTTATCGCCTCTTTGGATATCACTCAAAACTTCATTACTTGCCACATTGATCACCTTCTTTTTGGGTATCGCTGCTGCTTACTGGATGCTGGGATATCGTGGCAAAGGTAAATCGTTGATTGAGGGTATCTTTATTGCGCCATTGATTTTACCACCCACGGTTGTTGGTTTCTTGTTGCTGCTATTTTTTGGCAAAAATGGCCCTGTAGGGAAACTGATGCAGGCTTTTGACTTCACCATCGTCTTTACTTGGTATGGTGCAGCGATCGCAGCTACCGTAGTTTCTTTCCCTTTAATGTATAAAACTGCACTGGGAGCATTTGAACAAATAGATGGTAGTCTGCTACGAATAGCTAGAACCCTTGGTGCAAGCGAAGCCACAATCTTTTGGCGCATCAGTTTACCCCTAGCACTACCCGGCATTGTAGTTGCCACAATGTTAGCTTTTGCCCGTGCTTTAGGAGAATTCGGGGCGACGTTGATGCTGGCTGGTAACATTCCCGGACTTACGCAGACAATCCCAATGGCGATTTATTTTGCGGTGGAAGCGGGAGCAATGAATGAGGCTTGGTTTTGGGCGATCGCAATTATGGTGATTTCTCTATCTGGAATTATTGCAGTCAACTTCTGGCAAGAATTGAGGGAAAGGAAGAGGGGAGTAGGGAGCAGGCTTGCGGTGAGCGTAGCCGAACGCGAGCAGGGAGCGGGAGGAGAAAATCTTTATACTTTGCGCTCTAGCTTTGAATCTGGTGGATTGCTTGTCAACATTGAAAAAATCCTTCCTAGTTTTCACTTAAAAGTTGCTTTCACTGCTGATCAGCAACCCTTGGGATTGTTAGGAAGTTCTGGAGCAGGTAAGAGCATGATTTTGCGCTGCCTTGCAGGGATAGAAACGCCCACAATCGGGCGCATAGTTTTAAACAACAGAGTACTGTTTGACTCCGAACAAGGAATTAATTTACCCAGCCGCCATCGCCGCATCGGTTTTTTAGTGCAAAATTATGCCCTGTTTCCGCATATGAGTGTGGCGCAAAATATCGCTTTTGGCTTACCCAAAAACCTATCTGGTGGGAGTATTCGGGTGCAGGTAGAGGAGCAACTAATAGCGATGCAGTTGCAGGGATTAGGCGATCGCTATCCGCACCAACTTTCTGGGGGTCAACAACAACGGGTAGCCTTAGCCAGAGCATTAGCAAGTCAACCAGAAGCATTACTTTTAGATGAGCCGTTTTCGGCACTTGACACTCATCTGCGTAGCCAATTAGAGCAGCAAATGACAGAAACTCTTGCTGGCTATCAAGGTGTGACTCTATTTGTCACTCATAATATGGAAGAAGTTTATCGGATTTGTCCCAATCTATTGGTATTGCAGCATGGTAGAGCCGCTCATTATGGTAGCAAACATGATATTTTCCAGCATCCTGCTACTGTGAGTGTCGCCCAACTTACCGGATGTAAAAACTTCTCCCGTGCTGTTCTCCAGTCATCGCAACAACTGGAAGCCATTGATTGGGGTTGTACTCTTCAAGTCATAGAACCAATCAAGAGCGAATTATCCCACGTCGGCATTCGTGCCCATCAGTTCATTTTTACCAACGAGCGATCGCAGGAAAATACCTTTCCCTGCTGGGTAGTACGGACAAGTGAAACGCCCCATCGGATCACATTATTTCTCAAATTACATACCCCTGGCAAGAATTCTCAAGATTACCATCTGCAAGCTGAAGTCTTCAAAGAAAAATGGGCGACGATGAAAGACCAACCTTTTCCTTGGTATGTGCGCTTAGATCCCCGGCGGTTAATTTTGATGGAATGACACACACTTACTGACTTTTCATGTTATGCTTACAGCAGACCTGGATCTATGCGATCGCAACACCCAAATCTTGTCAGAACCGGAAGGTAGCAGCAACACGGGAGGCTTGTGGTAGGCGTAGTCTCCGGGTCGCCCTATTTTTAGGAGCCTTCAGCAACAATGGCTGGTTTTGGAGATATTGTTCAAAAAGCTTTTTACCTCGGAGTTGGATTAGCTTCTTACGCAGGTGAGAAAGCAGGGGGAAAATTAGCCGAAGTGCGATCGCAAGTCCAAAAGCTGGCAGATGAAATGGTGGCAAAGGGCGAAATGAACACAGAAGAAGCCCGCCGCTTCGTTGAAGAGATGATGAAGCAAGCCCAACAGCCCCAAGGATCTGGTGAGACCTCTGAGAAAACACCCCCTTCTGAACCTCGGCGCATTGAAATTTTAGAGGAAGATGAAGAACCAACGGTGAAAGAGGCATCAGCTGATGAGAACGTAGATAAATTACGCCAAGAAGTGCTAGACCTGCAAGAAGAGTTAAAGAGATTGCAACGCGATCAATAAAAAGCATTTTTTGATCGAAAAATAGCAAGAAGTGGCACTTTGACATGACACTTCGCATAGAAACTTGATAAGATACATTGTCTAGGAATGTGGATTAAATAAAGTGCAAAACTTGGTTTAAAAACTTTTAAATACCAAGTTAGCTGATGAACAAGAATTGTAAGTTAATCAATCCATATTCCTTAGTGTGTATTCAAGTGCTTCAACCCAGATAGCACAAACCGTCCTGTTTATAGCCTGTAAGGGCGTCAAGTTTATGGAACAGTGGCAAAAAGATTTAGTAGAAATCGTCGAAACAGTAGCTGATGAAGTAGAGCGTTTCTTCCTGGGAATGAGTGAAATGGTAGAAGCCTTTTTTGAGCTAACGGAAGAAATGACCGAGCAAGTACCTAGCATTGTCACTGAATTCGATCAGTATTTACAGGATTTGGCTGAACCAATGTTTGAAGCTTACTGGGAACTAGAGGACATGGTAACAGATATAGACCCGGGTTTTCCTTATTCAGTTGAACCCACAGCAGAAAAAAATCCTGCCTGTATCGGTTGTACTCACTACCACGGTCAAGTTTATGGTGGTAATTTGTTAGTCTGTGCCATGCATCCCCACGGTTGTGAAGATGAGAATTGTGTAGACTGGGAGAAGGAAGAGTATTAAGGGGGAGTTAGGAGTTAGGAGTTAGGAGTTAGAAGTTAGGGGTTAGGAGTTAACAGGGTAAAAAATGACTCAAAAGACGTCAGGAACCCCACGTCTAAATGCGGGGGCTTGAAAAAGCCTTAACCTGACCAGACTCAGTACGAAGGCGTACTACGTTAGAGGCAAGAGTTCAAGACCTACCAAGGGATGCGAAGCTAGTCCCTTGCTCTAGAACCGAACGATTAAACAGGCTTAAAGGGTTAAACCAGTGTCGTTTGGAAAGTACCGACCTCTAACATTGTCGAAGCTCACATAACCCCGCAAGGGAGGCTCAACTGAGCAAAACATTGTGCGTACAGGGTTGTCAAGTTTGAAACGGTAATTGTCCTGTTGAAAGTACAAAACAAAAGTACACCGAATACAGCAACCCCAAGGCGATAATGTGAGCCAGCGCGTTGGGCGGGTTTCCCGACTTGAAGCGACTGGCGAACCCGTCAGGGTGACTGCGAATAAATTCGCCTGCCCCTTACCCCCATGCATGAATGCAGGGGCTTCCACGGCGCGAGGATTTTGGTGAAGATGGTTAGAATAACCAGTGACAAATGACAAATGACAAATGACAAATGACAAATGACAAATTACCAGAAAGTGTATCCCAGACAAGCCAAGAAATGAAGTATGGCGAACGTGACATTGCGGAAGGTAAACTAATTACCTTTCCAAACCCACGTGTGGGGAGGCGATATGATATTAATATTACTTTGCCGGAATTTACTTGTAAATGTCCATTTTCCGGGTATCCTGACTTTGCGACAATTTACGTTACCTATGTACCTGATGAGCGGGTAGCGGAATTGAAGGCGCTGAAGCTTTACATTAACAGTTACCGCGATCGCTATATTTCCCACGAAGAATCAGCCAATCAAATTTTAGATGATATTGTGGCTGCTTGTGATCCGTTGCAAGTCACGGTGAAAGCAGACTTTACGCCTCGTGGCAATGTACATACTGTGGTTGAAGTGCGTCACCAAAAGTAAGATCACAACTTTGAAACCCATAGGAACGCAAAGTAAACCTCTGCGTTCCTCTGCGATTTCCTTCTCTGCGAGACGCTTCGCGAAGGCGTTCCTCTGCGTTTAAACTTCAATCACTGCCTCTTTCTCCTCACCTTTTGGCTGTGAACTCAGCCGATCTAAAATCTCTAAAACCTCTTGTTCAAAAGCAACTTGGGCGCGATTAGTTTTGCCACCCACATACAAGCGATCGCCTTTTTGCAATGCCCATACTTGCGAATGAGAGAAGTAACTCATCACCACACCCAGCATTAGCAACCCAAACCCTGAATAAACAATTGGTATGCCTGGATCGGCTTTAATTTGCAAGCCAGTGCTACCAATCACATCCAGAATTTTCAGCTTCACGCCATTCACTTCGGTGAACATCCCAGCGCGGACAGTATCAACGAGTTTGCCAGTGGCATCATAAATTAATACCATCCCTTGTAAGTCTTTGGCTAACAGGGAGACACCCTCACTCAAATCCGGTTTAGTCGGTACCCACGTTCCCCAAATGCGCCCCTTACCGTTGGTGTTCAATTGCGCCATCGGTAGCTGAAAAATCGGGCTGTTGTTAAATTGGACGCGAACCCCTGCAATTCCCCAATCAGTTTGATAGAAAGTTATACCATGATAGCGCAGAGGCTCGTTGACAAAAATCTTCTTGTGGTCAATTTCCTGTCCCTGATTATTCAAGACAGACATATCTGAATAAAATTGATCAATGCCGCCAGATGGAGTGTAATCAATCCAAAAACGATTGACGCGCACAGACCAATCTTTCGGGATTTTTGCAGCTATTGGCCCAGCATCGACAATATTTCTCACCTGAAATGTATCGCCACTAGCAACCATTTCTTGAGCCATAAACCCAGTCATTGCCCCCCAAATTCCCCCTAGCAGAATAGCGACGATGCCAATATGAACGATAATTGGGCCGATGCGTCCGACTATTCCTTTGCGGGCATATAGGAGATTTTCTTTTTCTTGATCTGGAAAAATTTTATAGCGGCGTTTCTGTAATATTTCGCTGAGAGAATTTAGCGAACCAGTATCTAGTTCTGCACTTAAAGCTAATTTTTGAAATTCCCGTGGTTCTTCGTAATATTTCCAGCGCTGGGCAGCTTTTAAGGCTGGTAACTGACGGGTAAATGAACAAGCAGTTAAGCTAGTACCAAATAAGATGAGTAATGCTAAAAACCACCAGGTACGATATACGTGGTCTAATCCAACTACCTGAATTACCTTCCAAGTTAGGAAACCAAATAAAGCTGGATGTTCTGGGTAATTAACTTGGTAAAATGCGGGTGACTGACCTTGTTCAATTACAGTACCGGTGGAGCTAAAGATTGCAATCAATAGCAGTAGTGCGATCGCCAGTCTTAAGTTGGTCAGTACTGGTAAAAGCTCTTGGCGTAAGAACTGCCCAGGTATTGCCCACCATTTTAATTCTTTGGATGCTGAATCTTCTAAAGTCATTAGGTGTAAAATATAACAAAGGTATTGATATTAAAAACTGCCAAGGGGAATCCGAGAAATTAAGGAAAATACACCGAATCCTACCAATAGTGCCCCACTAACTGGATTAATCCAACCAGACCAGCGACGCAACTCTAGTAATTTTTTAATTGAAGCTGTAAAAGTACCTGCTAAAATCAATGGTGCTACATAACCGGCTGTGTAACAAAGTAGCAAAACAGCGCCTAAAATTAAGTCTTGTGTATTGACAATCCAACTCAACAAGCTGGCTAAAACAGGCGTGCTGCAAGGAGATGCGACTAAGCCGAAAGTTAGTCCCAGCAAATAGGAACGCAATCCTGCTGGTAAATCTGGCGAAATCCAATTGGTTTCACCCAAGGATGGAAATTGCAAAGGCAATGCTTCTAATAAGTTCAGCCCCATGAGAATGGCGATAATGCTGACGATAATCGGCAAACCAATTCCCACTTGACCGTAGACTTTTCCGACAAGACCTGCTATAATCCCTAGCCCTGCCAATGTAGTTGCTAATCCCAAAGCAAACCAAGTTGATTGGGCTGCTGCTTGCAAGCGGGTTTTTGCTTCATAACCACCGATGTAACCAATGGTAATTGGTAGCATCGAAAGCATACAGGGTGTGAGACTGGTGAGCAAGCCAGCCGCAAAGATGATGCCAATACTCACGACGCTAAGGTGTGTCAGTTGGTTAGAAACGAGGCTGTTGGCAAATTGTTCTAGCTGGTAAATTTGGGTTTGCAGGTGATCAAACATGAGGAGTTTATGAGCGGGAAATGCTTACTCTGCTTGAATTTTAGCTTATTTTTGTCTGGAGAGTCAGCAGAAGTGATTATCCGAACCTGATATCAGTAAATTTCATCTGCCCGAAGAAATGTATCTAAAATACAATTAAGCTCGAATTATCCCTGAAGAAGCACGGCTGGAGTACTTGGCATGATGATTGCATTACCCGGATTTAAAATTGCCACTTTGTTAAAAGCAGGGGTAAAAGCAGTCATATACCGTGGAATTAAGGTTCAAGACCAGTGTCCAGTAATTATCAAAGGGCTACGTCCAGAACAGTGTACACCCAATAATGTTGAACAACTAAAACATGAGTATGCGATCGCTCAAAGGTTAAATACCACAGCAGCCCTCATTGTCTACGCCTTGGAGATGCATCAGGGAATCCCTTATTTAATTATGGAGGATTTTCAGGCGCGATCGCTTGACCAGTTTTTAGACCAATTTCAACAGCCTGTGCCGTTTCTGAAGATTGCCATTGAAATCACCAGCAAACTTGCCCAAATCCACACTCATCATATTGTTCACAAGGATATTAAGCCACAAAATATCTTACTTAACCTCGAAACTAATCAAGTCAAAATTGCCGATTTTGGCATTGCTGCCTTTATTCCCTACCAGCAGCAAATAATTAGCAGTTCCAGTCGCATTGAAGGCAGTTTACCTTATTTATCGCCTGAGCAAACCGGGCGGATGAATCGAGGAATTGACCATCGTAGCGATTTGTATTCTCTGGGAGTCACCTTTTATGAGATGCTCACAGGTCAGCTACCGTTTCAAGGCAAAGACCCCTTAGAGTGGGTGCATTGTCATATTGCCAAATCTCCGTTATCCCCAAACAAGCTGAACTCTGATATTCCCCAAATACTTTGTGACATCATCATGAAATTGCTGTCGAAGGTTGCAGAACAGAGGTATCAGAGCGCTTTAGGTTTACAATTTGATTTGCAAAAATGCTTAGAGCAATTAGAGACAACTGGACAAATTCAATCCTTTATTTTGGGTGAGCAAGATATTTCAGAACGCTTTCAAATTCCTCAAAAATTGTATGGGCGAGAACCAGAAATAGCCAAGCTTCTACAAGCATTTGAGCGAGTGGTTAGTCAAGGTAAACCAGAACTCGTGTTAGTTTCTGGCTATGCTGGGGTTGGTAAATCTTCGCTAGTGAAGGAGATTCACAAGCCCATTGTCAGAGAACGCGGCGTTTTTATCTCTGGTAAATTTGATCAGTACAAACGAGATATTCCGTATTCCACCATTGTCCAAGCTTTTCAAACACTGGCTCGACAAATTTTAACGCAGCCGGAAAATCAACTTGCTACTTGGAAAAAGCGAATACAAACAGCATTAGGGAACAATGGGAAACTAATCACAGATGTAATTCCAGAAGTTGAATTAATCGTTGGAGAACAGTCTCCTATACCAGAGTTGGGGCCTGCCGAATCTCAAAACCGATTCAATTTGGTATTTCAGAATTTTATCAGCGTCTTTGCTCAAAAAGAGCATCCACTCACTGTTTTTTTAGATGATATGCAGTGGGCAGACACCGCTACTTTGAATTTAATTCAAATTATTATTACTGGCTCTAGTATCCAACATCTCTGCTTCGTTTTAGCGTATCGAGATAACGAAGTAGATATTGTGCATCCTTTCAATTTGATGATAGAGAAGGTGCGTCAGCATGGGGCAAGAACGACTGAAATTATACTTACACCGTTGAATCTTGTTTATGTTAATCAGTTAATTGCTGATACGTTGCATAGTTCACCAGAACAAGTAGAACCCCTTGCTCAATTAATTATCCAAAAAACTGGCGGTAATCCATTTTTTGTCAATGAATTTCTCAAAACACTCCATCAAGAAAATCTACTCAATTTTGACCCCCCTCTGTCCCCCCTTGGTAAGGGGGGACAGAGGGGGGTACAAGGAGGGTGGCAATGGAATCTAGCTCAGATTGAAGCTCAAGGTATTACAGATAATATTGTCAGTTTGATGATTGGGCGGATGCAAAAATTACCAAAAGCAACTCAAGAGGTGCTTAAATTAGCCTCCTGCATCGGTAATCGTTTTGATTTAGAAGTTTTGGCACTTGTTGGCGAACAATCCATTGAAGAAACGGCAAATGCACTTGTTGAAGCAATTTTAAGAGGATTAATTGTTTCCATTGAGTCAGATGAGAATGCTGATAAAAACTATCGTTTCTACCATGACCGAGTTCAACAAGCGGCTTATGCCCTAATTCCTGATGAATCAAAGTCGGCTGTTCACCTGAAGATTGGGCAACTTTTGCTGAAAAATGCTAGTGATGAAGAAGTTAATGAGCAAATTTTTGATCTAGTAAATCAGCTTAATCTGGCGGTGGTTCTGATTGTTGAACAGACAGAAAAAAATGAATTACTGCGATTGAATTTAATCGCTGGTAAAAAGGCAAAAGCTTCTACAGCCTACACTCCTGCTAAAAGATTTTTTAGTGTTGCTATGAATCTTTTGGCTAAAAATGCCTGGATTGAACAATATGAACAAACATTTACTTTATTTAGAGAATCGGCTGAGTGTGAATTTTTAACCGGAAATTTAGAGGAAGCAGAAAAATTATTTGAGCTACTATTGCTGAAAGCAAAATCTCATGTAGAGAAATCTAATATTTATATGCTGCAAATCAGACTCTATCAAGTTGCAGGTAGATATGAAGAAGCGCTGAAATTAGGATTAGAATCTTTAAAACTTTTTGGGGTTAAATTACCTGATACCAATGAAGAAGTGGAAAGTGCGATCGCCATTGAGAAAAACCAGGTATTGATCAATTTAGGTGATAGACAAGTCTCTGATTTAATTAATGCTCCGGTAATCCAAGATTCAAATATTAAAACACTGATTAGTCTGTTGACAACATTAGGCCCACCAACTTATCTCGCTAGACCTGCTCTCTTTCCCTTAGTTGTACTTAAAGCTCTTAATTACTCACTCAAGTTTGGTAATACGGAAGATTCATGTTTCGCTTACAGTATGTACGCTATACTGTTAGTCTCTATCTTCCATGATATTCCTACGGGTTACGCGTTTTCGGAGATGACAATTCAATTGAATGAAAAGTTGCATGACTTGAAACTTCGAGGAACTGTTCTACATATTCATGGAAGCCACATCAACGTTTGGCGTAACCATATTGCTAGCGATATTCCCTTTTTAGAACGGGGATTTATCGGTTGTGTCGAAGCAGGTGATGTGACGATGGCGAATTATAACGGCTATCAAGGCTCGTGGCAAATTATCCAGTTAGGCACTCCACTTGCAGATACATATAAATCTTTAGAAAAATATACCGCCTTTGCTCACCAGTCGAAACATGAGGCTGTCTATCAGACCATCAGATTACAGCAGATGTTACTGATGAATCTGCGTGGACTCACTCACCATAACCTGACTCTAAGTGATGATAATTTTGATGAATCACACGCTTTGTGTGTAATTACAGATGCAGGTTTTGTCAGTGGAATTATTTTTTATCACATTATCAAATTAATTATATTTTTCACATATCGACAGTATGCAGAAGCACTGAATTCTGTCTTAGAATTATCCAAGTTTACTGTAAAGACACTGGCATTACCAATTGAAACAGATTACATTTTATATTACTCATTGACTCTAACGGCTCTTTATCCAACAATATCTAATGAAGAGCAAGAACAGTTTTTGCAAACCTTAGAATCTCATCAGCAGCAATTGCAATACTGGGCTAATCACTGCCCTGCAAACTTTTTACACAAGTCTCAATTAGTAGCTGCGGAAATAGCTCGGATTGAAGGTAGAGACTTGGAAGCAATGCGCCTGTATGAGCAATCAATTGCTTCAGCCGGTGAGCAGGGATTTGTGCAATATGAGGCTTTAGCTAATGAGCTAGCTGCTAAGTTTTACTTGGAACGAGAGTTTGAATTAATTGGCAAAACTTACTTACAAGCAGCTAAAAATGCTTATGTGCGCTGGGAGGCATCTGCTAAAGTCAAGCACCTTGAAGAATCGTATCTTCAACTATTGCCACAACAACAGCTTATCTCTAATGGAACGTTTATTACCACAGGTGAGCATTTAGACTTTTTATCAGTAGTTAAAGCCTCTCAAAGCATATCTAGTGAAATTGTTTTTTCTCGGTTGTTGAAGACATTAATGCAAATTGTCATCGAGCAAGCAGGAGCAGAAATTGGTTATTTGTTACTGGAACACGAGCAAAATCTGGTGATTGAAGTAGAAGCTAAGGTTAATCCCCAAGCAGAAAAGCTCAATGTTTCTCGACCTGTATTAGAGGGTGAAATTTCACAGTTGATTCCGCAATCAATACTTAATTATGTTCAGCGAACTCAAGAAACAGTGATTTTGCAGAATGCTACTGAGCAGAATCTGTTTTCAAAAGACGAGTATGTAATTCAAAAGCAACCTAAATCTGTACTTTGTTTGCCGATCGCTCGTCAGTCGAAATTACTTGGTATCTTATATTTAGAAAATAATCTGATTTCCAGTGCATTTACACAGGATAAACTTTCCGTGCTGGAGATATTGACAGTCCAAATTGCCATTTCTCTAGAAAATGCTCGTCTTTATCAAGGTCTAGAAGACAGCCAAGAGCAACTTAACCTAGCGTTAAAATCTGCCCAAATCGGTGTTTGGAGTTGGAATATTACCAATGACCGCTTTGACTGGGATGAGCAAATTTATCAACTATTTGGGTTAACACCGGAAACCTTTGCGGGTACTTCCGAAGCAATTTTAGCTCGTGTGCATCCAGATGATCGAGGATTGCTGGCTCAATCGTTAAGTCGAGCGATTAACCAAGGCGTGGAGCATAATTTAGAATATCGAATTATTCGGCATGACGGCAGTATCCGCCACGCAGCCTGTCGCGGAAAAGCCTTTTTCAATGAAGCAGGTAAAGCCACACACATGAGTGGTGTTGTCCTTGATATCACAGAGCGTAAACAATCGGAAGCGGAACGTATCCAACTGATTCAGGAGCAAACTGCTCGACAAGAAGCAGAAGCCGATCAGCAACGAGCAGCGTTTTTAGCTGAAGTCAGTACAACCCTCGCCTCTTCCCTCAATTACGAAAGCACACTAGCAAGTGTGGCTAATCTAGTTGTGCCTTACTTTGCCGATTGGTGCAGCGTTGACCTCTTGCAAGACAACCAATCAATTCATCGGGTTGCAGTTGCTCACCGAGATCCAGAGAAAGTAAAACTCGCTTGGGAAATCTATCAGCGTTATCCCAGACATTTGGATGCAGATGAGGGTGCGCCTAAAGTTATGCGTACTGGACAAGGTGAAATGATCGCTGAAATTTCAGATGCAGTCCTAGCAGCAGCCATCCAAGATCCAGAATATCTGCGGATTTTACGTGAGCTTCGTTTAAAATCATGTATTATCTTACCATTAATGGCACGTGGAAGAATTTTTGGTGCCATATCCTTTGTGACTGCTGAATCAGAACGTCGTTACAGCACGGCTGACCTCTCATTAGCCGAAGATGTTGCTCATCGTGCGGCGATCGCCATTGATAATGCCCGCCTTTACCAAGAAGCGCAGCAAGCACAAAAAACGGCAGAACAAGCCTTGGAGCGCATTGCTCGTCTGCAATCGATCACAGCTGCTCTTTCAGAATCCCTGACACCAGCCCAAGTCTCTGAAGTCATTGTCGAGCAGAGCATGGCTGCCTTGGGAGCCAGCTCTGCCCTCGTCGCCTTGGTGAATGAAGGGAAAACTGAACTGGAAATTCTGCGGGCGGTTGGCTATAAGCAGGATTTGATACACGCTTGCCGGAATTTTGCGATCGATTCACCCTCTTCCTTAGCCGAAGCTGTGCGGACTGGGAAACCTATTTGGGCTGAAACAAGAGAAAATCGGGTAGCTCCTCACCCGCATTTAGCAGAAATTTACGCCCAATATGACATTAATACCTGGATTTCTATTCCATTGATGGTCGAAGGTTGGGCAGTTGGCGGTATAAGTTTGGGATTTGCCCAGCCTCAACAACTGAATGGAGAAGATCAAGCATTTATCTTGGCTGTTGCTCAACAATGCGCCCAAGCCATCGCTCGCGCCCATCTTTATGAAGCCGAACGAACGGCCAGAAGTGCTGCGGAATCAGCAAATCGCATCAAAGATGAATTTCTCGCTGTGTTGTCCCATGAACTGAGAACACCGCTCAATCCGATTCTGGGTTGGGCAAAACTGATGCGCAGCCGCAAACTTGACCAAGCAACCAGCGATCGCGCCCTCGAAACTATTGAGCGCAATGCCAAGTTACAAACTCAATTGATTGAAGATTTACTCGATGTTTCCCGCATCCTTCAGGGTAAACTTAACCTCAACTTCGGGCGGATTAATTTAGTATCAGTCATTGAAGCTGCCATCGAGACAGTGCGTTTATCGGCCGAGGCTAAGTCTATCCAGATTCAGAAAATTTTTGAATCTGGTGTTGGGCAAGTTTTAGGTGATGCCAATCGCTTGCAACAAGTCATTTGGAATATCCTTTCTAACGCCATTAAATTTACTCCCATCGGTGGAGAGGTAAAAATTAAATTAGAGCAAGTTGGCTCACAGTTACAAATCTGCGTCACTGACACAGGGAAGGGGATTGCACCTGAGTTCTTACCTTATGTCTTTGATTATTTCCGTCAAGCAGATGGGGCGACAACTCGAACATTTGGCGGTTTAGGTTTAGGATTAGCGATCGTCCGCCATCTCGTAGAACTTCATGGGGGGACTGTGCAAGCAGAAAGTCTAGGCGAAGGAAAAGGAGCGACTTTCACTGTCAGATTTCCCTGCTTACAGGATGAAAATAAAGGAACTAAGAATGCACAAGATAACTCCTCAGTTGTGACAACTCAGTCTTCGCCCCTGTCTGGCTTAGAGATTCTCGTGGTGGATGATGATGGAGATATGCGAGAGTTTTTGCCCTTCATGCTGGAGCAGTATGGTGCAACTGTTACCGTTGTCGCCTCAGCCATTGAAGCATTAACTGCACTGAGTCAATCCCAGCCAAATCTGATGATCAGCGATATTGGGATGCCAGAAATGGATGGTTATATGCTGATGCGACAGGTAAGAAGTCTCAAACCAGAGCAAGGGGGGACAATTCCCGCGATCGCTTTAACAGCCTATGCTGGTGAAATGGATTATCAACAAGCGATCGCTGTGGGATTTCAACGGCATATTTCTAAACCTGTAGACCCAGAAGAATTGGTCAAGGCGATCGTCTCATTACGAGTAGGCAGTGGGGCAATACACTTGGGTTAAGCATTTCCTCCTTCTCTTCTCTCTGCGTTCTCTGCGCCTCTGTGGTTCGTAAAAAAACAGTTTCAGCCCTTTTGTGAGAGTTTGAAAACACGCTCTAGGGGGGCTAGGTTTGGCAGGCTTAGATGTTACCAAAAATACTTTTCAAACACCCTCTAAAACATACCTTAACCGAAACGCCCTGATATGTAGTCGCGGGTGCGGGGGTCTAGTGGGTTCTTAAAGATTTGCTCTGTAGCGCCAAATTCAACCATTTGACCAATCCGACTTTCATCGGTGCTAAAGAAAGCTGTAAAATCAGAGACGCGAGCAGCTTGCTGCATATTGTGGGTAACGATCGCAATTGTCAACTCCGACTGTAAACTATGGAGCAGTTCTTCAACTTTCATGGTAGCGATGGGGTCAAGAGCCGAGCAAGGCTCATCCATTAGCAGAACTTTTGGCTTGACTGCTAAAGCACGGGCAATACATAATCTTTGTTGTTGACCACCAGAAAGCCCTAAAGCTGATTTATCCAACTTATCTTTCACTTCATTCCAAAGAGCAGCGCTTTTAAGGGCAGATTCGACAATTTCATCTAATTCTAATTTGGAGTACCTGCCTGCTATTCTCATCCCGTAGGCAACATTTTCGTAAATACTTATAGGAAAAGGATTCGGTTTTTGGAACACCATACCGATTTGGCGGCGTAACCGATTGATGTTGACACGAGGAGTATAAATATCCTGACCAAAAAATTCTACATTTCCTTCAACTTTTACGGGCCCTTCTAATTCGCTAATGCGATTAAGAATTTTGATAAAGGTAGATTTACCACAACCGCTAGGGCCAATAATTGCGGTTACTTGATTCTGATAAATATCTATTGACACCCCTTCGATTGCTTTTGTTGTGCCATAGTAAAAGCTGATATTTTTAACTTTGATAGCTGGAATTAGGTTACTCATGCTTTCCCAAGGTGTGAAATAAAACAAAAATTTATTTTTACTTTAGTTTTCTCTGGCTAATAACTAAGCGAGAAAGAATACTGACACATAAAATTAAGCTTAGTAGAACTATAGAAGTAGTCCATACTAATTGGCCTTTTTCCGGGTCTGGGTCGTTATAGAGGTTAAAAATCAGTACTGGTAAGGAAGCTGTTGGACTTAACAATCCTTCTGACCAATCTAGACTAAATAAGGCAGTAAAAATTAAGGGTGCTGTTTCACCAGCAGCACGAGCTACAGCTAATAAAATGCCTGTGGTAATTCCGGGAATTGCAGCAGTCACAACGATGCGAGAAGTAGTTTGGAAATGAGTTCCGCCCAAAGCAGCAGAAGCGAGGCGTTGAGATGTCGGAATAAGTTTTAAGGATTCTTCTGTTGTCAGTATAATTACAGGTAGCATAATTACGGCTAAAGCAAAACCACCTGCGATCGCACTAAATCCTTTAGTTACCAAAACTATCACACCGTACGCGAATACGCCTACAACAATTGAGGGTACACCTGTCAGAATACTGCTGATGAAACGAACAAAACTAGCAATGGAGTTAGTTTGACCAAATTCCGCCAAGAAAATTCCTGTCATTATTCCTGTGGGAATGCTTAAAATAGCACCAACTAACACCATAACTATGGTTCCCAGGATGGCATTGCCAAAGCCATTGTCAATAACTGTTTTGACAAACATCTCTGATTTCAGCCCAGATATGCCTCGGATGATAATTTCCCACAAAATTGATAATAAAGGAATGAGTGCTAGACCTGTCAAACCAAAGGCGATCGCATTCATTGCATAAGTAAATATTACTCGTTCTGTTGACAGAGGACTGCATAATTCTTTCGCCAAAGATTCATCAGTTTTTGACTGGATGTAACCACTCATATTTTTTACAAATTTTGATTGATAAAGGTTAAATTTGGTGCTATATTTCAACTACTAATATAAGTAAATTTGCGCGAAAAATCAAACTATATTACGAAACGTAAATAGCCTTAAAATCTTTACCAATGACAAATGACCAATGACAAATGACAAATGACAAATGACAACCTTACCCAGTTAGCTTTAATTGCGCCGACCTACTTAGTATTATTTATTTTTCCTGCCAACCCACTTCACTAATAGTACAGCGCCAACATTTACAGCTAGAGTCAACCCAAACAAAATCAATGCCAAATAGGTTAAAGCACCTATGTGTAATCCCGGTTCAGCTTCGGCAAATTCATTAGCTAATACAGAAGGAATCGTATAACCTGGAGCAAGTAAAGAAGCAGTGATTTGAGCAGAGTTACCAATCACCATAGTGACAGCCATTGTTTCACCCAACGCACGGCCCAAGGCGAGCATTGCTGCACTCACTATTCCCGAAAATCCAGATGGTAGCAACACGCGAAAAATTGTTTCCCAACGGGTACCACCTAAGGCCATAGACGCGCTACGTAATTCTTTAGGGATAGCTATTAAGACATCACGAGTAATTGCTGCCATTGTTGGCAAAATCATAATTGCTAGAATAATTCCAGCAGTCAACATATTAGTCCCAGAAGGGTCTTCTGTATTAAACAGTGGTATCCATTTAAAAGTACTGGCTAGCCACTTTTGTGGAGGTTCGAGAACTGGAATAAAGACAAAAATCCCCCACAAACCAATAATGACACTAGGAATTGCTGCAATTAATTCAACAACAAATGCTAAGGTGGTTCGCAGCGATGAAGGTAAGAAATTTTCACTCGTGACTAATGCGACTGCAATTCCCACTGGGACAGCGAATAAAATAGCGATCGCACTACTTACCAAAGTTCCATAAATATAAGGTAATGCACCAAAAATCTGATTACCTGTATCCCAATCTTGACCCCACAAAAAACCCACTCCAAACTGCTTAATAGCTGGGAGAGCTTCGGAGGAAATTACCCAACTCATCGCAAATAGGACTGCAACGGTAATCACGGCAAAAAAGTATACTAACCGTGTAAAACCTTGGTCAAACCAGAGATTTGTGCCGCCGATAGCTGTTAGATTGAAATTTTCATCATCTAGATTTGAATCATCTGATGAATTTCTGCGGGCTGGTTCCGATGAATTTGCCATTACAAATCAATAAAATAGATTTTTTTATTGCTAATAGAGTGAGTTGTTAACTCAACTTATTAGGAGAGGAAAGTAGTAAAATTCAGGACTTAAGCATTGAAAACCTAAGAGGATGTTTGAAAAGTCCTCTTCTTGGTAGCAAAACGTTCTAGATCCCCCTAAATCCCCCGATAAATTGGGGGACTTTGAAATGTTTTGCCCCCCTTTTTTAACGAACTTTGGGGGTTTAAGTCAAGAGCTTCTATCAAGCAGCGCGAATTGAAGCCTCAGCTAAATCCCCGGACGCTCGCAGACTCGCTAACGCTTCTCTACGAGACGCTCCGCGAACGCTAACACAAAACGTAATTGCGAATTGCGAATTGCGAATTGCGAATTGGTTTAAGGGGGGATCTCTTGTGCATAAGTCCTAAAAATTGCAAATTAAGGCTTGACAGTACTATTCACTGTCTGAAGCACCCGATTTGCCACATCAGATGGAATTCTGGTGTAGTTGAGGTCATCGTTATACTGTTGACCGTCTTTCAATACCCAATTAATCCATTTCTTAATAGCATCAGCTTTAGAAGCATTAGCATACTGTTTGTAAACTATCATCCAAGTCAGACCGACGATCGGATAACCTTGTCCTGGATCTCCTACGAAAACGCGGTAATTATCTGGAAAATTCACAGTTGCTAAAGCTGCATTTGCAGATTCTAAAGAAGGAGCAACAAATTCTCCTTTCTTATTTTGCACCAGTGCTGATTTCAGATTATTTTTGACAGCGTAGCTATATTCTACATAACCGATAGAACCAGGAGTACGAGCTACTATAGCAGCTACACCTGGGTTACCTTTGCCTTTGAGGACGTTTGGCAGATTCCATTTGGGAGCGGTGTTAGCTCCAACTCTGCCTTTGAAATAACCACTAATTGCACTCAAGTGATTAGTGAAAATGAAAGTTGTACCGCTACCATCAGCGCGAACAGCAAATTTAATTGTTTGATTTGGTAGATTGACACCCGGATTATCAGCTTTAATTTTTGCGTCATCCCATCTGGTAATTTGACCTGAATAAATTGCTGGTAGTGTAGCGCGGGACAATTTGAGATTATTAACGCCCGGAACATTGTAAACAACAGAAACAGCACCCCCTGCTGTCGGTACTAAGATTACACCGTTCTTAACTTTAGCGATTTCCTCATCTTTCATTGCAGCATCACTACCACCAAAGTCAACGGTTCCAGCGATGACTTGACGAATACCGCCACTGCTACCAATTCCTTGATAGTTAACTTTTAAATCTGGATGTTTCTTCCTAACTTCACGAGCATAACGTTCGTAAAGCGGAGCCGGAAAAGTTGCTCCTGCACCATTGACAGTTTGAGCTTGTGCGATCGCACCAAAATATGGACTAAGTGCAATAGAAGTTGTCACCACTGAAGTAGCAACGACACGATTCAATACGGTGGTCGAAAAAATCATATTACCTTCAAGGAATATTTTACTGCTGTAATTCCAGCCTTAAATAAGTTACATTTTTTATGGTTAAACTTAATTTAACGTTAGATAAATATATGATTAAGATGTGTTTAAATTTTCATTTAAAACACTTTTTTAGCTATTGATATTTAATTGGTTAAATTAATTTATTAAAAGTATTTTTATCAAAATTTTAATGCTAAACTAATCCGATTAGTATTTGTTACGCAGTCACCTTTAACCACCCAAAAATATCACCTACTGTCAACTGTAACCCCTGGCAGAACTCTGGCACTGGTAAAACAGACTCAATTTCCTCAAAAGGTAAAGGCTGCTGTCTTGCAGGATAAGCAGCAATGAATCGCTCATCAGGGTCAATTAACCAACCCATTTGAGTTCCGTGATTGAGAGCGTGTAAGATTTTTCTTGTAACTTTTGTATGGCTTTGTTCGGGGGAGAGAATTTCGATTATCCAGTCGGGTGCAGCGGCAAATGTATTGGCAATATCACCATTTTCGTCTACAGGAAGCCTGTCCCAAGCGAATACAGCGACATCGGGAACTATAGAACGTCCCCCAAAAGTGCAACGTAATTCTGGAAAAGCCCAACCCATTTTTTGTGCTTTGACAACAGAATTGATTGTGGGACAGAGTTCTCCTTGAATAGTGCTATGTTTTCCTTGAGGCATAGGTTTTGGAATAATTTTACCGTCGATGTATTCGCAATAAGGTTTAGTTTCTGGTAGTTGGAGAAACTCTTCTAGGGTCAATATTTTATTTGATGTTTGTACCATGATTATCCTAGCTTAAACCTCTGATGTTTTTTTACATATAGGACTTACGCAAAATAATGAAAAAACGAACCGCATAGACGCAAAGCGGCTTCCCGCAGGGTAGGGCGCAAAGGACACAGATAAATAAGAGTTTCAGAGAGTTATTGCGTAAGTCATAACATAGTTAGTATTTACCTTATTCTAAAATATTTTTTCAATTTGCCAATCAGTTGCCACCTAAATTATTTCAAGTTTTCTTGCGGCTACAATACATCACCAAAAGTATAAACAATCCCATTCCTGCCAGATATTTGATTGGATCAGGTATGCTGGGATTAGGTGAAAAAAAGCCTTCGATCGCACCAGCCAGAATCAACATTGGTACAATTCCAAATACTAGCTGCACCGCCTGAGAACCATAAAATTTCAGTGCATCCCCACGGCGATATTTACCAGGAAATAAAATTGCTCTTGCTAATAAAAATCCTGCGCCCCCAGCAAAAAAGATCGCAGGTAATTCCAAAGAACCATGCGGAAACACAAAGGCCCAAAAAGGGTAAGCTAGATTATTTTGACCAACTAAAGTACCAACAGCACCAATCAATAAGCCATTAAATACCATCAAATAGGCTGTGTATAGCCCAGCCGTGATCCCACCAGCAACAGCCCCAAAAGACACCGACAAATTATTGATCATAATACCGCTAGATGCCAGAGGTTCAACGCCGACAATTGACCCCATCCATAATTTATGCTCATCTCGCACCTTGGTGATCAAACTTTCAGGTACAATCAAAGGCATGAAGCTGGGATTTTGCCAGGAATACCACCAAGCCACCAGTGCGCCTAATAGAAATAGCGCCGTTGCAGCAGCAATGTATACAAATGTTTTCTGGACTACAGATGGTAATCCCCAACGGTAAAATTCTAGAATTGCCTGCCATTCCTGTCGCCGAGAACCTTGGTAAATCTGCGTATAGGCACGAGTTGCTAAAGATTGTAAACTTTGCATTAAAGTATTACCAATTTGCAGAGTTCGGGCACGTGCCAAATCTGCCGCCACTGAACGATATAAACTCGCTAACTCTCTAATTTCTGCTGCCCCTAAAGATTTTAACCCTTTCTTTTCTATCTGCCTTAATAGGGCATCCAAACGCTGCCAATTTGGTTCTCGTCGCGCAATCCAACGTTGAATATTCATGAATTTTGGGAACACTGAGTTTAACTTAAGTAGGCTGGTGCAATTAAAGCTAGCTGGCTAAGGCTGTCATTGGTCATTGGTCATTGGTCATTAGTAAGGGTTTTAATCATATTTATGTTTCGTAACATAATTGGGTTTTTTCTCACCAACTTACTTAGCTTAAGATAGCCTCAAATTCATCTCCGTAGTTTCAAGGAAAATTTACCATTATGTCTGAAAACTTTGGATCTTCCGGTCAGATACAACCACTGAGTATCGGTAACGTTGTCAGTGCTGCGGTACGGTTGTATCGTTCTCATCTGAAGACTTATCTTAACCTGGCTGCGATCGCTCACTTGTGGATTTTAGTTCCTATCTACGGCTGGGCAAAATATGCAGCCATTTCTGGACTAATTTCACGCTTGGCTTTTGGAGAATTGATTTACCAACCTGAAGGTGTTAAAACTGCCCGCAGCCATGTTAATCCACGTCTTTGGTCATTTTTAAGAGTTGGTTTTCAAGTAGGAATATCAATGTTTTTAGTTTATTTAGGATTGGCGATCGTGGGCGGTCTACTGGCTGGCTTGATCGGAGTAGCATTAGGAGGGATATTAGGTGCTTCGGGCATTATAGTTGCAACCACATTGGCAATAATTTTAACGGCAGCTATTATATTATTAGGATTAACCTGGTTCTACTCCCGTTGGATAGTAGCTGAAGTGCCCTTAGCAGTTGAGGAAAGTATCAATGGTGGCGAAAGTGTTGCCAGAAGTTGGGAGTTAACTAAAGGCTCGGTGTTTCGTATTCAGGGCGTTGTTTTAGTTGCTTTTATCGTTACATTACCCTTGGTATTTGTATTAAACTATATACCTAGCATATTTCTCATCAGACTTGAGTCAGGTTCTGCTATTTACTCGATTGTGTATTTTATTTCTTGGGTTGGAAGCTTGATAGGTGGAATTTTAATCATGCCATTCTGGCAAGCAATAAAAGCTGTTTTATACTTAGACTTGCGTAGTCGGCGTGAAGGTCTAGGTTTGCAATTAAGAGAACCTCCCTCGCAAGATTTTCGTTAACTCAACACCTTAATCCAACTCTATTAATTTTGAATTATTTAAAATATGCGCTTCTTTAATCGCATCACATTCCAGACTCCAGAAAGTGTAGAGTTGGAATTTACTTTAGCAGGAATCGGTAATCGAGCTTTGGCTCTACTGATTGACTATACAGTTTTGACTGTAACCTTGCTTATATTTCTCTTTACCTGGAGTGTATTTTCAACGCAACTCTTCAATTTTTTTGAGGACTTGATTACAAATGCTCAGAATTTAGGACTTTGGTTAATAGCAATTTTCTTCCTGATCGCTTTTGCAATTTACATCGGCTATTTTGTATTTTTTGAAACCTTCTGGTTCGGGCAAACCCCTGGTAAACGAGTTGCTAAAATTCGCGTAGTTCGAGATGATGGTAGACTCATCGGGTTACAACAAGCAACGCTACGGGCCTTGCTGCGACCCTTTGATGAAACTTTGTTTATTGGCGCTTTTTTAATTATGTTGGGTAGCCGCGAAAAGCGCTTAGGTGATTTGGCTGCTGGCACCATTGTAATTCAAGCCCAAGAACCTACTGCATCAAAGACATTGATAATTTCAGAACAGGCAAAGATACTACATGAACAGTTAGTACAGATTGCCGATTTATCTCCATTGATGCCCGATGATTTTGCTGTGATTCGTGAGTATTTGCAGCGACGTGGTGCAATGTCGTTAAAGGCAAGAACCTTATTATCCCTAAAGTTAGCCGAGCAAGTTCAAGCTATTATTAATTTAGAAAAATTGCCAGAAGCTGTTACGCCTGATGTTTTTTTAGAAGCAATTTACCTCGGTTATCAAAAACAAGAATTTCCGGCTGGAGATTTCATTTAGAGGTTGTTTGACAAGTTGTTGGCTGTGATTTTAATCGAATTATTACTCCCCTTAATCCCCCCTTGGAAAGGGGGGAAACTAGAAAATCCGGTTCCCTCCCCAATATATCGGGGAGGGTTAGGGTGGGGTAAAAAATATTTGACACATCAATCATGACTTTTCAAACACCCTCTTAGTACAGCTTTGCGTAAAATCGTGGCCAATTGAGGGTTTAAATTTAAACGCAAAGGGGCGCAAAGGGAAGCGCAAAGGTTCGCAGAGAATTCGCTACGAATTTATAAAATGTTGTACTTAGACAATTGCTTCATTCTCAGGAAGACATAACGAAGTAATCAGTAGTCAGTGGTTAGCGAGTACAAACCACTAACTACTAACTAATTACTTAAAAATCTAAAATCGGCCAGTCTGGTTCACGATAATAGCGTGTCATGTTGTCAAACTTTCGCAATTCGACGCGATTGATCGAAAAATCTGGTAAATTCAACAGCCATTTCTCATTCAATTGAGAAAGCATTGTGCTGAAGTTTGTGCGGTCTAAGTCAGATGAAACCTCCCCAAAATAGGCTAATGTAATATGGGCTGTGAAATGATAATGCTGCTCAATACCCAAAGCAATTAAGTTGGGATTTTGATAAATTGCTCGGCGAAATTTAATAATTTCCTCGTAACAGCGTTGATCTTGAGGTACTAAACAAACTGCTACAGCTCTTGGCATCAGTATCAGTCCCAGCATTTGCCATTTAATCGGATGACTCCTATTTGTCATCAATTGTTGATATTGCTGAAACATTTCAGCTAAACAAGAGTGTAACTCCTCGTCAAATTTGGGATTTTTTTCGTAGGCGACAAGGTAAGCGTTGTCCCAAATTAAATCCGCTAAAGTCAGATGGAAGCTAGCAGAAGGTACAGGTATAATCAAATTACTGTTTACAGGCAACTGCAAAAGTTCCTGTTGGTAAGTCTGTAATTTGGCATAGAAAGCAGAGTTTTGTGATTCTTCTTCTGCTGGCGGGGTAATTAGGGAATAGCCAGGAAAGGACGCTGCTTGTCTCAACCCAGAATGCGGCTGAAATTTAGAAGATTCCTGAATATGCTGGGCTTGGGATTTGTAGGCTTCTGGCAGCGTCAGTCGTGCTAACCGATTTAAGTAAGTTTGATAGTTGTCGTCCAATCTTCATAGCCTCACGCTCTCACTTGATAGATTTTAGGGAAAATTACCTCAATTAACAGAATGATTTCAAAAGTATTTAATTTTTTTGGTGTAATGGGGGATGAGGGGGATGAGGGAGATGAGGGGGATGAGGGAGAATTATTGAACAAGTTTTTTCGTTGTCTGTTCCCATTTTAATGCCCCATGCCCCATACTCAATGTACTAAGAGGTTTATCTATGCCAATCTATGTTTACTGGGGTGAGGATGATTTTGCTATGGAAAAAGCGATCGCTATGCTGCGCGATCGCGTTCTCGATCCGCAATGGATAAGTTTTAATTATACTGCATTCTCCCCAGATCAAGCTGATGCTGCTATCCAGGGGTTAAATCAGGTCATGACACCGACTTTTGGCGCTGGTGGGCGCTTGGTATGGCTGATAAATACGACTCTGTGTCAGCACTGTCCTGACAATGTTTTAGCAGAATTGGTGCGATCGCTAAGAGTCATTCCCGAAAACTCATTTTTATTGCTCACCAGCCGCAACAAGCCAGATGAACGCCTCAAATCCACGAAATTATTAAAACAATTTGCTACCGAATTCCGAGAATTTCCCCTCATTCCCCCTTGGAAAACAGAATTACTGGTGCAATCTGTGAATCAAGCAGCTCTGTCTGTGGGCGTGAAATTGACTGCCAATACTGCCCAGTTGTTGGCAGAATCTGTAGGAAATGATACACGCTTGCTATATAATGAGTTAGAGAAATTGCGGCTATATGGCCAAGGTAGCAATAAACCTTTAGATATGGATACCATTACCAAGTTAGTCAGAAATACTACTCAAAATAGCTTACAATTAGCGGCAGCAATCAGAACAGGAGATACACTTAAAGCTTTGACGACACTGGCAGATTTGAGTGATGCTTCCGAGCCGGGATTACGGATAGTTGCCACGCTGATTGGACAATTTCGCACGTGGCTGTGGGTGAAGATGATGATGGAAAGTGGGGAGCGCAATCAACAAGCGATCGCTATTGCTGCTGATATCGGTAATCCCAAACGGATCTACTTCTTACAGCAAGAAATTAGACTGCTTTCTTTGCAACAGTTAATCTCTTGCTTACCCCTATTACTAGAATTAGAAGTGAGTCTGAAGCAAGGAGCATCAGAAATGTCAACACTCCAGACTAAAATAATCGAACTTTGTCAAGTATGCCGAGGAAATTGACAATCAAATATAAAAGCTTGATATATTAAGCAGTCGCTGGAACTTCCAGCTCCGAAAATAATTCAAAGTTCTTATAATATCCCTGATGTAGTTTTGTGTCACACACTATATGAAAAAAATTTCCCATTTATTTTCCCGAACTAGCCGAAAGCGAATCCTTTTACAATCATTCTTTTTCGGCGCGATCGCTACTATGGGTGTGATTTCCAACGCTTTTTCATTGAGTTCAAAAGCTGACGCTCAAACTTCACCACCAATAGTTGACAATACACAAATCAACAGCTACGCTCAAGCGGTGCTAGCAATGGAGCCAGCCCGTCAAAATGCCTTTGAAGAAATTAAACAACTCATTGGCAATGGAGAAATTCCTAAAATTGTTTGTAACGATCCTAATAGCATAAATGCTCTTCCCAAGAAGGCTCAAGATATCGCGGTGAGTTACTGTACCCAGGCTCAAAAAATTGTCGAAGATAATGGTTTGAAATTTGATGAGTTCAACAAAATTACTATAGAATTACAAAATAACAATACGTTAAAACGGCAGGTTTACGATACCTTATTACGCCTGCAACAAAATCCTGAGTCTCGGTAATTAAGTAGAGCGACGCAAATAAAGCTAACTGGCTAAGGCTGTCATTTGTCCTTTGTCATTTGTAAGGGTTTAAGGTGTATTTACGTTTCGTAACATAGTTTGGTTTATTCTTGCCGACTTACTTAACTGATAACTGATAACTGATAACTGTTTTAAGTCCTTCCAGCAAGACTGGCGACTACTCTAGCTAATTCCGCTGCTTGAATAGGCTTAGATAAATGTAGCTGATAACCTTCTTGTATAGCTCGCATCCGATCCTCTGCCCTAGCATAAGCTGTCAACGCTGCGGCGGGAATATTTCCTCCGAGTTCTGGTGGCTGCGATCGCAGTTTACGGATCAAAGAATAACCGTCTTCCTGGGGCATACCGATGTCGCTGACTAAAACATCTGGTTTCCACTCTCTAATTACCTCCAATGCTTCTGGAACTGATCCTACTGCTTTAACTTCGGCTTGACACTGTTCAAGTGCTGTGGTAATGAATTCACGGGTATCGGCTTGGTCATCTACAACTACCACGCGCACGCCAAGAAGGGAGAGGAGGAGAGGGGGAGACGGGGGAAGGGGGGCGAAAGGGGGAAGGGGCGCACTCTTCAGCAGTGGTAGTTTGACTGTAAACGTCGCTCCTTGTTCTTGACCCGGACTATCTGCGTGGATAGTACCGCCATGTAATTCTACTAAATTACGGACGATGGCTAATCCTAGTCCTAATCCACCATAGGTTCTAGTGCTAGAACTATCAGCTTGACGAAAGCGATCGAACACGTAAGGAAGAAAGTCAGCACTGATACCAATACCTGTATCAATCACCTGAATTTGGGCATATTTATCCGTTGTCTGTTGTTTTTCTTGTCCAGCAACTACTGATAATTGCACCTCTACTTGTCCTCCAACAGGTGTAAATTTGATGGCATTGGATAGCAGATTCCAGATGATTTGCTGCAAGCGATCGAAATCACCGGAAACTAAGAATTGAGAATTTTCGCCAAGCTTGCTGTCCTCTGAGTATTGATTGCTTTGGGATTCTGCTTCTGGAAATTCTAGATTTTCGACATTGATTTCTAATCCCAAATCGGAATTTGGCGCGAAAGTGACCACGGGGAGTATCTCCGGTGGCGCATTTGGTGTTTCTTTTGAGGGAATCAGGGAAAATCTTAAATCGATTTCTTTCGACTGGGCGGCTAGATTAACAGTCTCGATGGCTGACTCAATGATCGGAACCAAATTACAAGTATGGACATTGAGGCGTAACTTACCTCTAATCATCCGCGATATATCCAGCAGGTCTTCAATTAGCTGGGTTTGTGCTTTGGCGTTGCGTTCAATTGTCTCCGTAGCCCTAGCAATTTGGATTTCACTGAGTTTGCTTCGTTGCAGTAATTGCGCCCAGCCAAGGATAGCGTTGAGAGGCGATCGCAATTCGTGGGACAATATCCCCAGAAACTCATCCTTCATCTGGTTGGCCTCTTGCAACTGCTCTGTTTGTTGTTGCAAAGAACCAATTAAACTAGCCCGTTCCATTGCGATCGCTATTTGGTCGCAGACTGCTTGCATCATCCCCTTTTGATTGTCAGTGAAGCTTAACTGAGTGCGGCTACCAAAAGAAAGAGTACCCAACAGGCGTCCTTGGGCGATCAATGGGTATGCATAATAAGCAGTAATGCCTAAAGACCGGATCAATTCTGTTTGCGGGTCAGTGCATTGCTGCACATTCTCTACAGCTATGGGACGGCGTGAGAGCGCTACAGTACCACAAACCCCTTGATCAAGTGGTAAGCACTCAATTTCTTTTGCCATCTCCTGGGTAATGCCAGTGTAAGACCCTAACCGGATTACCTGAGAGTTATTCTCAACTAAATAGTTAAAGTAAATATCTAAATCAATTTGGTCTCTTAGTTTTCGGTAGACGCTATCGATTAGTGCTACTGGTTGCTGACTCGATAGTAAATCGTTAGCGGTGTCAAATAGTAGCTTTAGCCTTTTGTAACCTAATGAGAGTGCTTTTTGTGCCTTTTTCAGGTTGCTGATTTCTTGGAACACCAAAATACAGGTAGCCGGATGACCGTGCATTGCTGGCAAGGTATCAGCAAATATTAATAGAGAGCGCACACCACCGGGAGTATGCCAATCTACCTCCAATCCATTCAGGCGTTCGCCAAGAGCCACCCGCACTCCTGGCATTTGCTCATTGGGAATGCGATCGCCTGCCGCATCTGTATAATAGTAAACTGTGTGATAATCTTCGGCTGGTACACCTTTGGGAAATTCGCCCCCAGCTAATTCGTTAGCAGAGCGATTGGCAAAAGTTACTCGCGCCGTTCCTGGTTCGATAAACAGCAACGGTCTCGGCATCAGATTTAACACACTTTCCAGCCATTTTTGCTGATTTACGAGTACTTCCTCTGCCTGTTTACGCTCCGTAATATCCACAAATGCACCAACGCTTCCTCTGGTTCTACCCTCTTCGTCAAACAAGGGTGCAACATACTCCAACAGATTGACGGTTTTGCCATTTTGATGGATTACATCAACTTCAAAATCCAGAACTTCAACACCATGAGCAGCAGAGTACTGCATTGGCAGTTCCTCTGTTGAGAGTTCCCTTCCCTCGCGGTACACTTTAAATATTGTTGGCCTTTCCTCTAAGGAAGCACTGAGGGAGGCATTTGTGTCTGAGGATATTCCCAACTGCTTGGCAAAAGAAGGGTTGACCTTGATATTTTGGCATTCTCGATCTTCGGCAATGCCAATTCCAATGGGAATTACCTCCAACAAAGTTTGTAGCTCACTAATGCGGCGCTGTAGATCCTTGTTTAGTTGTAATATTTGTTCCTTGGCCTGCTTTTGCTCGCTGATGTTACGAGTCACAGTTGCTAAGGCAATTGGCTGACCTGTCTTCTTGTCTGTAACAGTGAAGATATTGTAATCAACCGGTATTGGTTGACCTGTTTGGAGGTGACAAAAGCAAAATTCTCCCTGCCAGCGCCCTTCCAATAGCACAGTCGGCAGTATATATTTTTGAAAATAGGCTTTGTCTTTGGGCATGACATAATCTAATACTGCTTTTTGCCTGACTTCATCAAGGCTGGAAAGCCCTACCAGCTTTTGACCTGCATCATTTATGTAAAGTAATTTACCCTCAAGGGTGGCGATACCGATAAAGTCAGAGCTATTTTCTACCAGTGATACTAATTTTTGTTGCTCTGCTTCTGCTTGCTTGCGATCGCTTAAGTCGAGGATAAAGGCTACTGATTCTTCGCGGTTTTCTCCTAGCAGCACGTAACCAACTAAAACCGGAATGCGACTACCATCCTTGCGAATATATTCTTTCTCGTAAGGGGTACAAGCAGCCTTGGTGTTTCCTTGTGCTTCAGCGATACCTCGCTCATCCAAGTGTAAATACTCTGGTGGTGTGAGATTGCGCCAACTTAACCGACCTGCTAACAAATCCTCCCGCGTGTAACCAATCATCCTCAAGAATTCGTCGTTTGTCTGCTGGATACCGCCATAGACGTTGCCAAACAAAATGCCGATGACGTTAGCATCGACAAAACCCCCCAGTTTAGCTTCGTAGGTTCTCAGTCCTTCTTGTGCGAGGTCGCGTTGCTGGCTGAGGCGTTGAATAACCGCCGCACTTTGCCAAATCAAAACGGTAAAAATGACAATTAGGACGATGGCAAACACCGATACTGCAAAGGCCGGATCGTATTGTCCTGCGCGTTGACCTTCAACAATTATCCACCCCAGGATAAAAGGTACTGCGATCGCCGCAACTAATAAACGACGTGCAAGTAAGCCGCCGTAACTATCACTTGTAACTACCCTCATTAACCCCTGGTCTGCCTGCACCCATAGAATGCCTATATTTAGTAAAATGAACAACACTACTGTATGTAATGTCATTGATGTTGCATCAGGTGCAAGTCCATAGAGAACTTTCACTTTATAGGCATAGCCCATCAGCGCCTGAAAGGAAATTAAAGTAGCAATTAGAGCGATAATTTGGGCATACCAATAACTGCGGTGGGTTTTTGGATGAATCAAAATCTGTAGGGCGACGCTGACCAGCATAAAGTTCAGTGCTGTGTTCACCCCCATTCGCCCCGGATGCGATGTGGCTAAACTAGTTGGTAAATCACGAAACAGTAGCTCGTCAATGCCGAAATTCCAGCCAAACAGATATTCATAAAGTGTGAGCGCCGCAATTGTAGTCACAGCTATTGCACAGACCCTGGAAATTAGCAGAGTCGGGAAGTGGGGAAATAATTTTGAATTTTGAATTTTGAATTTTGAATTCTTTTGCTCTGCTCCCCTGCTCCCCTGCTCCCCTCTTTTGGAAAATAGCCACAGCGAAACACCACACAGCACAAAACACAGCGCTGTGTTAACTTTCATTGTCGCCGGACTACCAAGAAAGCCACGCTTTAAAAGTTCAATCTCAAGCCACCAGCCAACTAGTACCAAGCTGCCAACAAAAACAGCGATCGCACTTCCGACTTTTGCCACAAGTGAATTTGTCGGCATTTTAGATTTATCTTGCACCCGCAAGCGGTTAACATTTAACATTGATTGTTCTCTAACCGCATCTATCTAACGTAGTAAATTTACGTACTTTTTCCATTCAAACATTTATATCTTTTGTATTTTATGTTACCCCTTGACTTGATTTTCATCTACCTCTATACATATTTTTTCTGGCACAATTTAGAGTAAGAAATAATGGGGGCTCAAAAAACCACCTTTGCGAGTATTTCAAAATTGCAGAGTATGTGCCTTACCATCATCTGGGAAACGCTGCTCTCCAACACCAACAAGTTCTACAATTTGACGCGGTGGAGATGTCCATTCTCCCATTCTCGCTCCAATTTCTACTGCTGTTTGATTAGAGCCAGTAAATATGCGGATACTTGCTAGCGAAAACTTGCTATCTTGATACTCGTTTGTCTGTCCATCATCTTCAAATAGCTGATACTCGTTATTACCAGGTCAAATCCGTAATCGGATCTCATGGAGTGGGGCTTGATCAACGTATTGCCTGACAGCTTGGATGGGAACAATGGCATCGCTACGGACATACAGTGGCATTGTTTCTAGTGGTGCATGAGCAAGAAGGTGAATCGGGCCTTGATAAAGCTCACCACTTCACCAATCATACCAAATCCCCAGGGGTAAGTAGACAGAACGATGCTCAACTCCAGGGCGGTAAATTGGGGAGCATCCCAAATGTGCCATTTCCTTGATAGCCCTCATCCCCTAACCCCGAATCCCATGTTTGGGATTCGGGGAACACTCTTATCTCTCCCCTCTCCCAAACATGGGAGAGGGGCTGGGGGTGAGGGAAAAGATTTAAACCTGCGTGAATGGTGCAAGTCCCTAGTTGTAGTAAGTAAGTCAGCAAGAATAAATCAAACTATATTACGAAACGTAAATACACCTGAAACCCTTATAAATGACAAATGACAAATGACAAATGACAAATGACAAATGACAAATTTCAAAACCGACCTAATTCCAAACTGTAATTAATAATGAAGAACCAGCCATTAAAATCAATATTTTCGGCGGTTGAACTACCTAAATTTACTCCAGCTTGGACATTCATATTACTAGTATCGGATATTCGGTAATTTAAGTGCCCGAATAGCCGATGAAATAGATCTTCTCGATCGCGGTCTGTAAAGTCTGATAAGTTCGTTTGGTAGTTGATACCAACCTGGAGAGGCTTTTGCAAGCCGTATTTGAGAGAAACCCAAAAGGAATTGACTATGCGATTACGACTTTGGGGGTCAGCAAAATTTACACTGAATTCGTAGAAGCTATCTAGCGTTAATTTTGGAGTTAAGGGATCTCGGCGTCCCAGAGATAGTTGGAGAGAATGCTCATTTAAAAAGCGATCGCCTGCTTTAAAGCTATCCAGGTCATCGCTGTTGTTGACATAAAATAACTGTTGATTACTCCAACTGATTTCTCCGTACATTCGCCGCGAAAGCTGCTGGTAAATACTGAGATTAAATCTTACTTGGTTGTAATGGTATTCTGACTGATTTAGATAACGAATGAGATTACCATCAATTGAGCCGTTTAAATAAGTCTTAGATCCCAAAGGTAAATATGCAGAGGCTAACGTCAGTCCAGAAATAATTAAACCATCTTCTATAGGATTATCATTAGAGGAAAAAATATTATTTGTCTGGAAGTAGCCGACACGTCCCTGTAGATAGCCCATAGATTTAGACTTAACTACAGGTTGTTGTGCTGGTGGGAGTGGCTGCTGTTCTAAGGGTAGTAACCGCACCTGCAACCCCAATTCGCGATCGCCCTCAGACTGAGATGGCTCTTTTCGCGATCGCAGCAGTTGTATTAGCCTCTCTAGCCTTTGGGACTGATTTATCTCAGGTGTATCTAATAGTTGGTCTTTTGAGTCTGAAGGAGATGTCGGTGAGTTATTGGGCTGTGATTCTAGCTGTGGCGGATCATTTTGCTTTTGACTATCTTCAGGTTCTTCGGTTTGGTTTGGGGCTTGAGTTGTTTGTAGTGTTTGCTGTGCAAGATTTAACGGGATCTGAGAGTCTAAAGGATGCGACTCACTGGGCTGCTTGCACAAAGAGTTAATTGCCTTTTGCTGCAACTTCTGACATAACTGCTGATAATTTACCTGTGTCCTTGCTAAATTCTGAGAATGCCAAACATCTGTATTTGCAGATCTTGCCGCATCGACTCTAATGCACCACCAGGTTCCACCACTGGACGCTAATAAAACACAAAAAAACAAATTATTCCATTTTTTAAGTCGCATCTGGTTGGATTGTGTTGATCGCGGTTGGCAAATGTAGGCGGACAGGCTGCATCGGAAGTTCCGACTCAAAAGATCCAATTGAGTGCATCGATTCTGAGCTTTGTAGGTATATACTTAATATTTACAAACTAGAATTGCTGCTTTTCGGATTTTTTCGCAAATTTTTTCCACAACTGAGATAATACGGTAAATGTTTATGCTTAACTTTAGTGAAATACAGTCAGTAAGTCATTCTACAACAGATCCCTCAGAGGATGTTTGAAAAGTCCTCTTGTGAGTATAAAAAGTTTTAGTTCCCTCTAAATCCACCCCACTTGCTTCAATTGGGGAGACCCCAGACGCTCGTTGCGCTAAAGCATCTCCCCCGCTAGCGATAGAACCTGAAACCCTTTATGTAATTATGTAAACCACGTCTATCTTGAAACCTGTAGTTCAACTCTAATGAATAAGGATTTGCCCTCATCCCCCAACCCCCAATACTGCGTAGGTTTTTAATATTTGTAGGTTGGGTTGAGTCTTTGCGAAACCCAACAAACCCCGCTTTTCGGTTGGGTTTCGTTCCTCAAACGCCACGTGCTACCCTGCGGGAACGCTAAAAGCGAACAAGTCGGGGAACCCGCCCAACGCAGTGGCTCCCCAACCTACACATTTTTTATTTTTTTGCCAAAACCTACGCAGTATTGCCCCAACCCCTTTTCCCAAGTATGGGAGAAGGGGAGGTAGACTTTCAACAGTTATCAAGTATCCGCATTATCAGTTAATTTTTCCGTTGGGAGTTAGAGTCCCCCATATCTCTGGCATGGCGTGTTTCGGTCGGGGTCAAATCCCCGCACTGTTACTGCGATAATGCGGATACTTGTTAACTGTTCACTGATTTAAAGTCCCTCGGACAGATATGGGAGAGGGATTTAGGGTGAGGGCGAAAACTACGGTTATCAACTTAGATGAGGTTTATATCTATTACTAACTTTGTTATCTATAGGAAAAGTTGAACAAACTAAACACATAGTTTATTTGTTATCTATAGAACTTACACATAGGTAATAAAAATCTAATTACAGAGGCATAAAGGACAGCGAGGAAGAAGAGTTTGAGAGGTATTTTGCGTAAGTCCTGATCTATTTTGATCTAGATTCAAATCCAAAGGATTTTACCTAAAAAAACGGACTATAACAATTAGCAGCAACTGAAATCTTTAGTTTTGTTGGTATTAGTTGAAGTTCATAAATTATCAAACTATGTTTTACAAATCATTGCCAGTATTAGTGATTGCTTTATCGGGAGTTATACTACTGCCTTTGCCAAATCAGGTAAGTGCCGTAACTCCTCTGACACGAGCAGAGATTCAAAAACTCCGCAACTTAGTACAACTCATACCCAGAGATAGACAGAAGAAGCGTCCTGCACGCAAATCAGATGCAATGATTCCTGGAGATGGTTTATCAACTGGTCGAGCTTCTCAAGCAGACTTACGCTTTAACGACGGCTCTTTAGCAAGGCTTGGGGAACAGGCTATATTTCAATTTTTGCCAAAGACTCGCAGCTTTACACTCTCAAACGGAACCGCATTACTGCTTATCCCACCTGGAAGGGGCGAAACACGTATACAAACACCAAGTGCAGCAGCAGCAATTCGCGGTTCAGCACTATTTGTACGCTATAACCAACAAACAGATACCACCATTGTCGGTGCGCTGACAAATAGCGGCATTGAAGTTTCTAATCGGGAAGCTTCTCAAACTCAGGTGCTGCAAGCAGGACAGATGATGGTTATAGTTCAAGGCAAATTTCAGGGCTTATACGATTTTGATCTGAGAAATTTTTATCAAACGAGCGATTTGGTTCGCGGGCTTGATTTAACTAAGCAAAATCTTACACCTACACCCGACCCAGCGATCGCTAGTGTTCAAGCTGAAACTGCTGCGGCTTTGAATGCACAGTCACCCGTAACAGGTGAGGGAGTAGTTGAAAACCCATCTTTTGCACAGCTAACTACTAGTCCTTCAACTTCCTCCACAGAGGACACTGTCACAACCAATTCCCCAGTAGACCCGATTGTAGACAATTCCCCATTAAATTCCGTTGAAGAGGTAGGACAAGTTCTGTTAAATACTCAGCAATCATCTGGGATAAATGGTAGTAATAACGCAAACACCCAGAATAATAACGTTCGTGTTGATTCTTCTATAATCCCAACAATACCTCGAACCTCCACAATAGAACAGCCGACGAGGCAAAATCCACAAAGCACTCCACAACCCACCAATGAAGGTAG